>MHJF01000018.1 GCA_001818675.1 Candidatus Harrisonbacteria bacterium RIFCSPHIGHO2_02_FULL_40_20 | reverse complement strand
ATTCCTTGGCTTTCCAGATTTATCTGCCCTGAGCTAAGTCGAAGGGTAAACATTTTCGGTTCAAGATTGGCAACTACTATAATTTGTTGGCCAACAATTTTGTCTGGTTCATAGGCCTTGCCAATGCCGGCAATAACCTGCCTAACGGCAGGCAGGTTGGTTTCGGTTTTTTCACCAATATCAACTTGCAGTTTTAAGAGTTTATCTGAATTTTCAACCCGTTCAGCAGCAATAATTTTTCCAATGCGCAATTCAATTTTTTGAAAATCTGAAAAAGGGATCATATTTTTGGCATTACTGATTTATATGTGAGATAGGATAATAAGCCAAGTTGGATGGTAGGCGTTAGTCCGGTTTTTAATAAAGGGATTATTGGCATAGCATCGCTGTAGGCCCAACGCCCGGTATTCAATGCAAACCATTCTATTAAAATAGCGGCGGTTATTCCGAATATTATGGAATACCAGAGCCGGTTTTGTAAATAAGAGATTTTTAAAAAGGGGATGGCTAGCAGAGTAATAAAAATCGCGTCAAAAAGCGTTGCCCGCAGTAAAATCCATTCGGTTATTACGCCGCCTTCATAATAGGCATACAGCCATGAATGCAGATTTTCCCAAATCAGATTTAACAAAAACGCCAGCGCAAAAATTGCTATCAATTTTTTTACCACCATTTTTTAATTTTACCTTATAATGTTTAGAATGGCAGGGGGAAGCCGAATCAAGCTATGGTTAGTTTCCGCGATTTTTGTTGGCGCGGTTTTACGTTTATGGAATCTTGGTTCTGGCGAATTGCTTTTTGACGAGGGTTTATACGCTTTCCGTTCTATCGGTTATTTAGATTATTTGGAATCTCCGAGCCAATTAACGCCCATTCAATTATTTCTAGACGCGCCTTTGCCAAAGTGGACTTATCTTTCTTTTCATGACCATCCGCCGCTTTTCTTTTTAATTCAGCATTGGTTTTTCGGTCTTTTTGAAGATTCTTTGTTCGTGGCCCGTTTGCCCTCAGCGTTGGCCGGCATTATCTCGTTGTTTTTATTTTTTCTAATTTTCCAGAAATTGTTGAGCAAATTCAATTTGGAAAATTCAGAATTGGGCGCGGTTTTGGGCGTTTTGATTGCCGGAGTCAGTTTTTCTCATATCGCGCTTTCTCGTTTAAGCATGATGGAATCAGCCTTGTTTTTATTGATTCTCATCAATATATATTTTTTCTTGAGATTTTTGGAGGCGCCTAAAAAACATTGGCTATTTTTTGGTTTGACTTTAGGTTTAGCTTTTTTGGCTAAATACACCGCCACTTTTTTAATCCCGTCTTATTTTATATTTTTAATTATCGCGGATCGGCAATTTTTTAAAAATAAATATCTATATTTTTCTTTGTTGATCGCGGCGATTTTATTTTTGCCGGTGATTATTTATAATCTTTATTTTTACGGTTCTTTTGGGCATTTCGATCTGCAATTTTCTTATTTTTTTGGCCAAGTTGTTCCGGAGTGGCAAGGCGAAAGTTCCGGCAAAACGCAGGAGCCGTTTTCTGCAATCTTGTCGAATATCACCGCTATTTATTCTATCCCATTTTTATTATTGGCAATCGCTGGAATGGCCGCGACTTTTTTTACGCAATCTTCTTTTCGGTGGCTGATGCCGCTGATGTTAATTTTTATCACCTTGATGCTGATTGGAGTTGGTTCCGCGATCCGATTCGTTTCCTTTTACCTAATTCCGGGAATATTTTTTGTTGCGCTGGCTTTATTATTTATTTTTAATCGGGCTAGAGCGCCTCGAATCAAAAAAGCAGCTGGAGTTTTAATTGCTGGATTTTTTATTTATGAATCTTTTTTGACTGTGAACGCGGTTTTTATCAATCCGCCTGATTATGGCATTGTAAAATTAGATAATTATTTAGAATCAATTTTTGGCGGAGCGCGGCCGGAGACGGCGCCTCGTCATCCTAATCCGCATTTGGATCAGATTATCCAAAAATATGCCGTTGGCTATCCGAATACTTTGGGAAAAATCGGGATTATTTACGACGACAGCATTAGTACGCCGGCGCGCCTGTGGCTTTTCAGCCGCCGGCAATATTATCAGGGAATTCCGATTATGCCGGCCAGTAGTTTTGCGGAGATTATAGAATCAGGAGGAAAGGATAATTTTTCCGGACTCACCCTTTATTTTATAAAAGCTGGTCCTGGAACTACCATTCGGCCGATTTCATTTTCTTACGCCGAACAAATAGAAGTTAATTTAAAAAAATCCGGCGCGGCGCCGGAATTACAGCTTAAGGATTTTTACGGCCAGGAAGCGTTCAGCGTTTACAGATTTTCTTTTAAATAAAAATCGAGCACATAAAAACATTATGTGCCCGATAAAACTAAGCGGAATCTTTTACGTGGCGTTCCGCATCCTTTTTTGGGTCGTGGGGGCAGGAAGCGCATACCCAAGCTTCGCCTTTTTTATCTCTAACGATATTATAAGGAGAAACCTGTCCTTCAGGATCATAATAATCAAGCCGGATCATCGCTTGTCCGCATTTGGGGCAATACATAAGCTACCTCCTTTTATCCCTCGGCGCGTTGTTAACCAAACTGGCTGTATTTTAATATACAAATCAATTAAAATCAAGTCAGTTTATAGAAACGTTCTTTAAAATCAGGAGCATCCAATGCAACCGGTTCGTTATGGATCCCTTGACCAATTTCGCGGCTTCGCTGTTTTAGGAATGATTTTAGTTAATGTTCTTGGACGATATTCCGTTATGCCCGATTTCTTCAAGCATCAATACGGGGCTGGTTGGAGTTTTGCTGACACCGTGGCTCCTTTTTTTGTTTTCATTGTTGGAATGGGATTTCGTCTTGCTTATATTCGTGGCATTGAGCGGGACGGGGTTTGGCTGGCTCGGCTGAAAGCGATTCGCCGGTTCTTTGTTTTATTTATCGTCGGAGTTTTTGTTTACCAATTTAATCTAGATCGGATTTTTTGGGACGCGCTTTCGGAAATAAGCTTTGCGGGATTTTTAGCATTGCCATTCATCGGCCTTAGTAAGAAATACCGAGCGGGCGCGGCGATCACTTACCCGATTTTATTTTTGGCGTTTCCGTTTTGGCAGCCATTTGGCAAGCCATTTGAACCGTTTTTTTGGGTATCCATTCTTTTAGCTGGATCTTTGGTTGCGGATTTTATTCAACAGAATGATAAAAACAGATTGCTGAAGTTTTGTTTGAGTTGGGGGATTATATTCACGCTGGCGGGCGGAATTTTGGCTCATTGGAACGAAGCGGCTCATTTTATTTTTTATATCGGACTTAGTCTGCTTCTGTACGCCGCGTTTTATATAGTAGTGGATTTTTGGGGCAAATCGCTTCCGCATCTGACCGCGTTAGGGAGGAATGCCTTGGTAGTTTACGCGATTCATTATATTATTGATGATGATCTAAGAAAATTGATTGATTCTAATGCGGGTATCGGATTGGCGCTTCTTTCTTTTGGAATAGTTTACTTCGCTTGCTATAGCGTCGCGGCCTATCTTAATAAAAGAAAATACTATATTACTATTTAACCCCCCTCTTTTCACACGAACGCGTAAAAGAAGGGGGTTTTAATTTGTTTGTTCGCTGTTCATTGCGATCCGCCAGCTGGCGGAGCAGCAATCTAATAATTAGAAAGTAATAAAAAACCGCCATAGTGTTTGCTCTGGCGGCAGCATCTGAATCTAGATCGGCTCTTTACTTTATGTCGGCTTCTAAAATTCTAAATTTTTGCAGGTTGGCAGAAATCATAAAGAATATCAACAACGGAGTGGCAATCTTAGCCATACTATGGGCGATAGATATTGGTAGTAAGTCTTGCGCGATTCTTCCGCCGTCCATAGGTAAGATTGGCGCGACATTGACTAATCCGAGAACTAAATTCCAGAATAAGAACCCCATTATAATTTTGGGAGGCGTTATTTTGCCCGTGGAGAGCAGAAATTTCTCTTTTAGATCCACTATTCCTAAAGTTAAACATCCGAGCATAAAGGCAAAAAATAATAAAATAATCTTGATCGGCGTATACAGCATTGTTTTTATAAGCTCTTTTGGGGATAGATAGCCTTTTTTCCATCCTAAAACTTGGAAGAAGAATAAAAGCATTAAACTAACCGCGAAATTATTTCTGATTCCCGCGGCGCTGACAATTATTTTATTTTTGATTGGCAATTTTCCATATATTGATTCGTTGCCCCCTTCTGTTGGCATAACATAAGCCGCAATGGGTATAGCCCTAATACTGAAGGTAAATTCGGCGCCGTGATGTTGATAGAGCGGATAGCCAATACCAAGAGAAAATTCTTTAACAGGGACTTTATTTTTTTGAAATTCCCGCAGATGACCGTATTCATGAATGGCGAAAGTAGTTTCTAGGACGAGTAAAAATACCAATGCAGCGAAAACAGTTTTTAAGGCGTGTTGCAATGCGCGCCTCCTTTCGGCGTGTCAAGATTAGTTGTCAATCTGCTATCAATAAAATACTACATAAATTTTATTTTGTCTATCTTTTGAATTGAAAAATTCTGCGTATTTGGTAAGATATATTTTAGTTCTTAGTATTCTTAAATATTCCCCGGTAGCTCAGCGGTAGAGCGGCGCCCTGTGAGCCAATCTCTATTTTAGTCATAATATTTTGATATAATCTTATATTATGGCTGAGAAGAGAAAATATGCCGATCGCAGAGAAGAATTAATTTTAGCGGTGGCAAAACGTAGGCGCAAAATTAAAACCTTATCTATTGAATATAAGGGAGGTAAGTGTCAGGTTTGTGGTTACTATAAATATCAAGGCGCGTTGGATCTTCATCATGTCAATCCTTCTGAAAAGAAGTTTGGGCTTGGTGATAAGGGTTATACGCGATCTTGGGAAGTAGTAAAAGCAGAACTTGATAAATGCATTTTAGTTTGCGCAAATTGTCATCGTGAAATTGAAGGCGGCATAACGCAGCTTCCTAGAGTAATCTAGGTCGAAAACGAGGTGAATTGCTGGAAACCCTTAAAAAAATTAAGGGCAATCAGCAGCCAAGCCCTCCATAGCTTTATGCGACGGGAGGGAAGGTTCAGAGACTATCCTTTTATGGAGTAGCCCAGAAGTTATTCTGGTCGAAGCGCCTCGGTCGCCTCAGGCGACATAATATAGTCCACCCCTATTAGTAATAGTAGGATAAGTGTAAGGCGACGGTCGTAGGTTCGATCCCTACCCGGGGAGCAGTTAGTTTTGGTGAGAGTGACCTAGGTGTATCCAGAAAATAATAAAAATGATGCTAGAAACAAATTTAAAACAATGTCCGGATTGCAAGAGCTTAGATGTTTTTCAAACTCAAAGCGGTATAACAAAAGGAGGGGCTGGGGATAGAAAGATTCAAATAATTCCCAGCTATTCTTACGAAATAGATAAACCTTTCTATCGATGTAAAAAGTGTGACAGCCAGTTTGTTTATAACAAAGAAAAATGAAATTAAAATATTTCGCTTA
>MHJF01000017.1 GCA_001818675.1 Candidatus Harrisonbacteria bacterium RIFCSPHIGHO2_02_FULL_40_20 | reverse complement strand
ATTAATGTTGAAAAAATAAGGTTTCGCCTCAAAAGAGGCGGGCCCTATTTGTTGGATTACCACTTCGGGATCGGCGATGGGGATGCTAATAGATTTATTTAAATCCCGTCCTTTGGAATTTAGGATTGTGATATTGATTCTTAATTCATCAACCGCAATTTTTGATATTACGAAGGAAGAATTTTTTGAACCGATTCCGGAATTAATAATTTTTCCTCCAGATTTCCACCGGATTTCATTACGGGATAAATCGGCAATTTTTCCGCTATCTATTACATCAAACGAGATATTAATTACGCTCTCTCGGGTAGGCAAGATTTTTCCTTGGTAATCAGAGGGAACATACGGGCTGGCCTTCCAAGTAATCAAAAATTCAGGCGCAGTTTGAGAGTTGGCTATTAAAACGCCGCTAACCATTAAAAAAATCAGGACGGCAATTAAAACTTTAAAATTTGAAATTCTTGCCTGCCGGTAGGTATGGGAAAATTGAATTGTCATGTTGTTTGTTTTACTGCCGTAAGCGGTTTTGTTGAGGCCAGTTGTGGGGATAAGGCGGGGATTTTTTGGCCGATATTTTTTGGACTGCTTGATTTAGCGGAAGCAATTTTTTCTATCGGTTTCAAAACCCTTCCGCCAACTTTAGTTTTTTCGAGTCTTTCAAAAATAATCGCTAAGACTACTCCGGTGGTAACGCCCGGAAGAACGCTGGCGCCAGGAATGAACTCAATAATATTGCCACCCAAGCTGTATATGCCCCGCATTCCTTTTAAATAAAAATATAATTGATAGGCCGGTAGGGTAATCAAAGTAACGAACCAATTTACAACTGGAATCCAATTTATTAAATCGGCAATGACAGCAAAGGCAATCAGAAAATACGCTTCCATTGGTAAGATTTTTGATTTATTTTTCATGTTTATAAATCAGCTTGTTTTTGTTCCAATATTTGTTCAGGCTTCGTCGTTATAATTTGGTCTTCTAAATAGGAAGCGATAATTTGGACAGCCACGTGATTTTGGCCGGCAAAAAATAATCCTTGTCCCACTTCGGTTTCTAAGAGCAGATTTTTTTCGCCCTCGCTTAAATTAAAAGTTTTAGCAATAAGATCAATCATTGCCGGAGATTGCTTCAGCAGAATTTGGATAGAAGAATTAGTAATAATTGGCCGGCCGTACGGCGAGCTAATGAAGTCTTCAACATCTTGGGTAATAGTGGAAACACCGAGATAATATTTTCTGGCTCTTTTTACCAATCCGAATAAGAAAGACGCGCTGTCTTTATATTTCATCAGCCACCAAGCCTCATCTATCACAATAACCCGTTTTTTAAACTCCGCTCGAATAAGGTTCCAAATAAAATTTAAAATAATATACATTGCAATCGGCCGCAGTTCTTCTTCCAGATCTCGGATGGAAAAAACTATCAAGCGATTTTTGATATTGACATTGGTAGATTTATTAACAAACCCCGCGTAACTGCCCTTAGTAAAGCGATAGAGCCGCTTAGCCAAAATTTTCCCCCCTTCCATGTTTTCTAGGACGGTTTCTAGATCTGTAAGGAGTGGAGAATCGGCCCCAGAGAAGTCTCTTCCGGTAACTATATTACGGGACGCATAAGTTTCGGTAATAGCGCGGTCTAGCATTGCTTCTTCATCGGGAGAAACTTCGCCGAGCATAAGCTTGAGTAATCCGGTTAAATTCACAATATGGGAGCGAAGCACTTCGTCCGGATTTTCATCTTTTGGAATAATGGGAATATCAAAAGGGTTAATGGTATTTTCTGAAGTAAGAGAAATTTTGAAAAAACTTCCTCCAACCGAATGGGCAAGATTTTCATATTCATTTTCTGGATCAATAATTAAAACATCAGTCCCCAACATTAATAAGCGAAGCGCCTCTAATTTAGTAGTGTAGGATTTTCCGGCGCCGGATTTGGCAAATATAACCAGATTAGCGTTCTCTAAAGAAAATCGGTCAAAAATTATTAAAGTATTATTATGCCGATTCAGCCCGTACATAATTCCTTCGTCCGAAGTTAGGCTGGCGGACACAAACGGGAACAAAGATGAAGCTGGGCTGGAGTTGAGCGGCGTATGGACTAACAGCTGGTCTCTTAGTATTGGCAGCGTAGAATTTAGCCCCTCTAATTGCTGGAAAACGGCTGGCTTTAAATAAACTAGCCGGCTTTCTAAAGTAGAAGTGATTTCGGATTCCAGTTTATTTAATCCATCTAAGTCTTCGGCATAGATGGTTATATAAACCCCAACGCTAAAGAGATTTTCTCGGGATTGCTGAAGAGCGTCACGCAGAGATTCAATATCTTGAAAAGCGGTTTCTAGGATTGGATTGCGGATTAATCCTTTTTCTTCGGCTTCGCTGATTTGGGCTTGGATTTGGGCGGCTTTTTTACGGAGATTTTTTAGGGCAATGTTGGTATCAACCGGATGAAAGAAGATAGAAATATCCAAAAGATTCGGGTTGTTAATAATTGGAGAAAACCAACCGGCGGCTAAATATCTTGGGTAGGTGAGAATAAATAAAGTTTTACTGAATTTTTTGCCTATTTTTAAATAGTTGGGGCTAACTTCCAGGGCGGGAGCGGCAATAATGTTTTTTAACTCCTGAAGCTTTAGATTTTCTTTAGCTATTTCCAGCCTTCTTTTTTCAGTGGTTTCTGGATTATACAGATTATAAAAAAATTCAATTATTTCTTCGGTGTTCAGGGGCACGCTAGTTAATCCGATTGGTTGTAAACCGGACATTACTTGATTGGTTCTTTGGTTTAATTGTTCCAGATTTAAAGCGTATTGATGGTCGAATTCTTTAGATTTGGAAGTCTGTTTTCTTCCGAAAATTCCTAATATTTTTGAAGAAGCTCCCATTGCCGCCTGCTTAAGCTGAATAGGATCGTAAGGTACGACAACAAAAAAACTTTTTTGCATTATAGCGTTTTGGCTCACCAGCGTTTTTACGAATTCCTGATATTCCGAAATCTGATTTTTTAAAAGCTCACTGGTTTCCTGGCTTTCCCGCTCTTTTAATTTTAATAAATATTCATCAATATTTAATTTTCGAGAATGAATAAGGCATTGAATCGAAAAGTTTAATGAATTGAGGAAATTTTGAAATGAATAAAGCAGTAAATTTTGCTCTTCTTCTGATTTAAGATCAAAGTTAATGCCGGCTACCATTAAAACGCGGCGTAGCCCCCCATTTTTTAATACTAAAACGCCGTCCTTGACGTCCGATATTTCTATTAATTGTTGCGTGGGTAGGGCTTCCTTGGCCATTTTAGTAATTAGTAACTGGTAATTTGTAATTGGGTTAGACGTTGGCCTTCTGAATTTTTGTGATACTTATATAGCTGTTCAGTTTTCTATGAAGCTTATCAATCGTTTCTTTTAACGAGATATGGTCTTTAGTATTAATTTTACCCCGTTCTCTAAGAACATCCAACCAGTATATTGATTCGAGCAAGGACCCGCGCGCGTTATAGTTGAATTTGTTTTTATCGAGATAATGAAAACGTCCAAAACCCTCAGCGATGTTTGCGCCTATGGAGTCTACGGCGGTAATAAATTGATCCCCCATTGTTTTTTTCTCTTGCCAATTAAATTGGTTATAAATTATCCAAGAATATTTATTTAATTCTCTCGCTAAACCATATATTTCTAAATCTTCTAGCTTCATTTTTTATTTTAATTACTAATTTCCAATTTCTAATTACAGATATTTATCTGTAGTCTATTCTTCTGGATTTTTGTTGCATCTCCGTCTCATTTTTCCGAAGTCTTTGAAATATTGAAGGAACGGAAACCGGTTTTAATATCTGTCCGCTGGTTTGGATTTTAAGCCAAAGATTTTTAAGAAGGGGTTTTCTTTTTTCCTCGCTTTTTTCTTGGGCAACGGCGGGCGCAACCAATTCGATTTTGGGTATTTTAATTTCCGAAATCGTTGGCGTTAATGCGGGTTTTTGCCAAAGATAAAATCGGGGTTGCCAAAAATATTTAAGAGCGTAGGCTACGATGATATACATTGGCTGGCCATTGATTTTGATAAAAGCTAAAAGGCCAGCGAGAGCGAACAAGGAAGTGGAAAATATGACCCAGACCCAAGTTTTTAAAAGAAAGAATAGAAAAAAACTAAAAATTCCGGCAATTCCTATATAAATAAATTGTCTTAATGTAAGGGGGCCTACAATTTTGTCTTCGGTTTCAATAAATTGGGGAACTTGAAATTGCGCCATATTTTTATAAATTTCTTTGAAATTTATCTAAAAATATGAGCATCTCGCCGTAGCTTTAGCGAAGGCGGAGGCCCACATTTTTATAGCATTGTCTTAAATTTGCTGTAATGAACCAACCTTATTTCATTAGCTTTCGTTTTTTTTGGATAATTTTTAGTTTTTACACCTTCAATTTTTACTTGCGGGGGTTTAGGCCGTACGGGGATTCGGGGAGCGGGTCTGCCCTCCGACTTGTCCGCCAAAGATTTATCGCCGGCGGAAGCTCCGCTAATCGGGGCGAAGGAGGGCGGTTTCGGAGGCGCATAAGAAAAAGATGGTTTGAGGGACTTTGCTTCTATTGATTGAGGAACTGGGTTAGGTGTATTTGCCGGAGCTGGCCGTACGGGCACAGTAGGACTTTCTTCGTGCAACATAAACGGTTTATCCTGAGTTAAATCGAAGGATTTTATTTCTTCTTTATCCTGAGCTTGTCGAAGGACTTCTATGGAAGTTTCGGTGATGGCAGGAGTTTTTGGCGGCATGGGGGCGGATGGAGTGAGTTTTTGTGGGGGTTGAATTGACGGTGTTGGCGGTAAAGGCGAGGCTGGTTTGATTGGGGTATACACTGGATAAATTGGGCGAGTTGGAACTGCAGTAGAGGCGGATTTTGGCTCTTCTGTTTTTCTAGCAAAGATCGCCCCTAAATTAATATCCAGAGCATCTTTAAGGGACACCTCAACTGGTTTTAAAATACCGAGATAGATTTCTCTAGATATAATTTCCCCCTGATTTGGGTCAAGATCAAGCCCCAAGGTAAGCTCTTTAGTAAATTCTTCTGGTTTTAAGCTTTGAATTACCAATTTGGAAATTAAAGAGGGTATTATTCTGAGCAGATCACCTTCTAGCCCCAACCGTCCGTTAATTTTAATAATGGTATTAGTTGCAGAATCAGAAGTGAGCCAATTGATTATTGGTTGGGGTAAGCTAAGAAATTTTTGGCGAAAGTCAGTATTCATTAGGTTATTTCTGAATCGCCGATTACTTGATTAAATGATGCTAATTTATCATACGCCCTTAGTTGTTCTATGGAAGACCGCCCCCTTTCTAATCCAAATGCTTGCGTGGTTTGTTTGAGAATGGCTTTGGCGTCGTTGATTTCTTGGTCTGAACCAAACTTCTTAGCTTCTTGAAGTTTTAGGCTAGAATCCCTAATAACCGAATTTAGTCTAGCCAAGTTGCCACCAGTAGCTTTTTCTAGTTGTCCCCTAACGGCATCTAAATGATCTTTTGATTTAGCCATTCTTTTAAAAGTTTTTAATTGGACTTCATCCATTGCTTGAATCACGTCTTGATTGGATTTGATGTAGCTTGCGCTAAGGCTTTCGGCCAATTTAGAGGGGTCGGCTTTTTTAACTATCTCTGATACATTTTTTCCCGTTATTTCAGATACCAGCTTAGGATCAATATTCGCCAATTCTTTAATTTCCGGAATTTTATCCATTTTGTCTTTAGGAATATCCGGGTTTGTGGCTTGTAATGCCTTGGCATACGAAGTTAGTAATTCTTTTTTAATTTTAGCTACTTCAGCTAATTTCTTAGCTTTTTGATCCGGTGTTAGTGCTTCTTTTTCAACGGCATCCTCCATATCTTTAAAGGTGTCAGGAATTAGTTTTCGTTTTGACGCTTCAGCAAATATTGCAGATTTTGCAATTGTTCCAGCTGACGGACTCTTAAATTGTTCCTTTATTCGGTTGTCGCTAAGATTAGAAAGGTTATTTTTTTGGTATTCTTCGATTTCTTCTTTTCTTTGACCGGCGCCAGCTAATTTATTTGCTAAGCCTCCTGCCCCCGGCACTTTAGATAGCACCTTAGAAAGTAATCTCGCGCCATATTTTTTCGGTGTGTTTGTAAGGGAAGCCGCACCCTTAGCGGCCATTCTTCCA
>MHJF01000016.1 GCA_001818675.1 Candidatus Harrisonbacteria bacterium RIFCSPHIGHO2_02_FULL_40_20 | reverse complement strand
TTAAAAAAGGAGACTTAATTTTGGTAAAAGCATCGCGGGCAATCGGATTAGATAAGATTGTGGAAGAGATAAGGCAGATTTAAAGTGTTATGCTCCCGTCGGGATTCGAACCCGAGTCTTCGTCTTGATCCCGCACTAAAAAATTAATTAGCCCCAACGGGAATCGAACCCGTGTTTTGGCCTTGAGAAGGCCACGTCCTAGGCCACTAGACGATAGGGCCACTATTTGTATTATTGTAGCTTAATTTTAGTATGGGGCAAGGAATGCCGATGCGTGCCCCGCATCGAGCTTTGCTCTGGTGCGTGGGTCCTAGACCAGACTAGACGACGGGAGCACTAAGGTTTGATTAGATTTTACTATAAATTCAGCCCTAAGGCAAAATTTTAGCGAATAGTTTTAAAAGGTTGACAAACCCAATTTTAGGGTTTATAATATTCAAAGTTAAGATTGATCTTTTACAATTCCGTTTTCCTATTTTTAATAGGAGGTGGCCAATGAGCCATACCATTGTTGTGAATGCTGATCAGGATGGAGCTTTTGCTTGGAAGCTGCCAGAGGATATTTCTCGGGCAGTTGATTCTTTAGGTGAAACGAATCCATTATTGGCGCAGACTATGTTAGCTATTAGTCGCAATGCTGTCAGTCAGTTTATTGATGTTATGAAGATGGCCTTACGTAACGGGATGTCAGTTAAGGATTGTATTTTGATTATTGATGAAAATTTGGAAGATTTGCGGGCGGAAATGGCTGACTTAGTGAATCGCCAGATGCTGTAATCATTTTTTGGAGAATTTTATGGATAATAGCGCTTTTGATTTGAAACACGGTTGGCTTTTAAAGGTAAGAGAGGGTAGTATCTCTCTGGAAGCTTATGGTTCTTTTTCCATAGATATTCTTTGGAGAATTATTCGTAATTTGGCTGTTGGAGAGATTGGTTTGGTGCTGAAAGAGGGAATGTCTATTGAGGATCCGGGAACGATGGTTCGGGTCAGTACGATTTTAATTATTCGTGACGGCGCTTACGTCATTCAAAATGCAGGCCAGTTTTATGAGCAAGTTTATGATGGATACTATTTTGGTTTTATTTCTTTGCAGAAAGCTGAAGATATTGCCAAGGCGGTTTTTGCCGGCGAGATGGACACAGAATATTTAAAATATGCGGCAGATTCTGATGACGCGTATCCAATGCCGCCTTGTTACACATAACCACCCCGACGACTGTTGGGGTGGTTTTAATTTAAGCCATTGCGAACGCCTTAGATGTGGCCCTTGACAGAATAATTGATATTTGCTATATTATAGGATAATTTAAAGATATTGTGTCTTTAAATAGCTCTTTACTAAAATTTTCAATTTAGGATTACCATAGATAGGAGGTTTTATGCCCCAGAATGAAATCCCAATTTTTTACGGAGCTTGGTTTGATTGCTCTGGTAAAAAAATTGGCCAGGGACGGCTTTCACGGGAAGATTTTCTGCGATTTAGGAAGGTAATTTTAGGTTTTGATTGTTACTTGTTCTTGGCGTTCGATAAGCTGAAAGAGACGGATAATCATAGGCTGAATATCCGTTATTTGGGTGAAAATTGTTTTGCTGCCGTGGGCGGCGGACAGATTTATTCAGTTAATGGCAGTTTGAAGTTTGCTTCGGTTCTTCATGTTTCTCGGTTAGAGATTGGTGAGCTGATTGCGAAGAGCAACGCTGCTCGAGCGCGCAGGGGAATTATTTTGTCTCCTGACAACAACCTATTTTCTCATCAATCTTTTTTCAGAAAGGAACCTGCCATGCCAGCGCCGACATCGTGCGTTCAAACGGGAGATCGTACTTTTGTGATGGCAAATCGCCACGATGAGTTATTGGGGCGTTTCGAGTTGCAGGATCTTCAGGAAAAAGCTGTTTGTTTCTCGAAAGATGCTCAGTGGTTTGATGCAATGGGTCGCAGGATCGGCCGTGGCGATTTAGATTATATGGATTTTTTGCGGATTGCCGAGCGCCTTGAAGTGGGAGAAGTATTTATTGTGGTGAGCGGGAAAACGACTATGAGCGAATATAATGGTGAGAGAATCCCTACCGCCATTGCTCAAGCGGCAAGTTTTCTCATCCTGAAAGGCGCCTTATATATCGTTGCCCGGCACCTTCGTTCTCATTCTGGCAATATGGAGGTGGGCGGCATTTTGTTCCGGCTTATTGGTTGGCAAGATGCTGGTCTGGAAATTTATAGGGCGCGTCAAGTTCAAATTTCCACCAAGAAAGCCCACTCCGTTATTTAGATTTAGTTCAGACCGGCCAAGTTGCTCTTGGCCGGTTTTTCTTTTTCCCAGCCTCCTTATTGACAGAATAAGATTTATCTGATATTATATACAAAATATGATGTTTGCCATTAAGAATGCTTTTAATAAAGATCCTAAGTTTCTAAGCCAAGTTTTAAATGCAGGCGGGGTGATTATTTTCCCAACTGAAACTTTATATGGCTTGGGCTGTGACGCCACTAATCCGCAGGCGCTTCTTAAGGTTTATCAAGTTAAGGGCAGGCAGTTAGGCAAGTCCTTTCCAGTTTTGATCAGAGATATGAATATGCTTTCCGAATACGCTATTTTCAATCAGGATCAAAAAAGAGCAATTACTTCTGCTAAAAGTCCAACTACTTTTATTTTAAAATCTAAAAATCTTTCGCCGTTGGTAACTCAAAAGCATACTGCGGCTTTTCGTATTCCGAAAACTGGCTGGGCAAAGAAAATCTTTAAACATTTTGATAAGCCGTTAGTTGCCACCAGCGCCAATCTTTCTAAACAGGAACCTTTACCGGATCCAAGAATTTATAAAGAATCTTTTGGAAAGAATTCAGATTTGATTGACGCGGTAGTTTTTACTGGAGTTAATCGTAAGCGAAAGCCTTCTGCTATCATTGATTTAACCAAAAGACCCTATAAGATTGTAAGATAGTTAATTATGAGGTTTCGGATTCTTAAAAAATCCAAGAACAGCAGAGCAAGGCGGGGAATTATAGAAACAAAGCACGGCGTTATTGAGACGCCGGCTTTTATTCCCGTGGGAACACAAGCAACTGTAAAAGGTATGACCGTTGATCAGCTTAAATCAATTGGGTATCAATCGCTTTTATGCAACACTTATCATCTTTATTTACGGCCAGGCGATAAAGTTATTAAAAAAATGGGCGGTTTGCATAAGTTTATGAATTGGGACCGGCCGATTTTTACGGATAGCGGTGGATTTCAGGTTTTTAGTTTAGGTTATGGTCTGGAGCATGGAGTAGGAAAAGTGGCGAGTATGTTTCCCGGGGAAAAGGGCGGCGTACTTCACGGTGAAACTGAGCATGTTATTAAAAAAGAAAAACTGACTAGAATTACTGAAAATGGAGTAGAGTTTCGTTCTCATTTGGATGGTTCTCTACGCTTTCTGACGCCGGAAAAATCTATTGAAATTCAGCGTAATCTCGGCGCCGATCTTATTTTTGCTTTTGACGAATGCACTTCGCCTTTACACGATTACGTCTATACTAAGAAATCTTTGGCTCGCACTCACCGCTGGGCAAAAAGATCATTAGCAGCTTTTCAGGGCGGAGACCCCGTCACTACTGGACGAGGCTCGCCCAATGAAATGGGGCGGCAAGCTCTATACGGAATTATTCAAGGAGGAGCTTTTCGGGATCTTCGTGAAGAGGCGGCAAAGTTTATTTCTAAAATGGATTTTGATGGCATTGGCATTGGCGGCGCTTTAGGGAATACCAAAAAAGAAATGTATAAAATTTTAGGCTGGTTTACTCCTTTATTACCAGAAAATAAACCCAAGCATTTATTGGGAATTGGCGCGCCAGACGATATTATTCAGGGAGTAAAATTAGGAATGGACACCTTTGATTGCGTAATGCCAACGAGAATTGCTCGCAACGGTTCAGCGTTGCTGGCTAGGGGCGGCAGTTACGAATTATTGAATTTAAAATTAGGCCGGTATCTTAAGGACAAAAATCCGATTGATAAAAAGTGTGGGTGTTCTACTTGCAAAAGTTATTCGCGCGCTTATCTTTCACATTTATTTAAGGCGCATGAAATATTGGGGCCAATTTTGGCAACTATTCATAATCTTTGGTTTATGGAACAGTGGATGAAGAAGATTAGGCAAAGCATTTAGTTTTAGGGACAGATATGATATTTTAATTATTGAGCTGGAGTAGCTCAGTGGTAGAGCGCAGCCCTGAAGAGGCTGGCGTCCGGTGTTCGATTCACCGCTCCAGCACTAATAAAATGGAAAATTTAATATCTCGACATTGCGTTTCTTGCGAAGGCGGAGTGTTGCCGCTTGATCAAAATAAAATTCAAGAATACTTAAAACAAGTTTCAGGTTGGCAATTAGTTGAAGGCGTAAGTGAGAAGGGCGTGAAATATCAGCTCATTCGAAAAGAATTTAAGTTTTCTGATTTTAAAAAATCTATAAACTTTGTAAATAAGGTGGCAGATTTGGCGGAACAGGAGAAGCATCATCCTAATATTGATATTCGCTATAATCGTATACGTTTTGATCTCTGGACCCATGCTATTTATGGTCTTTTTGATAATGATTTTATCCTAGCGGCAAAGATAGATAAGATTTTTTCAGAAAATTTTCAGAAATAGTACTTATAATTTCTGCCAGAAGACTGGCTGCCCCGTAGCGCAGCGGAGGGAAATAACATAAATCCCACCAAATGATGAGTAGTATTCAAAATCTTATCATTTGGTGATGGTACGCAGTACCATTCCAACGTATGTCGGAATGGATTTCTATCCACAGGGCGTTTTTTATTTTTCGGTTTAGAATATAAATATAAGCTTAACTTTTTATCTTTATGTTTAAACAAGTTCGCAAGCGCGATGGCGCGATAGTGCCCTTTGATCAAGATAGGATAACCGCGGCGATTTTAAAGGCGATGACGGCGGCTAGTGAAGGCGAAATGAAAGAGGCGAAAAAAGTTTCTGACCGCGTATTAAAAGAATTATTAAAAAAATATCTGCCCAAACAAATTTTAGGCATTGAGCAGATTCAAGATGTGGTAGAAGAAATTCTAATTTTAGAGGAATATTCTAAAACCGCTAAAGCTTATATTCTTTATCGCCGTGAGCGCGCTGAACTTCGTGAAAAACGGAGAGAAATTCCGAGTAGGGTTAAAAAATTAGTTGAGGAAAGCAAAAAATACTTCCGCAATCCTTTATCGGAGTTTATTTATTATAGAAGCTATTCCCGTTGGATTGAAGAAGAGGGGAGGCGGGAGACTTGGATAGAAAGCGTTCAGCGCTATGTGAATTTTATGAAAGAAAATTTGGGTGATAAATTAAAAGATGAGGAGTATCAGGAAATTCAAGAAGCGATTCTAAAGCAAGAAGTGATGCCGTCTATGCGTCTTTTATGGGCCTCGGGGAAAGCGGCGCGCGCCACTAATGTTTGCGCTTATAATTGTTCTTTTATCGCGCCTTCAAAACTTAGAGACTTTGGCGAAATTATGTATCTTTCTATGTGCGGCACCGGCGTGGGATTTTCGGTGGAGCAGCAGAATGTCCAAAAATTGCCGCAGATTAAAAAACAAATCGGAAAGAAAATAGCTATCCATGTAATTGAAGATAGTAAGGAGGGATGGGCGGAAGCCTTTATCTTAGCTTTGAAAACTTGGTTTGATGGTAAAGATATTGAGTTAGATTATTCCCAATTACGTCCGGTCGGCGCTCGGCTTAAGGTTATGGGGGGTAGAAGTTCCGGCCCTGGGCCACTGCGGGAATTATTGGAATTTTCTAAGATAAAAATTCTGGCTAAGCAGGGACGCCGTTTGGACACCATTGATGTTCACGATATTATCTGCAAAATTGGAGAAATTGTGGTTTCCGGAGGCGTCCGGCGCAGTGCGTTGATTTCCCTTTCTGACGTAGATGATGAAAAAATGCGTTTGGCAAAAACCGGACAGTTTTATTTAACCGAGCCGCAACGCAGCATGGCTAATAATTCTGCGGCTTACAATGAAAAGCCTGCGGCGAGTTTGTTTTTAGATGAGTGGATTACTTTGGCTAAAAGCGGTACGGGTGAGCGCGGAATTTTTAATCGTGGCAGTTTGAAAAATCAATTGCCTAAAAGAAGATGGAAAGTGTTTGCGAAAGATGCCGTCAATTGCGGCACTAATCCTTGCGGGGAAATTGTTTTAAAATCCAAGCAGTTTTGTAATTTGTCTGAAGTGGTGGCAAGAGTTGAAGACAAGGAAGAGGATTTGCTGCGCAAGGTTCGTTTAGCAACCATTTTAGGAACTTATCAATCTACTCTTATCGCTTTTCCATTTTTATCCAAGGAATGGAAAGAAAATTGTGAGGAAGAGCGTTTGTTGGGCGTTTCTGTAACCGGACAATGGGATTGTCCGGAAGTGAGAAAATCCGAAGCGCTAATTAATTTAAAAGAAGAGGCGATTAAGGTCAATAAGATTTACGCTCAACGGTTTGGCATCAATCAATCCACGGCGATTACTTGTGTTAAGCCGTCTGGCACCGTTTCTCAATTAGTGGATGCTTCTTCGGGCCTGCATCCGCGCCACGGAAAATATTATATTCGCAGAGTGCGTATTTCTGCCGCGGATCCGCTGTTTCATATGTTGCGGGATCAAAAAGTTGCTTATTATCCGGAAGTTGGGCAGAAAGACGGCGAGGCCTCTAATTATGTTTTGGAGTTTCCGGTAAAGGCTCCTCGGGGTTCAGTTTTTCGCAATGATCTTACCGCGATTGAGCAGTTGGAACATTGGAAAATGGTTAAGCAGAATTTTACCGAGCATAATCCTTCGGTGACGATTTCTGTGGGCAATGACGAATGGGTGGCAGTGGCTAATTGGCTTTATGAACATTGGGATATGCTGGGAGGGTTATCTTTTTTGCCTCGCTCCGAACATGTTTATGCGCTCGCTCCTTACGAAGAGATTACCGAAGGCCAATATCTTAAAATGGCGGAGTTTTATCCAGAAATTGATTTCTCTCAAATCCTTCTTTATGAGAAAGAAGATGAAACTCATGGCTCAAAAGAACTCGCCTGCGTTGGCGGAGTTTGCGAAATTACTCTTTAGGAGTAATCGCTAGTAAGAAGATTTTTTCCAAAGAATCATGCCTATGATAAAAAGGCTTGTTGAAGATAATGCAGAGGCTACGCAATAAATACAAAGCGCGTTGAGGACAAAAATTTGAAGATAAATTAACCAGAGAGAAAAAAGAAATCCGCCTCCGGCAATCACTGTTCCGATTTTTATCAATCGAGGATTTTTTGTATCCAGATAAATGATAGAGAGGATCAGAAGCGATAAATAATAGATTGCCCCCAGTAAAGCTATAGAAATTCCAAAAATTGTCGCATATTCGCTTGTAGTGACAACGTCACAGCCTTTAAAAAAAGCGCAGGTGGGAGCTTCGCCTTGATAATATTTTATGGCGAGATATGATGCATCTAAAAATCCTAGCAAACTAAGCGCCAAGAACAATATTTTTAAAGTTTTCATAATCTCTTGGTTGGAGCATTTTTTTGCCGTTTAGGAAAAAAGTTGGCGTGGAGTTGACCCCCGAGGCATTGCCGCTTAAGTAGTCAGCTTCCACCCTGGTTTTTAATTCTTCGCTATCAAGATCTGTGGTGAATTTTGGTAGGTTTAAACCAAGTTGAGTGGCATATTTTGTGAATTCCTCACTAGCTTTGGCATTAGAGAGATTTTCCCATCGAAATTGATTTTCAAAAATTAAGTCGTGCATTTCCCAAAATTTATTTTGTAATCCGGCTGCTTCTGCCACGCTGGCGGCGAGGCGCGCATTCTTATGTTGGGGAAGAGGAAAGTGCCGGTAGACAAAGCGTATTGCGTCGTCGTTTTCTTCCAACAGTTTTTTAACTAAAGGGAAGTAACTGGCGCAGGCTGGGCATTGAAAGTCGCTGTATTCTACCAATGTCGTTAGCGCGGCTGGATTACCTTTAATATGGTCGTTAGCAGAAATTTCTGTTGTTAATTTTGTTTCTGGCAGGGGGCGGTTAACAAACAGAATCATTAGATATAAAGTGAGTCCTAGTCCGGCAAAAATACCTGTCCACATGGTAATTTTTCGGAACAATCTTTTTCGAGCTACTTGTATTTGTTCCAGGCTTCTTTCTTCTCTTCGTAAGAGCCGTTTCTCTTGTTTGGTAATTTTTTGATTTTCCTCCATAAATTATTAATTCGCGGTTACTTTTAGTAGTTCCACTTCAAAAATTAAAGTGCTATTTGCGGGTATGGCTCCGATAGCTTTATCTCCATATGCCAGTGGAGAGGCGATGGTGAGTTTTCTTTTGCCGCCTACTTTCATTCCTAAAATTCCAATATCCCATCCCGGAATTACTTGGCTAGCTCCAATTTGAAATTCAAATGGCTCACCCCGATCATATGAGCTGTCAAATTTTTTGCCGTTAGTTAAAGTTCCTAGATAATTCATTGATAAGGTATTACCGAGATGCGCTTCTACGCCATCGCCGATTTTTAAGTCCTCTATTTTTAACAAACCCTGTTCTTCTAATTGTTGGACCATATTTTTTGTATCGTCTTGGTTAGTATTTACGCTTGGTTGGTAATTGGAAAAATTTTTCCAAGCCCAGGCTCCAGCCCCGACTATTAATATTATAGCGATTGCGACTATTATTTTTTCTTTCATAGAATTTATTTTAAGGGATAATTATATTTTTGTCACGACAATACATCTCCATCTTTCGTATTGGTCTTTATAGAACTGCCAATTTTGGTAGTCATATTTTTTGATGATTTTTGTTAAAGTTGATTTTTGTTCTGGCAAAAACTCCATCCAGATTTCGCCGTTCGGATTCAAATATCTTTTTGCTTCGGCTAGGAATTTTTTGATATAGAACATTCCATTTTTACCCCCGAACAAAG
>MHJF01000015.1 GCA_001818675.1 Candidatus Harrisonbacteria bacterium RIFCSPHIGHO2_02_FULL_40_20 | reverse complement strand
GGAGATCCTATAAGCCAAATTCCTAAAAGCAGCTTAAGCCAACCATTCCACATAAATTCATGATACAACGAGAAGTTACTTGTTCAAAGCCGCTTCAATAAGATCTTTAAATACTGAATAGGGCTGTGCTCCTTCTACTAGCTTGCCATTAACAAAAGTAGCAGGAGTGCCGGCAACACCCGCGGCAACGCCATCGTTATAATCTTTTTCAATCTCGGCGTTATATTTTCCTGAATCTAAGCAAGTATTGAATGGGCTTTGATTCAAGCCTAATTCTTTAGCTAAAGATTTCATCAAGCTAGTAGATAAATTGCCGTTATGCTCTACGCCATCGGCAACTTCAATTTCAAAAAGACGGTCATGAAAAGCCCAATATTTGCCCTGTTCTCCTGCGCACTGCGCCGCCAAAGCCGCGGTTTTAGATTCTGGACCCAAAAAAGCAAAATCCCTATAAACCATTTTTACTTTGCCAGCCTGAACATAGTCCTTTTTTATTTGAGATTCAGTTTGGCTAAAAAACCTTCCGCAAAAGGGACATTGATAATCACCGAATTCTACAATAGTCACTGGCGCTTTCGGATCGCCCAAAACAATATCATCATCAACTAATTGTTCATCGGTTAAAACGGCGCCAGCTATATTCCCCAAGCCAGCAACCTGATCCCGGCCAACTGTTTTTACTCCCGTGCTATAAATTACGGAACCGCCTATTAAAACTGCCGCCACCAAAATACTTAGCGGTAAAAAATAATCTTTATTCATAAAAAAATAGTTTGTAATATGAACCTTTATTTATTAAGATAGGGGCAATGGATACAATTGTCAAATTGAAGCAAATAATGCTGCTCGTCGGTGATATTGTTATTTTTTATTTTGCCTTAACTGCTACTCTTGTTCTCCGTTATGGCACCGACCGATATAGACACGGCTTTGAAGAATTTTTTTCTACACATTTCGGGCCATTTACCCTTGTTCTTTTTCTCTGGATTTTAATTTCTTACATTGGTGGTATTTATGATCTTCGCTCCCTTAAAAATAATCCGGATTTTACCAAAAAATTCTTTGCATTAGTGACAATCAATGGCGCCTTAGCGATTTTATTATTCTATCTTCTGCCCCTAGTCATCACTCCCCGAACAAACTTATTTATTTTTCTAGTAATCTTTGGGCTTTCCCTATATATCTGGCGAGGTTTATATAATACTCTTTTAAGCTTTGGCAAACCCATCAATCGCGTGCTTTTAATAGGCTATAATCGAACTGCCGAAGAATTAGTCAATCACATAGAAAAGAATGCCCAACTTGGCTATGAAATAAAATTTTGGATGAAAGAAGGATTGCAAGATAAAGAATTTGAACATCTTTCTCAAATCATATTGGCCAACAACGTTAATCTCATAGTGGTGCCAGCGCATATCAAAAAGAATGCCAAAGCTGCCAAACTTATTTACCATCAATTGATTCTTGATATAGAAATCCTAGACCTAGCTGGGCTTTATGAAAGAATTTTCCTTAAAGTTCCTATTGCTGAATTAGAAGAAGTTTGGTTTTTAGAAAATCTAGCAAAAAATCATAGTATCTATGACTTTTTTAAACGGCCCTTAGAAGTCTTGATATCTCTATTATTATTAACTTTCTTTTTGCCTTTTGGAGCCATTATCTCCCTTTTAACCGCACTTACTTCCAAAGGCCCAATAATTCTCCGCCAAACCCGCGTTGGCAAAGCCGGTGAAATTTTTACGCTTTATAAATTCCGAAGCATGATAGCGGATGCGGAAAAACATGGACCAGAATGGTCTACCCCGCAAGACAAGCGGTCCACTCCTTTAGGCGCATTACTCCGAAGAACGCATCTAGATGAAATTCCTCAACTGATTAATGTGCTGAAAGGAGACTTATCTTTAATCGGCCCTCGCCCAGAAAGGCCAGAATTTGTAAAAAATTTAAAACAAGGAATTGCTTTCTATGAATTACGACATTTGGCGCGGCCCGGCATAACCGGTTGGGCGCAAATCCATTATCGTTATGGCGCTTCTGTGGAAGACGCTTATGAAAAACTACAATACGAAATTTATTACTTAAAAAACCGCAGCTTTGTTTTAGACTTTATCATCGCCATAAAAACCCTGCGACTATTTTTCGTTAGCTTGAAGTAAAAATTATTGGAAGATTGCTTCACTGCGTTCGCAATGACAACCTAAATCAATCATAAAGTCAAAAGCTCCTTAATTCCCGCCTCAAAACTAACTTTTGGTTCCCATCCTAAAAGTTTTTTGGCTAAAGAAATATCCGCTAAGGTTTCCCGAACCTCGCCCCGCCGCGGCGGCAACATAACGCATTTTTTGCTCTTTAATAATTCTTCAGTGGCAGTATCCAATGGAAGCTGTAAAACTAACCGCGCCACATCCCATACTGAATAATTAGTTCTAGTGCCAATATTAATAATCTCTCCATCTCCAACTTGAGATGAATTCATAGCTAAAAGATTAGCCGCCGCCACATCGCGAACATTGGTAAAATCTCTACGCTGATGCCCGTCCGGAACAATCGGCAACGGTTTCCCTTTTCGGGCAAGCTCCCAAAAAATCCCAACCACTGTTGCGTAAGGGCCATCAATAGCGCTAGTCTGGCGCGGACCATAAACATTAAAATAACGGATACAAACAGTTTCGGGCCCTCCGGTCATTCTACCCATATCCCTCATTAACATTTCACCCATTCTCTTGGTGGAGCCGTAAGGATGCAAAGATTGAGCGCTTAATTTAAAATCTTCTTTCAGCGGCAAAGAAACATCTGGGCCATAAGCTGATGAAGAAGCGGAGTAAACTACTCTTTTCACTCCATATTTTTTAGCTAAAGCTAAAATATTCCTAGTGCCAATGGCATTAACCCGAAAATATAAATCCGGATTTTCAAAAGACGGCTGAATGCGAGCTAAAGCGCCTAAATGAAAAACGCCGTCCACTCCTTTAAATAAGGGCTCAATGGTTGCGTCGTCAACAATATCTAGCTGATGAAATTCTGCTTTGGGATTAAGATTAGATTTTTTCCCGCTAGATAAATTATCAATAATAATAACCTGATGACCTTCTTTTATTAAGGCGTCAGCAACGTGGGAACCAATAAATCCGGCGCCGCCGGTAACTATATATTTCATATATCAAGTTATAATATTATTACAACATTCATTGTATGCCATTAGTTACTAAATTTAAAATTCTCAAAGATTGGTTATTCCAGAATCGCGGCGACCATCAAACTATTGCCAAAAATACAATCTGGCTATTAATCGGGCAAATCAGCAGCCGTTTGCTTCGATCGGCTATCGTAATTTATGCCGCGCGAATCTTAGGGGCTGAAAGTTGGGGCGCCTTCTCATATGCGCTGGGTATTGCCACTTTTCTCACAACGTTTTCCGATATCGGGATCAACGCGCTCATAACTAAAGAAGCCAGCCGCCAACCAGAATTAAAAAATAAATATCTGGCCACGGCATTTTTTACCAAAACTGGCATTCTGATTATTTTAATATCCAGCGTTTTCCTCTTTTTTCCTTATCTAACAAAAATTCCAGAAGCGGCGGCAATTATGCCTATTTTAGTCTTTGTTTTTGCTTTTGATTCTTTAAGAGATCTTGGTTCGGCGTTAAGCCGAGCTCTAGAAAAAATGCAGATTGAAGCTTTAATCAATATTTTTACTAATTTAGCGATAGTAATCCTAGGCTTTATATTGCTTTTTAACTATCAAACTGCCTATTCTTTGGCTCTCGCCTATGCCATAGGAAGCGGCATCGGCCTAATAGCAATTATTATCACGCTTCGCGAACACTTTAAAAACATTTTTACTAATTTCCAAAAATCCATGATCAAAACCATTCTAGTTACCGCCTGGCCATTTGGACTAATGAGTTTAATGGGGGTGATTATGCTTAATACTGACATTATTATGCTTGGCTGGATGCGATCACCAGCGGAAATAGGCTATTATTCAGTTTCTCAAAAAATTATTCAGCTTCTTTATGTTTTACCGGCTCTTTTTGCCAGCAGTATTTTTCCGGCTCTCTCTAGATACGTGAAAACTGATCCGGAAAAAGCCAAAAAACTTTTAGAAAAATCCGTAGCTTTAGCGATTTTAATCGCTCTGCCTATTACCGCATTAGGATTAATATTAGACCAACCAATTATCCAGCTATTATTCGGGCCGGAATATCTACCCTCCATAACATCTTTTAAAATTTTAATAATCACTTTATTAATAGTTTACCCCTCTACCTTAGTGGGCAATGCGATTTTTGCTTATGATAAACAAAGAAATTTTATATTTTTTGTCGGAATCGCATTTATAGGCAATATTGCCTTTAATTGGCTTTTTATACCCCGCTTTGGAATAGAAGGAGCGGCGGCGGCAACGGTCTTAACCCAACTCATCACTAATGGATTAATCTGGAAAAAAATGAAAAGCGTCAATCAATTTAAAATCTGGCCGCAAATACAGAAAATATTAAAATTAAAATAATCCTTCGATAAAACTCAGGATGTTCGCCCCGCTAGCAAACAAAAAAATAACCGCTGTCTCAAGCAGCGGTTATTTTCACTAATTATTTTGATCTTATTGCGATTTTAGGAGACTATTCAACAAATTCTGGAGATCTTGCAATTGCTTTTCCATAGCCGCTCTCTGCGCATCCTCGCTCACTGAAGCCCCGGGAGTAGTAGAGCTCTGCCCTTGTCCGCCAAACACTTCATTCAATTTCGCTCTCGTCGCAGGACCAACACGGCCTACCTGTGGTAAACCATTCTTGGCTTGGAATTTCTTTACCGCAGCTGAAGTCAAAGCTCCAAAGTAACCAGTAGCCAATCCATCTGGATAAATTTCTTTATCTTGAGCCAATAATTCTTGCAAGCGCTTTACATCGTCGCCGCGAGAACCAAGCTGAAGATCAGAATTAAATACAGGGGAAACTAATTGAGCAACTGGAGAGGGCTGCGCAACTGTAGCAGCTGGAGTAGTTGCTGGCACAGCAGGAGTCGGAGCTGGAGTCGTAGCTTGCGCTACAACAGCCGTAGGAGTAGTCGGGGTCGTAGTATCAGTCGTAGTAGTTGTCGGAATTGAAGTTCCACTACTACCGCTACCGCCACCAGAACCACCCGATGCTGTAGTGCAAGTATTGCCAGTTGGAGTAAACGTTTCGGTGCCAGCGCCGCCTGCGGTAACAACCGAATTACTCGTATTGCAAGTAAAAGTAGTAGATAACCCGGATCCGTAAGTATAAGTCATCTTATCGGTTGAAGTTAAACTTGCGCCGGATCCAGCCGCGCCAGTCAAATCTATACTAGCGGCTCCAACCGTCACAGACTCCATAACATCAGCAGCGCCAGTGGTATAAGTCCTCGCTGTTCCGCTAGTAGTTATACCAATAGTCGCGCTATTCAACTGAACATCAGTGGCAGCAGCTAAACTAACCAAAGGAAAAGATCCAAGAGTCAAAATAATCGCAGATATTAAACTGATAAGTTTAGACAACATTTAATTAAATTATTAAATTATCTTGGAACTAAATTATTCTACTGGGCAAGTAATAAATTCAGCGGTCATCGGAGCGTTAGCCCCAACAGCCGTAGTAGTCTGCTCAAAAGAAATAGCCACGCAATCTCCGCCATCAATGGTTCTCAAAATAAGCATCGCCACGCTTCCGCCGATATATACAGTTGTAGAAGCCGCAGCCTTACCAATCTGAACTGTCATAGTTTCATCATTAATAGAACCAAAAGTGCTAGTAGCAATCGCAACTCTGTCGCTTGGATCAACAATTAAAGTATTAGAGTCAAAATTGGCGTTAGATAATGTTGAAGTTGCTGTAGTTGAAGTAGCATTAACAAATGGCACATTGAGCGGACCATAGACGTAAGTCTCACCGGATAAAACCGTAGCCCAACCCTCATTCACGCCAAAAGTTGTGCCGCCAGGAGTAGTAGTACCAACCCCGAGTGAACCAGCAAAACTGGAAGCTGTGGTTGAAGTAGAAACTAGAAATGGCAAGTTTACTCTTCCGTAAACATAAAGCTCATCGGAGAGCACGCTGGCGAATCCTTCGGCTACATACAAACCAGAACCAACGGTAGTAGTACCAACACCAACACTGTCAGTGTCAATCAAACTAGCGCCAAATGTATAAAACGCCACTAATAATACCGACAAAACTACTGAAACTAAAAACGTAATAACCTGTTGTTTATGGGATAAAATATATTGCATAAATTTTTTTAAATTTTTTAGACCTTTAAACTTTTTTATTAAAACAAGGAATGGCTAATAATCGACCTGCAATGCTTTTAAGATTGCCTTCTTGTTTATGACAAAGAAATACTCTGCAATTAAGTATACCTTTACTTACTTAATATAGAAAATAAAGACTGTGGATAACTTTACAAATCCTTTAACCCCTGCAAAATACCTTTAAATTGCTCATTATTAGGCGCGCGCCTTACTAATTCTTCGTAAATTACTATTGCCTTAGCATTATCCTTAGCGCGAATAAATATATCGGCAATCTTCTGCAACTGCCCAAGATAAACCGAAAGCGCGTTCGGATCCTTTATTGCTTCAGAATCAATCCGAATTTTATTTAATTCTTTCAACTCCGCCTGAACAATAGAATTTTGGCCAGTAAGAATCGCAATTATGGCCCTATTAGCATGAACCTCTGGATTAAATGGGCCGATCGCAATTGCTTCATCCAAAATTTCCATAGCTTTTTCCGTTTCCCGGTTAATCAAGTAATTATTCGCTAAAGCAGAATAAATTTGCTGTTTTTTAGGGCTTAATTCTATTGCCTTCTTAAAATAGTCCCGAGCAAGAACAAGATATTGCCTGTCCAAAGCAATAGCTGATTGATAAAGATCCGCTAAATAAAGATAAACTCGTATATCACTAGGGTGGTCTGTCAAAAAGTCTTCAATTTTCAACGCCGCTGATTGAAGAAACTTCAATTTTATATCCTTGGGCACTTCTTGATCTAAAAGAGCTTTGGAAACTCTGGCTAACTGCTCTAGGGTTTCCCCATTGCCAAAAGTATTATACGACCATGCCTTATCAAAAGCCTGAAAAGTTTTATTAAAAGGATCGGTTTGATCGGTAGTGGCAATTAAAGAACCAATAATAGCCCGCGCCTGTTGAAGGGGCTTAATATTTACAAAATAAATCACCGCCAACATCATTGCTAAAAATATTGCCGGAATACCTATAAATGCCGAATTGCCGGATTGAATTGCCAGATTGCCAGATTGAGCTATTTCATTTTGTTGGACGCTATTTACATAAGCTAATAAAGTAAAAAAGATAATGTAAGTATTTATATTATCAAAAACAAAAATATTTTGAACAAAATATGCTATCGGCGCCACTATAAGGATCAGCCCCTCTTTTTTACTAATCAAAGAACGTTTTAAAACGCGCGCAATTGTTACAAATAATGCTCCGAAAATAGATAAGTAAGCCGCCAACCCCAAAGCCCCAGCATTAATCAGCCAATCAAAAATAATGTTGTGCGCGCGATCAAACCACGGCTCCTGGTCATAAAGACGTGGATCATAATATTTGGAAAATACCTGGATATAATTTTCCTGTCCCCAACCCAAAATCGGCCTCTCTTTAACTGCCTGCCAACTTAAATTCCACATCAAAAAACGGGACCGAGTAGTCTTTTCGGTTAAAGAAATATCTGCAAATCTTGATAAAACTTCGTTCTCTTGCACCCAAGATTGGTCTTTAATCAACCAAAAGATTGAGGGCAGAATCACTATTAACGCCAACAAAATTAAAGCCCACTTTCTATATTGTTTTTCCGCTTCGGATCCCCGAAAAATTGCCAAATACAAGATTAAAAAAAGAAAAAATGCCACCAACAAGGCTAAAACAACTCCGCGTGTAGCGCTAAAATAAATAATTATTAAATTAAAAACTATTCCTGCTAAGTAAAGATATTTCTGCCAGCGTTTTTGGGCATTAAAAAATAAAATAAAAAATAAAGTGGTGGCAAGTAAAAGATAGGCGGCTAAATAAGTCGGATTGCCAATGGTGCCGTCAATTCTTACTCCTCCTCCCTGAATTGCCTCCTTGAGTCCCAATTTTTGGAGCACCCCCCAAAAACCCACCAAAATTGAAGCTATAGCGAAAATATTAAAAAAAACCAGCCAGTCTTTACGTTTAAAAACTGTTGTAAGAATCAAAAAATAAGCGCCTAAATGCAAAAATGTCAAATAACCCTCCATACGCTCATAATTAGACCAAAAACTTTTAATTGGGTTCACCCCCAACATGTCAGCTAAACCCACAATTAAAATAAAAATAAAAACCGCTGTAAAAATCGACGAAGGCTTAGGTCTGTAACTTTTATCTATCATTACTAGACCTACCCACAACACTATTGCTAACTCTACTAAAATCCGAAAAACGAAATTCCGACCGGTAATATAGGGGAAATACATTGAAGTCGCTATCCAAAGCGACAAAAAAGGAATTACAAAAATTAGGGCCTTAATGGCCCACAAATAATAGTTTTTAAGTTGATAGGTTGATAAGTTCATCCCACTATTTTCCTATGCGCTTTCTGATCTTAATTTTATCAATATGCTGACTAACCTGATCTACTGTCAGTCCCTGCTCTGCCAAAAGATTTTCATTAAATTTCCAAGCTGTACGCAAAAGCTGATAAACATCCTCAATACCATTTTGCTTAGCAAAAACCATCAAAGCAGAAAGGTCTTTGGGCAAACAATAACCACCAAACCCCCGATAACCGCCGTGATAAACATCCAAATGGGAATCGCCAATGCGATAGTCAGCAGACATCCCCTTGCGGACATTCTCATAATCGCATTTCATTTTTTTGGCAATTTTCGCCAAAGCATTAGCCCAATTCACTTTTTGGGCAAAATAAACATTGCCGGCATATTTAATCATTTCTGCTTCAGTGGCAGTAATCCTAACCGGTGTATAAGTATTTATTCCCCAAGGAGACATAAAAGCTGCCTTAGGCAAAAGTGACAGAACCAAATGCGCGACATCCATGCTTTTTTTAGTAAAACCAACTATCTGCCTATCTGGACGCAACATATCCTCCCAAGCGCGGCTTTCGGTTAAAAATTCCGGATTAAATAGAAATTTCTGTTTCGGATATTTTTTCTGCAACAACTCCGTAGTGCCGGGTGGAATCGTAGACTTTATCACTATAGCTTTGCCGGGTTTTAAATTTTTTATAGATTCAAAAACAATTGAAGTATCACAGGCGCCATTTTTACTGCGTGGCGTAGGCACGGTCACAAAAATAACATCAGCCCTATTAACATCACCAATGCATTTTTGAGGATTATGATCGTAAGCAAATAAATCCTTGCCGGATTTATATCCTTTTAATTCTTCAAAATATCTTTTTACTTGAGCGCCAACCCAGCCGACGCCGATTATACCTATATTTGGATGATACATAGTTTTAGAATGACTAATTACTAATGACGAATGACTCAATAATACTCTAAATAAAACCGACAAACAAACCCTCGGGTTTCTAGACCCTATATCAAAATAAAAATCCTCTCCGATGCACATCGGAGAGGAAATGAATTCTAAAGTCCTGAAAATTCTTTCAATACTTCGGTCATAATCTTAAGCGACGTTCCCAATTCTGCGGGCTTAGGAAAAACTCGTTCCTGAACTTCTCGCAACTTTTTATCACCGCCGTAAAGCAAAAGGTCAAGAATCGTATTAAACAAATCAGTAATATTGCCCCGCACCTCTCTTGCCGCGCCTAATTTAACCAACTCCCACTCCCTAATACCATTAGCTTCCTCCAACCGATTAAGTGCAATCTCGCTAAAATATTCAATCACTGGGATGCGCTGGCAAGCCGCCTCAATACCCATAGTGGAAGCTGATTCAATAACTACATCTGCCCCAGAAATCATGTCCGAACCCGAAAACTCCTCTTTAGTTACGACCCTAAGTGGCGAACGACTATATTTCACTAAATCGCCATAAGCGTCTGTGGAATTAGGATCTCCGGGATGCTTTGAGAAAAGTACGTACCAATGTTTATGATCTTTATCCATACGACTCACCGCTTCAATGACGCCGCCAAGATGCAAAAGATTAACCGTCAAATTTTTCCCGCCCGGGCAAAGAATCACCCTGTCATCGTCAGTAAAAGTTAAATCGCCCCTAACGGCTTTTCGAGTCTTTTTGGGAAAGAAAAAATTCTCCCAAAGAGGATTGCCAGAAACAACAATCCGCGCCTTAGGAAATAATTCTTTAGCAGAACGAGCTTCGTCTTCGTTAATTACAAAAAGAAAGTTCGCCTTTTCACGATAATTCTCAAACCAAGGACGTCGGAAAGTACCAAAAGTATCAGAATAGAATCCAAATGGAATACCAAATTTATAAGCGACTTCTGCAGCAAAAAGCTCTTCCCTAGATAAACTAGACGAAGAAGACATTCCTAAGAGAACAACAGTTGCGGACCCGACTGAATTATTAATTGCATCTAGTGACGCATCAAATGGCTTGCCATACCCAAAAATTCCATGCGTATCTACTACTCCGGACTCCCTGATATATGCGAATAGCGATTCAAGGGCATTAGCTGGCGCAACATCTCTAGCAACCATTACTAACCGCATTGGCCTGCCTCCTTTTCAAAAAAGTGAAAGAACTAAAAAGCGTTACCATACAGCAACGCTTTATAAAATACTACGCCAAGACTGAATTGTCAATGGGATCGTATTTTTTTAAATCTTTCTTAATTTTCTTGCCAATCACTAATTCATAATGTTCGGACGGCAATCCGCCGGCATACATCTGCGGCCGCATCGCGTAAACCATATCCGCGGTAACCAGAGTGCCCGCCAAAATATCGCGGCCAGCCATTAAAGACTTTCTAAAAACTGGTCGGAATTTCGCTTCATCATCTAGCAAAACTTTAGTTTTGTCTTTTAACGCTTTTTTAGCAAAATCTCCAGCTAAAATTTCTTGACGCTTTTCCGAACTCTGCTCTAACTCTCGCACTCCCGCCACCAATTCTTTTAATTCAAGAGGAGTCATAGAAACTTTATGGTCTGATCCCCAAAGATCGCGGGAAAGCGAAAAATGTTTTTCTAAAATCGTGGCTCCAGCAGCAACCGCCACCAAATCCGGCGTAGGATCACCTACCGAATGATCAGAAAATCCAATCGGAATGCTAAATTTTTCTTTAAAAAATTGAATCGTTCCCAAATGCAAATCTTCCGGCGGACAAGGATATTTAGAAACACAATGCAGCAA
>MHJF01000014.1 GCA_001818675.1 Candidatus Harrisonbacteria bacterium RIFCSPHIGHO2_02_FULL_40_20 | reverse complement strand
ATTTTTAGATTAGCATTGAGTTCTTTGGCTACTAGATGGGCAAGGGTAGTTTTTCCCAATCCTGCTTGGCCATAAAAAAGCAGATGGTCAGAGGATTCGCCACGATTTTTAGCCGCTTCCAAGATAATCTTTAAGTTTTTTTTGATTTTCTCTTGACCAATATACTCGTCCCAGGCAGTCGGACGAAGAGCTACGTCTATTGTTACATCTGGGGGTAGGCTTGACATTTTAATATTTATATGCTACTCTCTTGGAGATCTTTAATTGTAGAGTTTATTGGTCTGTGGGCAAAGAATTTTTTTTAGTATTAGGACAATTTGGCTTCGGCTGGATTGCTCCTCGAAGGAATTCCAACCTTTTTTAATTTGTTAAGAAAGTTCCAGTTCCTCGTAATGGGGACATGCCCACAGACTAATAAACTTTAAATGGAGTTTACCACTTTATTGGCCCAGTCACATTTTCTATTTCTTCAAAAGTAGTTAGGCCGCTGATTGTTTTTAAAATTCCATCTTCTTGCATTGTCACCATGCCTTGTTTTTTAGCTTCTTGTTTAATGGTTACTTCGGTGACATCTGCGTTGATGAGCGGTTCCATCGCGTCGTTAATTTCTAGCAATTCAAATATCGCTATTCGACCTTTATAGCCCAAACCCGCGCATTGGACACAGCCTTTTTTTTCAAAAATTTTTATTTCCGAGAATTCATTTTTATTTATTCGTTTAGGCAGAGACCTCAAGAATTTTTCAATTTTAGTTTTAAGTTCCGGAAGAATTTTTTTGGAAATTCGACAGTTCTCACAAAGCCGGCGAACCAATCTTTGCGCGATTATTAAATTGAGGGCCGGTCCGATGCTGCCGGGTTTTACTTTTAAATCTAATAAGCGGGGTATGGCGCCTACGGCAGAATTGGCGTGAACAGTAGAAAATACGGAATGGCCGGTGAGGGAAGCCTGGATGGCGATTTCCGCGGTTTCTTCATCGCGGATTTCACCGATTAAAATTATGTCCGGATCTTGCCGCATAATGGATTTTAGCCCCCCGGCAAAAGTATAGCCGGCTTCAGGGTCGGTTTGGGTTTGTTCAATATCCTCAAGGTGATATTCAATAGGATCTTCAATAGTAATAATTTTTAATTCCGGATTTCTTTTATGTAGCAGAAAAGAATAAAGCGTGGTAGTTTTTCCGGATCCAGTAGGCCCAGTATTTAAAATCATGCCATTGGGAGATTTTAATTGTTCTTCGATTATAGCCAGGTCGTCTTTGCGAAGTCCAAGCTGGAGGAGCGTAATTTTTATTATGTCTGGATCCAAAATTCTCATTACTATAGTTTCGCCGTATTCGGATGGTATGAGAGAAATACGGAGCTCAATAGATTTCTTTTCTAAATTAATGCTGAATCGGCCGTCTTGCGGCTTATCCTGGATATTTAATTTTAATCCGGAAAGAAGCTTAATACGGGAAAGCAAATATCCGTAGACTTCTTTAGGAAGATCGGAGGCTACATCATTAAGCAATCCATCTATCCTATAGCGCAATCGGATATTTTTTTCTTCGGTTTCAAAATGAATATCCGACACTCTGTTATTTAAAGCTCCGGCCAGAATAATTTCTAATAATTCCCCGATTTGGGCTTTTTGGAAATCAAAATCTAAGATTGATTTTTTAATCCTTTTTATAGAGGTTAAATCTTTTAACAAATTTTCAAACCGGTTTTTTTCTATTTGAATTTTTCCTGTGATTTCTCCTATTGCCTTGGGAACAAATTTATAGTTTTCTAAAAGTTTTTCAATGGAAGTTTTTGAGGCGATGAACAAATCAATTTTATAGCCGTTATGGCTTAATTCTTCAATCAATTTTTTTAAACCGGAGTTTTCTGTGTCAAAAGCGGCTAGGCCTAATTCCTTTCCTTTTAATTGAAAAGGCGCAACCATAATTTGGCGCGCCTTTTCTTCCGGAACTAAAGAGAGCGCTTCTAGTTTAACTGGAGTCGTAGAAACATCCAGGTATTGAATGCCTATTTTTTGAGCTTTTCTTTGCGCTTCACGCTCCTCGCCTTCTCGGCGGAGTTTAGCTAAAAAGTCCGGGACCATAACAATTAAAATATACCCCGAAATAGCATTAAATTTCAAGAAATTATTTCAACCTCGCCTTGTTATATAATGAATTTATAACAAATGAGTTCAGAAATTAAGGTTCAGATTGCTGGTTGGTTGCTAGACCCCGATCATCCCAAGCGTTTTTTAGATTCCAGTTTGGCGGTTTTAGAATCGGAATTAAAAAAACAAGGATTGGAAAAAATTTATTCGGAAATTGAACTGCCGTTGGCGAAGATTTTGGAAGAAATACATCAAGTTGGCATTAAAGTGGATTTAGATTTTTTGAAAAAATTATCTATTAAAGCCGCTAAGGAACTAGAGCAAATGACCAAGCGGATTTATGAGTTGGCGGGCACCCCATTTAATTTGAATTCCCCAAAACAGCTTTCCGAAGTTTTATATGAAAAGTTAAAAATTGATTTTAAGGGCGTGCCAAAAACCAAAACCGGATTACGGACTACCGACGCGGAAGCATTGGAAACGATTAAAGCGCGTCATCCTGTAGTGGCGTTGATTTTGGATTATCGGGAACTTTTTAAAATTTATTCCACTTATATTGAGCCGTTAAGGAATTTGGCGGGTCCGGATGGCCGAGTGCGGACCACTTTTTTACAGACGAATACCGCTACTGGCCGCTTGAGCTCTCAAAATCCTAACCTGCAAAATATTCCCGCCCCGAAGGGGCGAGGCTCGCCCCGATCCGAGTCGGGGCGGCCGACCATTGATTATGGCGAAGCGATAAGAAAAGCTTTTATTGCCGAAAAAGGATTTTCTTTGGGAGCTTTTGATTATTCCCAGATTGAATTAAGGGTTTTAGCTTCTGTGTCTGATGATGAAAGAATGATAGATGCCTTTAAAAAAGGTCTGGATATTCACGCGTTGACCGCATCTAATGTTTACAACGTAGATATCAGCAAAGTAACGCCGGAAATGCGACGATTTGCTAAAACTTTAAATTTTGGCGTGGTCTATGGAATGGGGTCAGACTCTTTTGCCCGCAGTAGCGGATTAAGTCGCGAGGAAGCGCAAACTTTTATAGCCGAATATTTTAACGATTTTAATGGGGTACGGCAGTGGCAGGAAAAAACTATTCAAGCTGCCCGAGATTTTGGATATGTAGAAAATTTAAACGGCCGCCGAAGAATTTTGGAGAATATTAATTTTTCTAACCGACGTTTGGCGGCGGAAGCGGAAAGAATGGCCATTAATATGCCTATTCAAAGCCTAGCCGCCGATATTATCAAGATGGCGATGATCAAAATCGCGAGAATTTTTAAAGATCAGGGATTGTGGCTAAAAAAAGTGAGGATGCTTTTATCCATTCATGATGAATTGTTGTTCGAAATCAGTGATGATATTCTGAAAGAGACAATCCCTTTAATAGAAAAAGAGATGGAATCTGCTTACCGACTAAAAGTGCCTTTAAAAGTTGATTTAGCTTATGGAAAAAACTGGGCTGAGCTTTAAATATTATTTAACAATGCCGGAAATGCGCCTTTTCTGGCTGTCTTTAGTTTTGATTTTTGTTATTGGCATCCCGGGATTTTTTTATATTCCTTGGCGTTGGCTGATAGCCGGAGCTTCAGGATTTGCGGTGGTGGCAGGCATTACTTTTTGGAATAGCTTAAAAACCGCCCGTAGCAATTTAGCTTTAAAAATTGAACGCAATCGATTGGATAGCATTATTGCTAATCTTCGGGACGGGGTTATTGCTTACGATGAAAAATTTAGAATTACAGTTTTTAATCCAGCCGCAGAACAAATTTTTCACTTGAGGCCGGCAGAAGTTTTGGATAAAGTTTTTGTTTTGCAGTCCGTTAAAGAACCAAGATTTAAATTATTTACTGAAGTAATGTTTTCTTCTTTGGCGCCTGTAGTGATTCAACGATCTCAACAAGGCGCATATCCCCAATTGCTTGATTTGGTTTTTGAAGAGCCTCATTTAGAGTTGCGGGTTTCAACAGATAGGATTTCTGACGATCAGGGAAGGGTTCTAGGCTTTGTTAAGGTGGTTAGGGATCGTACTCGGGAGTTAGCTCTTATGAAAGCAAAAAATGAATTTATTACAGTAGCCTCTCATCAATTGCGATCGCCTTTGACCGCGGTTCGTTGGTCTTTTGAGGCTTTAAAAAAAGAGAAGTTGGGGGATAGCCAAGCGGAATTGGTGAAGGTTGGCAGCCAGGCCGCCAGCAAGCTTTTAGAAACCGTGGAGGGATTATTAAATGTGGCTAAAATTGAAGAGGGAAGATTTGGCTATCAATTTGAGCAGGTGAATTTAATAGAATTTTTGGAGAAAATTTTGTCGCAAGCCGCGCCGATTGCTTATGAATATAAAGTTACGGTTTATTTTGATAAACCCAAAGAAGAGATGATGGCTATGTTAGACACACAAAGATTTGGCATTGCTTTATCTACCCTGATTGATAACGCTATGAAATATAATATTCCTAACGGCCAAGTTGCGGTTAAGCTGGAGCGGATGCCAAACCAGCCGTATTTATTAATTAGTATTAAAGATACGGGCGTGGGTATTCCCCCAGAAGCTATTGATAAGTTGTTCAGCAAGTTTTTCCGCGCTAAAAATGTTACGCAAAGAAAAACAGAAGGAAGCGGCTTGGGCCTTTATATCGCTAAGAATATTGTTATGCGCCATGGTGGAAAGATTTGGGTTGAATCGGTTTTGGATCGTGGGACTACTTTTTATCTGACTTTGCCGACTGATCCTAAGCTGATTCCGCAAAAGGAGATGGTCTATGATGAAGAGTAAGGTAGCGATTGGCCACTAGCGACTAGTGATTAGAATTTTAGTTTTATGATCAATTCTTATAAACAGCTGATTGTTTGGCAAAAATCTTTTGATTTTGTAAAAAAGGTATATAAAGCCACCGAGGCATTTCCTAAGACAGAAATATATGGATTAACCTCACAGATACGAAGAGCGGTCGTTTCAGTGCCCTCAAATATTGCCGAAGGTTTTGTTAGAAGACATAGAAAGGAATTTTCACAATTTATTTCTATAGCTTTTGGTTCAGGCGCAGAATTAGAAACCCAGTTAATGCTTTCTAAAGAGTTGGGTTTTTTGTCAGATAATGACTTTTCAGATTTAGATTCTTTGTTGCAGGAAATTATGAAGATGCTCAATGTTTTATTGTCGAAATTAAAATAAATTACTAGTGGCTAACTACTAGTCGCTAATCACTAAACTTGCCTGAATTACCCGAAGTTCAAACTGTTGTAGATGATTTAAATAAGAAGGTTATTGGCCGCCGCATTCAAGGCGTTTGGTTGGATTGGCCGAAGATGGTTAAAGATCCGCTGGATCAACAGAAAAATAAAATTGCCCATAAGCATGTGGCGATTTTTGAAAAATCATTAAAAGGGGCAAAGATTTTAAAAGTTAAACGGCGCGGGAAGAATATTCTTATTTATTTAAGCGGCAAAAAACTTTTATTAATTCATCAAAAAATGACTGGGCATATGTTGGTTGGAAAATGGGAAATCCAAGGGAAAAAAGTTATTCCTCTGGAGCCGAAAGCCATAGTGGAAGATCCGTATAATAAATATATTCATTTAATTTTGTATTTAGATAATGGAAAGATGCTGGCCCTTTCTGATTTGCGAAAGTTCGCTAAAGCGATTTTGGGTTCAGTAGAACAAATTGAAAATTTGCCAGAATTGGTTAATTTAGGGCCGGATGCCTTAGATAAAAGTTTAAAGTTTATAAAGTTTGTAAAGTTCATAAAGCCGGAAAAAAGAAAAATCAAGCAAGTGCTAATGGATCCGGAAGTAATCGCGGGCATTGGTAATATTTATTCCGATGATATTTTGTGGTCTGCGAAGATCCATCCATTTAGGCCGGCGAATAAATTATCGGTAAAGGAGTTGAAAAGTTTGTATAAAGCAATGCGGGCTATTTTAGTCAAGGCGATTAAGTT
>MHJF01000013.1 GCA_001818675.1 Candidatus Harrisonbacteria bacterium RIFCSPHIGHO2_02_FULL_40_20 | reverse complement strand
AAATAATAAAACTGCTCTTAACGAGCGGTTTTATTATTTCGTGTCCGGAGTTGAACCAGTAGCACCCCGTATCAGGAAGATTTGAGTCCGCCGCCTGGCGGACGAAAGCTTGCTCCGGCCATCTCCAAATTTTTCTAATTGATTTTTTGACGGAGTGATTTGACAAAGAGAAAATATTAGCGTAAAATATAGCAATAGTAAGAAAGTTCTTTTCCATCGCTGTTTAACGCGGCTCCATAACCTGGGGAAAGGAGGCAGTATGAAGTCAGTTTTCACCATCGACTACTCCAAGTCTCTGGCCTTTATGATCCGAGTTTGCGATTTCGACTATGTTAACCTCAACATCACCGAACAGAATTTCCCCAAAGAGAGGAGCGATGGCAAGGCAAATCTCAATTTTGAGCTTGTCCCCCATAACCGAAAGATGAGTTCCGAAGAAGTCTTGGCTGATTTTCAAACCAAGAAACTCCGGTCCGCCACCCTCCTAGAAGGTCTTTATTGGGTGAAGAAAAACCCGGAAGAACAGAGAAAGGGTTCCATAGTGATTCTTGGTTCTATTTGGAGGCACTGGGATGGCCTTCGGTTCGTTCCGTATCTTTGCAGTGTTTCCGGCGGGCGTGGTCTGGATCTGGGTTGGTTTGGGGGTGGCTGGGTTGAGGGCGTTTGGTTTCTTGCGGTGCGCGAGCTTGCCTGACGGTAGGCAGGGTCTAGTCCAGTGGACTGTTGGACATGCCCTGTTTCGACTTAATCGAAACAGGGCTTTTTTTATTGATTTTTTTTATATAAATTATATAAATTTAAGAATTATGGTAAAAATACAAGTGCTATCCTATAGGATAGCACTTGTATATGTGAAGGTGCTGATTTTTTGTTAGTTTTTTAGTTTTCAGCATTCAAGGGGGATTTGTTATTATAATAGTAAACTTATGCTTAGAAAAATTGAAGCAGTAATTAAAAAGGCAGTTGGCGGCAAGGTTCAGGTTTTTGTGACAACTTCGGAAAAACCGGAGTTTGGAGATTATTCTACCAACATTGCTTTTTCTTTGGCAAAGGAGAAAACCTTTCGACAAGCTCAAGGCAAAAAATTTCCAGCCGAAATTGCCGGAGATTTGGTCAAAAAAATTCAAAATTCTGACAAAAAAAGATTTTTTGAAAAAGTAGAATCAACTGGCGGATTTGTGAATTTATGGGTTTCTAAAAAAGTGTTGATAGGTGAGCTTGGCAGTCTCTTAAAGACTAAAAGCTATAATCCTAAAGCAAAAAGATTAAAGATTAATCTTGAGTTTATTTCTGCCAATCCTACGGGGCCTTTAACGATGGCTAACGGCCGTGGTGGATTTTTGGGGGACACATTAGCAAAAATTTTAGAAGTAGCCGGCCATAAAGTTACTAGAGAATATTATATTAATGATGCCGGCAACCAAATTCGTTTATTAGGCGACAGCATTTTGGCAGTTTTGGGAAAAGTTTTGGAACGAGACGAACATTATCAGGGGGCGTATATTAAAGATTTAGCGGATGTTTTAAAATCAAAAATTCTTTCTTCAACTGGAGAAAAAAAATTGGATAGCGAAGCAATCGGCAGGTTGGCAGCGGCGGAATTATTAAAACAGATCAAGATTTCTTTAAAGAATTCTGGGATAGAATTTAATAATTGGTTTTCCGAATATGAGAATCTTCATAAGAAAGATGAGCTCAAAAAAGTTTTAGCATTATTAGAAAAAAAAGGATTGGTAGAAAAAAAAGAGGGGGCGGTTTGGCTAAAACAATTTGTTATTGGCGGATTGTTCGCCCGACCAGATTCTAAAAAAGAATCTGGTTTAGGGCTTAAGACTAGCGACATTGCCGACCCCGACGCTACGGTCGGGGCAGGCGAGAAGGATCGTGTTTTAGTGAAAAGCGACGGTAAGCCGACTTATTTTTTATCCGACCTTGCTTACCATTATGATAAATTTGTGAAAAGAAAGTTTGATTTAGCGGTGGATATTTGGGGAGCGGATCATCATGGTTATGTGGCTCGTTTGCAAAGCGGAGTGAAAGCGCTAGGCATTGATTCGGATCGGTTGAAAATTATTATTACCCAATTAGTGCGGTTGATTGAGGATGGCAAAGAAGTAAGAATGTCCAAACGAAAAGGCGATTTTATAACTCTAGACGAATTGATTGAAGAATTAGGAGGCAAACCCTCCTCCGCTAAAGCTTCGGCGGGCAGGGATGCGGCGCGATTTTTCTTTTTAATGCACACGCCAGATTCGCATATGGATTTTGATTTGGCATTGGCCAAAGAAAGATCTTTAAAGAATCCAGTTTATTATGTTCAATATGCCTACGTGCGAGCTTTTAATATTTTGAAGCGCGCCGATGCAGAATCTAAAATTTCCGATTTAAAATCTTTAAGTAAAGAAAGTGAATTAGCTTTAATTAAAGAATTGGTAAAATTTCCGGATATGGTTTTACAAATCGCCGAAGATTATCAAGTCAGCCGTTTAGCCAGATACGCCATGAGCGTTGCGCGGGCATTTAATAATTTTTATGAAAAAGAGCGGGTAATTGGCGAGAACGGAGAGGTTTTGCCGGAAAGGCTGGCGCTAGTCACTGTTTTTAAAGATATTTTTGCGCGGGTTTTTGCTTTATTAGGAATTGACGCGCCAGAAAAGATGTAATATATTTTTAAGGGATTTTGATTCGAATTAGGGCTTATATGAAAGGAGGTGGCAGATGGCGAAGAAAAATGGTCCGCAGATAAAAAGGAATGTTCAGCCGACGATTTATTTTAAAAATCCGATTTTTAGGGTTCCTGGTGGTTTTACCCCAATGGGCGCTATATTTCCGAGCTACATCATCGTTCGAGCTGATCAGGTGGAGAATGTATTGGAGCTAGTATTCTGCGATATGCAGATTGGCAATGATTTAGTTTGGTTTTACTTCAAAGATGGCCTTAAAATAGTTGTGGCTAGAGATTTAATTAAAAAGATAGATGGAATTTAGATTCAACTCCGACGTACGTCGGAGTTTTTTCTTAGTTTAAACATATAATAAATTTCTTGCGTCGATGCTTAGAAATTTATAGAATTAGGGCATTATGTTGCGTGGCTTAAAACAATTTAATTTACCGGAAATTGAAGAGAAAGTTTTGAAGTTTTGGCAAGAAAACAAAATTTTTGAAAAATCTTTAAAAAATAGAGAAGGCAAAAAGAAATTTGTTTTTTTTGAAGGACCGCCGACTGCTAATGGTCGGCCGGGCATGCATCACGTTCTAGCGCGAGTTTTTAAAGACATTATTTTGCGTTATAAAACTATGCGGGGCTATTATGTTGGCCGGAGGGCGGGTTGGGATACCCATGGATTGCCGGTAGAGATTGAAGTAGAAAAAGAATTGGGCATTAAAAATAAACAAGGGATTGAGCAATTCGGTATTGCCAATTTTAACACTCGCGCGAAGATGTCAGTTTGGAAATATAAAAGCGAGTGGGAGAAATTGACTGAACGGATCGGTTTTTGGTTGGATTTTGATAAGGCCTACGTGACTTATAAAAATAATTATGTAGAGACTTTGTGGTGGATTTTCGCCCAAATTGCGAAAAAAGGTTTATTAAAGAAGTTATATAAGATAGTTCCGTGGTGTCCGCGTTGCCAAACTCCGCTTTCTAGCCACGAGTTGGGTCAGCCGGGCGTTTATCGGAAAACAAAGGACCCGTCTTTATACGTTAAATTTAAAATCAAAAATCAATCCGCCGGTTGGCGGACAAAAATCAAAAGTAATGAATATTTATTAGTATGGACTACCACTCCATGGACTTTGTCGGCGAATTTAGCCGTGGCGGTCAATCAAAGCCTGACTTATACCAAGTACAAAGTCGGAGATGAATATTTTTGGTCTTTTAATCCTCCGCCATCCATTGATGGAAAGGAGGCAGAAGTGGTAGAGAAGATTTCTGGGAAGAAATTAGTGGGTTTAGAATACGAACCGTTATACGAAATCAAAAATCAAATATCAAAAATCAAAAATCATGAGGTTTTAGCTGCTGACTTTGTTTCTACTGAAGAAGGTACTGGCCTGGTGCATATTGCGCCGGCATTTGGAGAAGACGACCTCAATTTAATAAATCAAATATCAAATATCAAAAATCAAAAGTTGGATATACCGATTACGATAGATGATCAAGGTGTGGTTCAAAAAGGTTATCCGGGAGCGGGTAAATTTATTAAAGAAGCGGATAAAGAAATTGTGGCTGATTTGGATAAGCGGGGCTTGGTTTATAAATTTAGTTTTATAGAGCATGAATACCCATTTTGCTGGCGTTGTTCTACGCCGTTAATTTATTTTGCCAGGAATTCTTGGTTTATTTTGATGAGCAAGCTGCGAGATGAGCTTTTGGCGGCCAATAAAAAAATTAATTGGATACCAGAGAATATTAAAGAGGGGCGTTTTGGTGAATGGCTGCGAGAAATTAAAGATTGGGCGATTTCTCGCGAACGTTATTGGGGAACGCCACTGCCAATTTGGACTCACGATTCCAAATTGGAAATCAAAAATCCCGCCAAGGGCGAGGCTCGCCAGAGGCGGCAAAAATCAAAAATCAAAAATTGCGATGAAACTTTGGCTATTAGTAGTTTAGAGGATTTGAATAAATATGCCTATAACAAGAATAAGTTTTTTATAGCTCGCCATTGTGAAGGGGAACACAACGTAACTGGGATTTTGACTTGTGGGCCGGAAAAAAATGGTAATGGCGCAAAGTTAACTGAAAAAGGATTAGGACAAGCAGAAAAGATAGCGGCGGATCTTAAGAAAGAAGAGATTGATGTTATTTATGCATCGCCTCTGACGCGTACCCAGCAAACAGCCAAAATTATTGCTAAAAAAGCCACGGGCGCTAAGATTATTATCGATCAACGATTGACCGAGATTCAAGGAGGAGTTTTTAATGGCCGTCCGATAGGAGAATATATGGCATTTTTTGAGAATAAGGCACAGCGTTTTACTAAAACTCCGCCCGGGGGCGAAAATTATAATGATATTAAAAAGCGAATGATAGATTTTGTTTTAGAAGTTAATGCCAAGCATCAAAATAAAACTATTTTGATTATCAGTCATGGCGACCCGCTTTGGGTTTTAACGGGAGCGATTCAAGGATTTAAAAACGAGAAGATAGTAGAAATTGAAAAGGAGGTTACTTTGGCGACTGGAGAGTACGCAAAATTAGATTTTAATAATTGGCCTTTTAGTAAGGACGGAGAATTAGATTTACACAGGCCATTTGTGGATCAAGTAGCTTTGCGTTGTCCGGATTGCGGCGAAAAAATGCTTAGGATAAAAGAAGTGGCGGATGTTTGGTTTGATTCTGGCGCTATGCCATTCGCTTCAGTCCATTGGCCTTTCGCTCAAAATCAAAAATCCCGCCAAGGGCGAGGCTCGCCAGAGGCGGCAAAAATCAAAAATCAAAATAATGAAGACTTAAGTTATCCAGCAGATTATATTGCCGAAGGCATCGATCAGACTCGCGGTTGGTTTTATACCTTGCTGGCGGTTTCCACATTATTAGATCGAGGATTGGCATATCATAATGTTATCGCATTAGGGTTGTTGTTAGATAAAAATGGGCAAAAAATGTCTAAATCTAAAGGCAATGTAGTAGATCCGTGGCAGATGATTCAAAAATATGGCTCCGATGTGATCCGCTGGTATTTTTATACGGTTAATCCGCCGGGAGAGCCAAAGAAATTTGATGAGAATGATTTAGGAAAAGTTTTCCGGAAAATTTTTATGCTTGCTTATAATAGCTTTGTGTTTTTAGAAATTAATGGTTCGACAGGCTCACCACAAAACGGGAACTCAATTAAAGTTTTAGACGAGTGGATTGTCGCGCGGTTGCAGGAAACTATTTTGGTGGCTACGGAGAATTTGGAAAAATATGAAATTGGCGAGGCGGCAAAAGTAATTGAGAGTTTAGTAGAGGATTTTTCGCGCTGGTATATTCGTCGGTCCAGAAAAAATGTTTCGCCAAAAGTAATATCGGAAGTTCTTTTGGGAATTAGCAAATTAATGGCTCCTTTCGCGCCATTT
>MHJF01000012.1:23828-28192 GCA_001818675.1 Candidatus Harrisonbacteria bacterium RIFCSPHIGHO2_02_FULL_40_20 | reverse complement strand
CATTTCCCCAGCAAAATCCAAGTATCAATTTATTCTGAAAACGGTTGAATCCGTAAGCCCCGCGGCAAGGCGGGGCTGAGCTTCGGTCGCCGCAAGGTGGCCAGGCACACGCTAGTACGGCGAAATCAACCGCTGCCAGTAGTCCCGCCTTAACCGGCGGGACGAAAGGGCGGCGGACTTTCCACGTCTGCATTCCCTTGGTACCTGGGTCCCGATGTCCGGAATGCGGGGTTCATGGTCCCCGGATTTCCGGGCAATCTTTCGTGGACACCGCGGGAGATATCTTCCTGGGAGAGTTCTCCGCTCTCTGGCTTCAGCAATTGTTGGTGGAAGCCTTTGCCAGATATTCTCAAACCTCCGACTACCTCGCATATCTCGCGGTTCAGCGCCGAGCCAACTGTCTCGGCCGGCAGATCCTTTACAGTGCCTTGATCTCCCTGGTGGGCTTGATCTGGACCTTGGCTTAAGGGTTCGTTTTCGATGACCAGGTACCCCCGAAGGCGGTATAACTCCGCCACTAGATCTTCGAGCCAGTTGAGGGCCATAGTCCACCTCCGAAAAAAACGTCGCCCGACTAAAGGCGACGTGTTGAAATTGAATTCTTCGTCACAAGGTAATGCATGGCGATAACGGATTCCATTTGAATGAATATACGGAGATCATATAAATGGCCGTTCCCACCGAGAATATAACTCCGGACCAAATGAAGGATGGGAGACGCCTCCGTTGACGTAACAATCTTTGCCAATACCAACCTACCAGAATGAAGATCGTTAAGCCGGCATGAAGAACAAAATAATAAGATACGCCATCGCCACCTTTTGGAATCACCATCGGCCAAATGCGGATCAATTTTAGCAAAGAATAAGCGATTAGCCACGACCAGAATGTCTGGGAGGGATAAGACAAAAACACGCTTGTATCCTCCTGGACAGGCGATTTGCCGAGCTGGGCAAGTGAAGCATATAAGAAGGTCAAACACAAAACATCCAAGGTCATTTCCAGGCCACCGTAATGGAATCTTCCGCTGTCATGGAATTCGGCATACCGGGATAACATATCGGCCATGAGCACCGTTGCCGGAAGGATGTAGGCGCACTGAAGGAAACGGTGCCGCCAATCGGCTGATTCACTCGTCACCACCGAACCGACAACGGTTATCGTCAGACCGAAAATCACCATCATGGCGATAAACAAAAATTCGCCTTGTACCATAAAGCCTCCGTGGACATGCAAAACAAAAGCCATCCAAACGACTACGATCCATACCGGGAACACGCCGTTTGATTTCAAAATACGCCTCCAGAAAAAAGCGGCTTCTCAAGGTGTTGTACCTTGCGTAGCCATCTGGCGGAGGCGCCCCTCGGCTTTGAGAGAACTCTTCGGAAGGTAACAGAGTGGGAATGAAAAAGCAACCCCAGCGAAACAAAGTTTCCAATGGAGCTGAAAATTGAATCGGCGCGTCCACATTGCGCCGGAACTTAACATGCTATGCGCCAATTGGTTGCAACATTCAACGTCGGGGACCAAAGGCCGTTTTCTCCGACCTATTTCCCTTTGGCCGCGCAATATCCCTCGGGCAACACGGTCTTCCCCGGGGTACCGCGTTAACCCCTGGCCTCTTGAGAAAACCGCCCGCATAAGTAGCCGCGCTCAAATCGAATTATCTTCCTGCGGGAGGCCAACTGTCGCGGCCGTCCGTTCGCTGTAAAACCGAAAACGCCAGCGCGACCGCATCAAAAATCCCTGTTCGGTAATGTTCGGGATTCCCGAGGATTCTTTTCGGAGGCAACAAGAAAGCCAGTTCTGGAAACTGGGAGACAATAATCCTGGCGCGTTCTTGTTTGTTTCCGGCATCAGGTTCGGGAAATGCCGTGCGGATTCCTTCCGGACCCACCTTGAATACTTTGATCCTTTGGGTATTGGCATACCTCTGAATAAAGGCGTTATGTTACCAAAGAACTTCGCTTGTAGGCAAGTCAACACCGGCCAAGGACTTGACAAATATGTAGTAACTGATGTACAATAACTCCACCTTGATAAAGTTGGGAAATGCGGCCAGGGGGGACGGCCGCCAGTCCCATCGTCAATTATCGAAGGAGATCTCTACTTGTAGCCACCCGAATTTGACCGTAACGGTCTTAACTCCTGATATTCTTATTGCTGCCCCGCATGTTAGCAGGATCTTCAAGATCCACATATCCGGACTCCTTCTTTTCTGCGACTGCCGTTGTTAAACCGATGGCCAACCCAGATGGAGTTCGTCGAGATATTCACTCGACGTTCCCCACGCCTACTAGCGTTGCCCCCGCTCATCGCTTTCGGCGGGTTGGTGATTGTCAATAGTGTCAGTTAAGCCCCAGTCCAAAAGACTGGGGCATTTTCTTTGGTGCCAATATTATAGCACGACAACTGTGAAATGGCAATTTCGTAAATGTTGCCAATCCGGCAATTTCACCCACCTTTACCAGATTCTCCGGGCCCTCGACCATGAATTCATGGAGCAAGAACCGGAGAATCGGATTACCTTCCTGGGCCAAACCAATTACCGTGACCATCGGTTTGTCTTCGGAATCAAGAAGAAAGACCGGCGGTAACGCGCCAAACCATATCCATCCAGAAACCGCGGTGATCAGGCCAGTAGCAGAATTCGTCCACTCGATTTGGAAAGAACATCAACCCCAAGCGATCGGCGCTTTGCAATTTCTCACAGGCAAGATCAACCAAACTACCGAAGGTTTTCTCGGAGCAATTCGAGCCGCTAAATTCCTCTTGGGTGACACGGAGGCCAACGCTCCATATTTTGCCAATCTCCAATCTACGCTCACCGCCCTTCAAGAATCCTTTCGAATACAACAAAAGGAACACAAAGACTTTTTGAAGGCCGGGACTCTCGATTTAGATCAAAAGAATACGAAGTATCTATCTTTGGAAACCACTTTGGAAAAGGCGGTTACAGATACTTCAAGCAAGCTCGTATCTTTGGAGGAAAAAGCCAAAAACGATTTCGATGCCATTACCGAATCATACAATCAAAAGATGGCTATGCGTGCGCCATTGTCGTATTGGGCGCGCAAAGCCAATGACCACAAGAATCGCCGCCGTTGGGTGTTTTGGACTCTGGCAATATTCGCGGCGATTTCAACAATGGGTTTGGTGTTCCTTTTGATTTGGCTCATTGAGGATTACACCACGACCGTACTTCCGCTTCCGATAACTGGATTGATTGTGGTGGCCACGGGTGTGGCGCTTTGGATCGGCCGCATTCTCGTCAAATTGTTTCTGAGTAATCTTCACCTGGAGATCGATGCCCTGGAAAGAGTCACTATGGTGGAGACTTACCTCTCCCTATTGCAAGAAAAGGCAGGGTTTTCCGAAAGGGACAAGAAACTCATCTTGGCTGCCTTATTCCGTCCGGCCAATACCGGACTCCTGAAAGGCGATTTGTCTTCTCCACATTGGCTTGGGTTGCTCGATACTTTTATCGGCGGAAAATCCTAAATATCGAATAAAAAAGCGCCCCTGAACTATTCAGGGGCGCAAAACTGTTGCCAACCTATGCGATACTCGGGCATGGCTAACGCGGGAAATCCCGGTCCTGGACAAACAGGACCATACGTCGCCATTGAGCCTCGGATGGTTGGCGTATTCCACAACACTGAGGCAAGAGGAGAAAGAAGTGGAACACCTAGCGTACTGGGCTTTTGCAGTTTACGCTACTTTCCATTTTCTCGGACTTTTGATCGATGGGTTATCTCAGGTGATCTTGAAGATCAAGAGACTCATCCGAATCATCCGGGAAGTCTGACCGGATATTTATCCTCAAATTTAGGGCGGTTATGACGGTGTCCTCGGGATTGCCTGAGAGAACGCTCCCGAGGCGTTACCAATATTTCTAAAATATCTAACAACGAGCGGGAATCAGCCTCCGCAGATTATGGTTCCATAATAGCATGGTATAAATACCTTGTCAAGTGCTTTCAAATCTAGCCCAATGCCGTGCACCCTTTCTCCCTCAACCATCGCAACCCCATTTTCGGGCTCCTCAACCACAGGCTGTCCCGGAGAAGGAGCCCGCCCGAAGGCCGACCGGCATTTTTCCAGATGGTGTCGAACCGCAATTGAAAGGCCCTTAGTCATTGGAAGTGTACGAAGGAAAAAATGACGGCGGGGACTACCAATGCTGAAACTTGTCCGGCTCTCACCGGTTGTATGGCGATTGGTTTGTCGGTTTGAGGGAAATGCCTTCCTGGCTGGCTTCGGTTCGAACCGCTTCCTCCGTTCTTCCAAGCTTCAGGCCGATCACCCGAGTCGGGGTGTTCTCGCTGGCGAGCCGGCGCAATTCACGAATCTCGGTCGTGGTC
>MHJF01000012.1:23550-23784 GCA_001818675.1 Candidatus Harrisonbacteria bacterium RIFCSPHIGHO2_02_FULL_40_20 | reverse complement strand
CCTCCGATTGCATAACGGGTTTAAGGCGTGGATGGTTTACTCCACTATCGGACCAGGCCAATAAAATCTTAAACGAAAATTTTGAAACTTTTGGTTTCGTTAAACGTCTAATAAAACAGACGGAGAGAAAATAAAAAAATCCCGGGGTGTGTAGCCCCGGGACCTTGCGAATCGGCGCAAGGTGGTAAAACAGGTTCCCAACAAAAAAGGGAGAACGATGGAACAAATTATCCA
>MHJF01000012.1:0-23527 GCA_001818675.1 Candidatus Harrisonbacteria bacterium RIFCSPHIGHO2_02_FULL_40_20 | reverse complement strand
CGGCTTTGGTAACGGCGAAAAAAAGGCCCCCGGTTTGCTTGCCAAAAAAGGGCGATATAATCGCCCCACGGAATTTTACCGCAAAGCGGTGATGGGTCCTTTCGGACCGGCAAGCCCCGGAGGCCAACATGAGTATAACCCTGACCGGCCGGAAATATCCCTGGCTCAGGCGTTCAAACGCGATGCCCAACCACTACTACTTCTACGCTGTCGACGAGGACTTCGGGCCGTTCTTCCTCAAAGTCTGCTCCTACTTCCCGTACAACGGCAAGTTGTGCTTCATCCTCTGGGTTTCCGGGTGGTCCATGACGGACTTGCCGGAGACGGCCTCTAGGTGATATACCTCCTTGACTTTCCAATCTTTAGATTCACAATATGCCCTGGCTCGGTGCTCGTGGTGCTCGGGGCTCTCCCCCTTGGCTTGGTCCTCGGTGGAGACTCGGATCCAGATGCCGACGGGTTTGATGGGATTTCCCATGGACGACTCTCCTTTTTCCTCTGAAAAGAAAAGGCGCAAGGGATAATCCTTGCGCGTGCGTTAGGTTTATTATATCGGGAAGGATTGGGAATGCAAGCGAAATAAAAAGACCCGGGATTCAAATCCCGAGCCAAATTCACATACCGTTTGATTCGCGTCGTCGCTCCCTAACCACGTTCCCGATTATGGATCCAACCCTCGAAATGCGATGGATACAGTTATTTATGTACCTCTGCGCCGCCACGGCGTTGGTGGGTCTCACTATTTTATTCATTTGTGCTCTGCGGCGGAACACCTCGCGAGCCGCGGGAGGTGGCGATGAAAAGGGAGGCTGGCGTATAGAGGGTCCGGCTTGGTTAATTGCTGGCATCTCCCTTGTCGTGATCGGAATTGGCGGATTGGCGGTCGGCTGGAATGTCATGCACACATTAACACGAGCGGAAACACGCCTTTTGGCCATTGACCGCGAAAACAAGGTTCGCTCCGCAACGATAGCTTATGAACTCTTTGCTCAGGCGATAGAAACTAAAAAGGACTACGCCTCATACAAACACACCGCGGAGCGCATGCTGACGAATCTTCGTTTTGACCCTTCAGCTATAATTGGAATGCGGCCACGAGAGATCCGTCTCGAACCATTGGCCGGCGAACCTGTTTTGGTCAAACCCGACACAAACGTACTTAAATCACATTTCGACTCTAAAGGCGTTTTCGATCGCACTCTGTTCGAAGAGATTTCAAAGCAATCTAATCAGTAATGCCCTAATTATTTTCTCCGAATGTCCGCCACAAGAAATATGATCGAGATCACCAATAATGCGAACATGATTCCAATAAATAAGAAGTGAACTATATGTAGGTGTCGGGGCGGGAACAAAAGGCCCCCAATGCCCATCACGAAGGCAATAAAAGCTGCGACGGACGCCGTCTCTAATTTATTCTTCATAGAAGCCCTCCTTACAGGTTTTACCTCTCAGACGGGGGGAAGCAGACAGTACAACAACCCATACCATCGAAAAGTTTCGGAGAATGCTACAGGCAAGAGAAAGTCGTCTTCGATTCCTGATCGGTTCTTGAATAGGAATTTATTCCTCCAAATCGTAATGCCATAAGCGCCAACTCAAGGGGTGCATCCCAACGTAGTGGCCCCCTTGGTCGAAAAATCCCTCTATGATCGGGTCCAAGATGTCCTTCATGGCCGGATCAATGGCCGCGACGGCTATCGTCATCGCTTCCCCTTCCGGAAATTGGTCCGTTGCCAACATTGCGGCCGCTTCCTGATTGCGGAAAAACAAAAAGGCCACGTCTATTATCGTTGCCATACTAAGAGATGCGGCACCTGCGTTCGGGAAGAAATAATCTCCGCCTCTTGCCGGCAGCTCCTGGCTTCCTGCGAGATCCCGGAGAGGGTCTGGGAGACCCTCAGAGCCAAGGCTGCCGGCTATCGGGATTCCTGGGATACCGACAAAAAAGAAGTCCAGAATTCTCTTCGAGTCCAGCTTGGTCAAATTCGAGACCGGCTCTCTCGCTTGACCGATGTTTTCCTTGACGGCCAACTTGAAAAGGAACTCTTTGAATCCAAGAAAACAGAATTCCTGAATCAGGAGAAAACCTTGGAAGACATTTTCCGGGATTTAGACCGTGCCGGACATTCCCTGCCGGACAGGGTGGAGGCGGCGCTCGAACTCATCCGGACCGCTTCCTTCCTACAAAAACAGGCAAGTGAGGAGAAATGGAGAGAATATCTGAAAGAACTAAGCTCGAACCGAGTCGCAGACGGGAAAAACGTAGTATTCATGCGGTCTCCGACCTGCGACATTCTCGGAAAACTCGCGCAAAACGTGAGTGGGTGCCCGGGAGAGGAGTCGAACCTCCACGCCTTTCGGCACATGCACCTCAAGCATGCTTGGCTACCGTTACAACACCCGGGCAGATTTGAGATCAAATCTCGCCTTCCTATTATGCCCAAAGCTTTTTTTATTTTCAACAAAAACCCCGCCGATGACGGGGTAGGTTACCTCTTATTCAGAGACGATTTCTTTGGCAGTGGCCATCTTCTTTCTAGTTTCTTTTCGGGAAATATCGCGGATGTAATAAAGTTTTGATCGGCTGATTTTTTTTGGAGTATTTAAAATCTCCACTTTTTCTATAGTTGGAGCATGAATGGGGTAAACTTTTTCTAAGCCAACGCCTAGGATAGTGGAACGGACCGTGAATGTTGCCCCGATTTCATTACCATGTTTGCGGGCTAAAACTAGGCCTTCAAATTTCATTAAGCGTTCCCTATCGCCTTTTTTGTCTTTTTTCTTTTCGTCGGCAGCTCCGCTGTCGGCGGCAATCTTCTCCCAAACTTTTATCATAGCTCCTGGTTTAATTTGAGCGTTAACTTTTTCACTAATCATAATTTAAAGATTATAATATAGCTCGTAGAAAGAAGCAATATGGCTGTTATACTATGGATATATGAAGATTCTTGCCGACGCGAGGCTGTTAGCTCGGGGGGAAGTATCGGGTATTGAAGGATACACTCGCAATCTTTTTAATTCTTTATTAGCCGCGGACAAAGAGAATGAATATTGGTTTTTTTATAATGGTTTTAAAAAGCGGTTATTGAATAGTCAGGTTTCTATTGGCAGTTCTCGGGTTATCAATTGGCGGATTCCTAATAAAATTTTTGATTTTTCCAGCCGATTTTTAGGTTGGCCGGATTTAGGCGCTCGTTTTAAAGCGGATATAGTTTTTAGTCCCCATTTTAATATTTTGGCGGGTAGAACAGCGCCGAGGGTAATTACTTTTCATGATTTATCATTTTTACATCATCCTGATTTTTTTTCTTGGCGGCAGCGTTTTTGGCATTGGCTTCAAAATATTAAAAAGCAAGCAAAGGTTGCTGAAAAGATTATTGCTGTTTCGGAATTTACGAAAAACGATTTAATTAATACTTTAGGGGTGCCGCCAGAAAAAATTAAGGTAGTTTATTCAGGCATTACGGAAGATTTTCGGCCTATCGTTGGCCAGCAATCGCCTTTGCCAAATCCTTATATTTTATATTTAGGCACTCTAGAGCCGAGAAAGAATGTAATAGCTTTGATTAGGGCTTTTAATGTTCTAAAATCTGATAGTGTTTTTAAAGATTTTAAACTAATTTTGGCAGGTAGGCGTGGCTGGCTTTATGATAGTATTTTGAAAGAAGCCGGACGCTCTTTTTATAAACAAGACATTATTTTTTGGGGTCCGGTGAGCCACGAAGAAAAAATTCGCCTTTATAGTTTTGCTCGAGTTTTTGTTTACCCTTCATTTTTTGAGGGCTTCGGATTTCCGCCTTTGGAAGCGCAGGCTTGCGGTTGCCCCGTAATAGTTGCGGACCGCACTTCTTTGCCGGAAATTATGGGCCAGTCGGCAGTTTTAGTTGATCCTTGGAAGACTAGCGATATGTTCGAAGCTATCAAGAAAATTCTGTTAGATACTCACTTTAGAGAAAAATTGATTTTAGCGGGATTGGAAAATATAAAACGATTTTCTTGGCAAAACACCGCCAGAGCAACTATTTCCATTTTTAAATCTTTGTATGCCTAAGTTTTGGGACATTAATCCTCCGCCAAAAAATAAAAATCTTTTTATTCCGGGCCTAAAAACTTCTTCTAGGCCTAGAAGGATTATTTTAATTTCTTCATTATTATTTTTAATAATTTTTAGCGGTTTTTTTGCTTTTAATCTTTTAACTTTTAAAAATAAAGCCAAGCAGAGCCTTTTTTCTATTAAGGATAACTTTCAGGTTGCCGCCCAAAGCTTAAGCGGTTTTAAATTAGATACGGCGCAATCGTCGCTTCAGTCCGTGAATAAGGATATCCAATCTTTAAAAGGCAAAAGTGATTTATTGGGATTGACCCTGATTGATGAAGTGAAAATTGCATTTATTAATTTGTCGCTATTGGGGCAGAAAGCTTTAGGGTTTGGGGAGGATTTAGCTGATTTAAGCAGTAATGGTTTTCAGTGGTTGGTGGGCGGCCAAGGCGAAAAGCTTATTAGTAAGCTAGAAAGTTTGCGTAATAATATGGATCAATTGGTTTTGATAAGTAGCGCTTTGCAAGATCAAGCTTTGAAGAAAAATTTAGGGATCAACAACGAAGGCCTGGAGGTGGGAGAAGATTTAAAGAAAAATTTAGATTTTTTGGACGCGTTAATTGGCTGGTTGAAGCCGGCCGATGAACAGCATTTTCTGGTGTTATTTCAGAATGCTTCGGAGCTTAGGCCTGCCGGAGGTTTTATCGGCAGTTACGCCGATTTAACTTTAAAAGGCGGTAGCTTAATTAATGTAGATGTTCGGGATATTTATGACCCTGATGGCCAATTGGATTTGAAAATTATCCCGCCTAAGCCCTTACAGGCGGTAACTCTCAGATGGGGCGCCAGGGACGCAAATTGGTTTTTTGATTTTTCGCTTTCGGCGAGAAAAGTGATTGAGTTTTTAGAAAAATCCAAGATTTATTCAGAAAAAAATATTGAGTTCAGCGGAGCGATTGCCGTTAATATGGAATCCATTCGTGATATTCTGGCCGCTACCGGGCCTATTAAATTAGGGGAATACGATTTAGAAATTAATAGCGGCAATGTTTTAGAAGAAATCCAAAGAGAGGTGGAAGAGGGACAAGATAAAAAAATTGGCGAGCCTAAGAAAATTTTGAAAGTTTTAGCGCCGATGCTTTTTGAAAAAATTGGTAATTTAGATGAAGACGGCAAGGTAATTTTAGCCGGCAAATTAGGCGATAGATTTGTCAATAAAGATATTATGATTTATTTCAAAGATTTGGCGATTGAAAGCTATTTGAAAAATTTAGGAGTAGCTGGCGAAGTGATGGATTTGCCAGAAGATTTTAATGGCAGTTATTTGGCAGTGGTTAACGCTAATATCGGCGGGCATAAAACTGATGAATTTATTAATCAAAAAATCCAGTTGGATATTGATATTAGTTCCAACGGCAAGGCGGTGCATAATTTAGCTATTCAACGGGAGCATTTTGGGCAGAATGAAAAAGAGTGGTGGTATAAAGCTTCGAATAAAGATTATCTTCAGATTTTTGTTCCATCGGGTTCGGAAATCATAGCTGTTTCGGGAGCGGAACAAAGAGATATTTCTAAGCGGGATTATCGGCAGCTGGGGTATAAAGCTGATGCCGATGTTGTTGCTTTAGAAAGTTCTTATCAAAAGATTGCAAAATTTGGCATAGATCAATTGGGGCTTTTAGGAAAAACTATTTTTGGTTCTTGGCTGATCACTGATCCTGGTAAAGAAAAAGTTTTGAAATTAAGTTATGTGGGTGGCCGGCCGGTGGCGGTTAGTAATGAAGTTGTTTACACATTTATTTTTGAGAAGCAGTCAGGTTCAAAAACCAGTTTGGCGGTTTCTTTAACCGCACCCTCAGGATATGTTTGGAAAGAGAACGGGCGCCCAGTTTTTGATTATTCTATTGAGAGTCCTCCAGCTCGACTGATTTTAAAAACAACTCTAAGTCAGTTGGCAAACTAGCCTCCAGCTTGATTTTTCCATTGTCCGGCAAATTGAGTTCAATGGAGGCGGCATGCAAAAATTGCCTGGCTAATCCTGCGGGTAAGGGATTTTTTCCATAAAGGCGGTCTCCCACTATGGGGTGGTTGATAGAATTGAGATGCACTCTGATTTGGTGGGTGCGGCCGGTGCGTGGATAAATTTCTAAGAGAGAATATTTGTCAAAATATTTTTTGACTTGATAGTCGGTAATGGCTTCTTTAACCATTTTGGCATTTTTGATAGCTACTGTTCTTTTGGTAGTGCCGGATTTTAAGCCGATAGGCTTATTGATGGTTCCGGATTTTGGCTCTACTTTTCCCCAAACTAAACCCAGATAAGTTTTTTTAATTTGGCTAGTTTGGAAAAGATTTTTTAAGTATTCAAAAGTTTTTTGATTACGGGCGACGATAATCACGCCCGAAGTTTCTTTATCTAATCTATGGACAATGCCCGGTCGGTTATTCGCTTGTCCTGAGCTTGCCGAAGGATCGCCGACATCTTTGATTTCCGGATAGTGGTTGACTAGCCAGTTCGTTAAAGTTGGGGGTTGGGCAGTGGTTTTAGATTGCATTGATACGGGATGCACAAGCAGTCCCGCTGGTTTATTGACCGCAATTATATTTTTATCTTCGTAAATTATTAGAATTTCCACCCTATGATTGTATAACAAAAACAGATCCAACGGACATTGGACCTGTTTTTGTTCTGCTTTAAGCAATATATTTTATCCCACTATACTTGCTGAGCAAACTTATTGAATGTGAGGTATTCAAATGGGTATTTGTCAGCCTTCTATATATAGAACAGGGGTTAAGAGAATTTGGTTTCGTTTCCTATCTTATTGTGTTGATATAAGTTCTGATTACTCTCCCCGCATCTCTTAAGAGCAGGGTGCCTAAAGCTAAGATCAAGATAATGATGATTTGAATTAAGATATGGGCGCTGAAGAAAGCGTAGGCCAGATATTTAAGAAATTCCCAATAACTGGAATCAGCAGCGACGGCGGCATTTTCTAAAACTTTCCCCAAAAAAACTTTTTTTGCAAAAATTTTCAATGCGAACGCAATAATCAAAATTTGTGCTGATACTAAAGGAAGAACTCTCCGGAAAAACCAGATTACATAGATTCTCCATAAAATTTTTGTTTTGAAAATCGGGCTCATAGCTTAATTAGTTTTCTGTGCTTATTTTCTGAAATAATCGTTTGGCTCTAAATAATCTCATCTTTAGTGTGGTAATAGCAATTTTTTCTACTTTGCAGATACTGTCATAAGACATATCCTCTAGGTAGTATAACTTCAATACCTTGGCTAAATGTTCCGGCATTTTTGTAATTACCGCCTGGACTGCGGCTTTGGCGTCATTGATCGTAGCGAGATCCAGATCTTTTTCCGAAGGCTTGTCTTCATATAACAGTGGATCCAGATATTCGGTATTGCCCGCGGTTTTTTTCAAGTCTTGATAATGGGTAAAAGAGGTATTCATTAAGATTTTGTAAGCCCAGCTTTTAAATTCAATGCCAGCTTCTTTTTTAAATTTATGCCCGTATTTATAAATTTTAACAAAGGTTTCTTGGACAATATCTTCAGCTTCTTCTTGTTTTTTAACAATTCCTAATGCCTTTCGTAAAAAAGCCGCCTCATATTTATCTACGAGAAGATTGAAATAAGAGGGGTCTTTAAAGGCTCTCTTTAGTACTACCTCGTCCGGAAGTTGTTTATTAAGCTCATCCATTATGGTGGGGAGCAGGATTCGCATTAACATCAATTTAGTGAGTCAATCCCCGTCCAGATTCAAGGCACGAGGAGCGCTGTGTGCCAATAGGCACATAAGCGACGAGTAACGAAGAAGATGGGTGGGAATTGGCTTCACCCGCAAGGGAAGAAAGAATTTGGCCAATTTCTTTGTCACTCCTCGTCGATGTGCTGACTAGCACAATCTTCTCGTCGTTCCTCGAACTTGGCTCAAATTCTTTCTTCTAAATTTGATGGGAATTCGAATCCTGCTCCCCTAGTTTAGCCATATTTAAGGCTTAAAGTCAAAATAAAAAATTTAGCCCTTGAAGTTTTTCAAGGGCTATTTATTGAGTTCGTAAAAATTTTTAATCAAATTAGCTACTAAGATTGGGCCGGTACCGCCTGGCGTAGGCGTATAGGAAAGCAGAGTATTTTTACCATCAATCAGGGTGGCGTCAAAATCGCCTTGGATTTTGCCGTTTTCATCTCGCGCATATCCAAAATCAACAATCACGGCAGTATTTTTTAATTCATTTGGTTTAATCAAGCCGGGTTTTCCAACGCCGCTAACAATCAGATCAGCCGCGGCCAAAGATTCTTGAATAATTGCGGGATCGGCATCGCTTCCTAACACGGTTAGATTTTTTACTTTATTTTCTAACCAACGAGTAACGGGTTGGCCGACTAAAAATCCTCTTCCGAATATCACTGCGTATTTATTGGCGCAATCAAATCCAATTTTTGCCAGAATAGTTTCTAGAGTTTTTGCTACTGGAGAAAGCGCTAGCGATTCGGAATTTTTTAGAGCATCTACGTCTTTATTTTTGGGGATGGCATCAAGAATTTGGTTTCGATCAAAATTTTTAGGCAAGGGCAATTGAATAATTAATCCACCTACTTCATTGTCGGCAGCGATTTTTTGGATTTCTTTTAGAAGGCCATTCTGGTTAATATCAGCTGGGAATTTGAAAAGTTGGAATTTTATGCCAAGAGCGATGGCTGCTTTTTCTTTTTGTTTGAGAAAACTAAGCGAGGCCGGGTTTTTACCAACTAAGATAGCTGCTAAAGATTTTTGGGGGAGCGGCAATTTCTTTAGCTCCTCAAAAATTTCCATTGCGATTTTTTTGCCGTTAATTAGCATAAAGTTCTCCTTGTTTCGAGATGGATTTTGTTAATGGGCTTTGCTTATTATGCCAATAGGGAATTTTTTACACAAATTCTCTACTGCTAACTTGATTTTTGCTGGATTGGTTTTAATTACAATCAGGTCATAAATAAATTGAGCAATAAGGCGCATTTCTTTTTCTTTCATTCCACGGCTGGTAACCGCAGGCGTTCCTAATCTGACGCCAGAGGGTTTAAAGGGAGTCATGTCTCCCGGTACGGCATTACGATTAGCTAACAAACCAGCTTTTTCTAATAGTTGTTCGGCTTCAAAGCCAGTGATTAGATTTTTTTTTAAATTTATTAATATTAAATGATTATCAGTGCCATTAGAAACTAAATTAAATCCTAATTTTTTTAATGATTCAGCTAGAGTATGGGCATTGGTTACAATTTGTCGTTGATAAGACTTGAATGTTGGCGTTAAGGCTTCGCCAAAGGCCCAGGCGATAGCCGCAGTAGTATTATTGTGTGGCCCGCCTTGCAAGCCGGGGAAAACAGCTTTATTGATTGCTGGCGCCAGTTCAGTCTTGGAAAATATTACAGCTCCTCGCGGTCCGCGAAGAGTTTTGTGCGTGGTGCTGGTTACTAAGTCGGCATAAGGGAATGGGCTGGGATGGACGCCCGCGGCCACTAATCCGGCTATGTGAGAAATATCCGCTAAGTGATAAGCTCCAATTTTTTTGGCAACGACTCCGATTTTTTTAAAATCTATTTTTCTTGGATAGGCGGTCGCGCCGGAGATAATAATTTTAGGTTTATATTGAATTGCCAGCTTTTCTATTTTTTTATAATCAATTAAGTCATTCGCGAGATCAAGGGTGTAATGGCGGGATTTATAAATTATTCCAGAAAAATTTACGAAATGGCCGTGGGTCAAATGTCCGCCATGGGCCAAGGATAAGCCCATCAGAAGATCTCCGGGCTTAAGAAGCGCGAAATAAACCGCTTGATTAGCCGGTGATCCGGAATAGGGCTGAACATTGACTTGCCATTTTTGATGTGAGAGATGAAAAGCTTTCAAGGCTCGTTCTTGCGCTAGATTTTCAATTTCATCGTAATATTGATTTCCCGGATAATAGCGTTTTCCGGGATACCCCTCGGAATATTTATTAACCAGCGGCGATCCTAAAATTTTTAGCATTTCCGGTTGGGCAATATTTTCCGAAGCAATAAGGTTAATCGTATTTTCTTGGCGGCCAACCTCTTTTTTTATAAGTTTTTGGAGAATTTTATCCATTGGTTTTTTATTATGTATTTATACAACCACGCTCGAACCTACTTTATCAAAAATTCTTGACCAATGGAAGCCGCCCCGCCGCCGCTCGTCCGCCAACTGGCGGACTCGCCGCCAAGCAAAATACTCTTTTCCTTAATTGAAAATTTTTCGGTGGTGCACTTTAATAGACAACGTTAGAACCTATTTCAAGGCGCTAGCCGCGCCCTAGAAAACTGTCAGACACTGATATAGAGAATAGATTTTGATTTTTTGAATAAATCTATCCCTGTAAACATTCGCCGCATTAACAATGTTCATAGACAAAAAGCGGATTAAAAGAACAATGGCGTACTACGGCTTATTTTTTATCCAACTTTCAATATTGATGCAGTTATCCGGACCGGGCTCCGATCGGGAAAGATACATCCTGAACCAATCTTTGGTCTGAATAATGACAGGGTCGCTTCCCGAAAGAAGGCGTTTATCTATAATACTGAAATTTAAACCGTCTTTTGATATGGCTTCATAAATTCCGCTCCATGCCCAGCGTTTCCATGGTTGCAAATCCTCCCACGGAGAAAAGCCCGCACTAAAGTACATATGATACTCGTCGCCGATTTTAACAACCGCAGAACTGCTAACCCTTTGCATTTCAGCAAGCGGAGGTTGTTCAACCTCGATTCTTACTCCTGGTTCAAGGGTCCAGTCTAAACCGTCTTGAGAAGTAATGCTCCTGACTCTCCACATGGGCCAGGCCTTATCGCCGTATTTCCTCACATCAGCCCGCATTCCTCCTTCGTCAAAAAAAATCCGGTAGCCGCCCTGCTCAAGTTTAATAATATTCAAATGAGCCATCGTGGTTATATCTTTCGGATCGCCCCGCCCAATCACCGAGTAAAATGGTTTAAAACCGCTTATATCTTTGGTCGCGCCTCCGCCAATCAAAAACCGGTATCCGTTTTCAATGGAAAAATGAAGCCCGTCAGGAGAAGATAGAGCGCTCATCATTCCACTTGCTTCCGCGGTGTTCCTGACAAAATAAAGCCTGATTCTTCCGTCTGGTAGCTGAACGGCGGTAGGCATAGACGCTTTTTCAATCATCATCCCTTCGGCTTTCCAGCGCAGCCCGTCGCGCGATGAATATCCGTAAACATCATTTCTACTGGTGTCTTTCCTTGGCCATCCATGAGTATACATCATCCAAGACCCGTCGGATAATTGCACAATTTCCGGATTTGCCATCATATTACAATACTCTGAAGTAATCACTGTTCCTTCGTTCTTCCAATCAGAAGAATAAGAAAATGGCCGCCAATAACCTTTGAAAACCAGTAAACCGCTAGCCACAAACAAAAACGCTATCCCGCCAACCACAAACAGGTGCGTGCTAAAAGTTTTTTTTGCAATGTTGGCCTCGCCGCCAGCCTTTCGGTAAGAATCGGCGATGGCATAACAATAAACTATGACAAATCCTAACCAAAAAATATATGATCGTGGCGAGCTGAAATTCAATGCTTGAGAATACTGATGGAAAAGCATTACATACCACAAAAAGGCGGTTGCAATGATAAAAACAAGCCCGTCGGCGTATTTTTTTATATACAGGTGGCCCAGCCCCGGAAATAACAAAGAAAGAAGGGCGGAATTTTTTTGATTTTTCATATATCAATCAAATGATACCAAACCATAGTCTAATATTAAAAGGGCGTTGATTTTGTTAGAACCTCTGCTTGACCACCGAAAAATCGTTTGGCTTTCAGAAGATTTTATTATTCACCAACAAAAAATTCCATTTACCCATACTGGCAATTAGACGATGTTAGAACCCGCAAGATTTCTGAAATAGAATCGGTGATTGATGCGCGAGAGCATGAAAAGTCCAATATTGTGCGCGCTGCTGGGATCGAACCAGCGGCCTTTTCAATGTCAATGAAACGCTCTACCACTGAGCTAAGCGCGCATGATATTAATAAATAATTTGTAAATATATCAACTGGTGCGACCTGTCCGATGGCCATCGGACTTTCAATCCCCGTTTACTGTGCCCCGTACTAAATTTGGGTTTATGGGCACGGATGGAATCGAACCATCGACCTCTGTCTTATCAGGACAGCGTTCTACCACTGAACTACGTGCCCAAATTTTAGTGCGGGGTCAGGACTGTGCTCTACCACTGTTTGTCCATCCGAAGCTCGAACATAAGGACAAGCGAGGGAGGAAGCTACACGCGCTCATTTATTTAAAAGAGGCTTTATTTTCTCAATATCGGTGAGATTAAAATTAGCAGTTTCTTCTTCTTTAATCAAGCCGGGATTAAAGGCTTTAGCGCCCTGCTTAATAAGAAAATTGATACTATAAATCAGTATGCTTAGCAAAATAAGGGCTAATAGAATGCCGATGCCGTAAAATAGAAGATTTTGTTTTTTTTCTAGATTTTTGAGCATCCCGTTAGAGACAGGTCGCCAAAGGCGATCGTAACTTGACTATTTTTAATGATAAGCGACTTTTTATACTTACAATTAAATAATATTGGTAATGTCATAGATTAGTTGTTTTTGGCGGGATCATTGGCTAAAGATTTTACCGGAGATTAATGCAGAAAATTTTTGGCTTTGAGGGTCTTTGGTAACATCTAAAGAATTTATACCCACAAAGAATTGGCTGCCCTCAATCGCTTTAAGAAATTTTACAAGATTATCGTAACTTCCTGAAAGTGTTAGGTTGAAAGCGGTAAAACCGGGCTGGTTCTCGGCTGGAGCGGTTTCGCTGCCGAAAGAAAAACCGATTTCTACTTTATTAGCCTTAGCAAAGCCATTAAGTTCTTTAGGAAAATTAATTAATTCATCTTTAGTTGGTAAAAGAGTTTGGAGCGAGCCAAAAAGGCTTTTTGCTTTTTCTGACTGCTGGCGCAAATTAGTCAATGAATTTAAAGCAGTTAAGCGGGTATTCAGTTCTTTGCGAAGTGATTCAATTTTGATAACTTTTTGGTTGATGCCGCGACCGGCAAAAAAGAGCCCTATCGCTAGAACAATAATTATTGCTAAAGTAATTATGGCATTGACCAAAATTTTCTTTTTGAAGTAATCTGTGTTCATCCCGTTAGAGACAGGTCGCCAAAGGCGATCGTAACTCAGCCGTTTTCACGACAATCGACTTTTTATATCTAAAATCAAATAATATTTCAGAAATCATAAATTGGTTGTCTCTAACGGGATTCATCTTAGTATTTATGCGCCTATTTAGTATTATTGTAACATTATGAAAGAAAAAATCGCCTATAACGCTTTAAATGTTTTTTATAAAGGAGATTATTCTAAGTTGCAGAAGGCTCGGAAAGATTTTGGTGATTGGGCGGTTGCTTGGGATGATCTCGGTAAAGATTCTGCTATTGTTGCCGACGCATTATGGGAAACGTTAGTGAAAGAGGGCATTAGTTTAGCGCTTTGCGAAGAAGTCGGTTTTCCTAAAATTCTTAAGGAAATACCTTGGGCGCCCTTTGGTTTATATTGGCGCGGTAAGTCAATTGAAGATTTGCCGGCAGTTGGAATAGTGGGCACAAGGCGAGCTACTTTAAACGGCCGAGCTATTGCGAAAAAATTTGGGGAAGAACTAGCCATTAACGGAGTGGCGGTGATAAGCGGTTTGGCATTAGGGATTGATTCTGCGGCTCACGAAGGCGTTCTTTTAGCGAAAGGTAGAACCATAGCTGTTTTAGCTGGTGGATTAGACTATATTTACCCTAAACAGAACACGCTTTTATTTAAAAAGATTTTAGAAAGTGGCGGAACTATTGTCAGTGAATATGCTTTTGGCGCGCCGGCTTATTCTTCTAGGTTTTTAGAGCGTAATCGCATTATTAGCGGATTATCTCTGGGAATAGTAGTAATAGAAGCTCCGGAAGCATCAGGGGCTTTGGCAACGGCCAAGTTTGCTCTTGATCAAAATCGGGAAGTTTTTGTAGTACCGGGAAATATTAACCAGCCAAATTATTCCGGCTCTCATGGATTGATCAAAGCCGGAGCTTGCTTAGTAACTTCCGCAAAAGAAGTCTTAGGGAATTTAAATTTACGGATTGGAGCAGAGTCCAGCCCAAATCAGCCGCTTAATTTGGAATCTTTAGATGATAATCAGCGAGCGATTATCAATGTAATTCGTTTGGCAGGGGAACCAATTAGAATTGACAAAATTCAAGATTTGACGAAAATGGAGATTCCTGTGATTAACCGAGCTGTCAGCTTGTTAGAAATCCAGGGTATTATAAAAGGAAGCGGAGGGAATTATCAATTAAGTTAAAAGTTAATTATGAATTTAGTTATAGTAGAAAGTCCTACCAAGGCTAAAACAATTTCAAAGTTTTTAGGCAAAGACTATCAAGTGGAGTCTTCTTTTGGCCATGTGAGAGATTTGCCTAAAAGCAAGTTAGGGATTGATGTGGAAAAGAATTTTGAGCCTAGTTATATAATTCCGATGAAAGCTAGGGCGGTGGTTAAAAATTTGAGGGCAGCCGCGGAAAAGAGCGAAAACATTATTTTAGCCACTGATGAGGATCGCGAAGGTGAGGCGATTGCTTGGCACTTAGAACAGGCATTAATCTTTGATAAGCCGAAAGCTAAAACTAAATCTCGGCGTAAGGTTGTAGAAACTGTAAGCGAGGTGCCGGCAGAGCCAAAAAATATTCAGCGGATTGTTTTTCACGAAATTACTAAAAGCGCTATTGAAAACGCGCTTCAGCATCCTAGAGCGATTAAATTAGATTTGGTTAACGCGCAACAGGCGCGCCGGGTTTTGGATCGTTTAGTGGGCTACAAGCTCTCACCATTTTTATGGAAGAAAATTGTCGGCGGCCTTTCTGCCGGCCGAGTTCAGTCTGTGACGGTTCGTTTAATTGTGGATCGGGAAAATGAAATACGTATTTTTAAACCCCAAGAGTATTGGACAATTATTGCTCAATTGAAAAAAGCGAAACTTGGAGCGGATAGTAAAGCAGAAATCGTGGAGGCGCATTTAGTTAAGATTGGAGAGCAGTCGTTAGAAAAATTTGATATCGCCAATCAAGAAGCTGCGGAAAAAATATCAGAAGACTTAAAACAACAAACTTTCGTGGTGGCTAAGGTTACCAAGAAAGAAGCTAGTAAAACTCCGCTAGCGCCATTTATTACTAGTACGCTTCAGCAAGAGTCAGCTAAGCGGTTGGGTTTTTCTTCCAAGAAGACTATGTTTATCGCCCAACGCCTATATGAGCACGGATTGATTACTTATATGCGCACAGATTCTATTAATCTTTCGCAGGAAGCTTTAAGTATGGCGAATAAATGGTTGGGTGATAATTTAGGCGGCGCCTATGTATTGCCAGCCCCGAGGATTTTTATGGGAAAATCTCGTTTGGCGCAGGAAGCTCACGAAGCCATTCGTCCGACTAATGCTTTTCATAAACCAGAAGAGCTTGAGGATGCTGCCGATCAAAAACTTTATAGATTAATTTGGCAGAGATTTATTGCTTCTCAAATGCCGGTAGCTAAAGTGGCAATGACGTCGGTGGATATCTTCGGCGGCCCGCGCCAAGGCGGGGCAAGTAAATATATTTTGCGCGCCACCGGACAGCAAATTGTTTTTGATGGTTATTTAAAAATTTGGCCACAGAAATTTTCGGAAAATACTTTGCCCCCACTTGATAATGGCGAGAAGTTAGATTTGAAAGAGGTTAAGCCAGAACAGCATTTTACTGAGCCAGCAGCTCGATATTCCGAAGCCACTTTAATTAAAGCATTGGAAGAGCACGGCATTGGTAGGCCGTCCACTTACGCGCCTACTATTTCGGTAATTCAGACTAGAAATTATGTTAAAAAAGAGAAAGGCCGTTTTTCTCCCACAGAAACTGGCGAATTGGTTAATAAAGTTTTAACCGAACATTTTCCGCAAATCGTGGATATTGATTTTACCGCGAAAATGGAGGGTCAATTAGACGAGGTTGCTCACGGTAGAGAAAAATGGCAGGAACTGATCGGTAATTTTTATGGTCCGTTTGAAAAAAATCTTGAAGAGAAATATGCGGAAGTTTCTAAAAAAGAATTAGTGCCTGAAGAAAAAACCGATCAAGTGTGTGAGAAATGCGGCAAGCCGATGATTATTAAATTTGGGCGTTTTGGAAAGTTTATTGCTTGTTCTGGATTTCCGGATTGTAAAAATACCAAACAGCTTGCTAAGGAATCGCCCAAACTGATTGGAATGAAATGCCCGAAATGCATTCAAGGCGATATTATAGAAAGAAAAGTTACTAAGGGAAGAGCGCGCGGAAAAATTTTTTGGGGATGTTCTAAATATCCGGATTGCGATTATGCCAGCTGGACCAATCCTTTAAATCTAGTAGAAGAAAAAAAAGATGAAACTCCCGCCGAAGAGGTTAATAAAGAAGAAAAATCCGTTGAAAAAGATTAGCTGCTGGTTAGTTTTATAAGTTCCTGAAAGGATTTTTTGCAGGTCTTGGTTAATTCTCCTGGCAAACGATTTTGTAAAATTTTTAAGACCTCGCTATAAAACCAAAATTGTTTTGTCTTTGGCGCCCTGAAACATTTCCAAAGCCGATCGCCCATGAGTTTATATTCTTCTTTTAAGGAAAGAAGATTGTGATATTTATCAGCCGCCGCCACTAATAAGCCTTCCTTAGATGCATTTTTCAGTTTTTTAAGATAGGCCTTCTTTTTTTTCTGCCAGTCAGTTTTGGGGCCAGGGCGTTTATCTTCCGAAGCTAAATTAGAAACAATTTTTTGTACTCGGGGGCCGAATTTTTTCCCTAAATTTTTAGCATCATAAGAAGTATCTTGTAAGACGTCGTGAAAAAGTCCGGCAATTATTACATCTTCATCGCCGCTATAATTCGCTAAAATCCAAGCCACGCTGAAAAGATGGGTTACGTATGGAGTTTCGTTATCAACCCGCCTTAAATGGGTTTTATATAAACGGCTTGCTAATTGAATAGCTTGATTTAGCTTTGGGGTTAAGAACATCATAATTTTTATTATAATCTATTTTAAAATGAAAAAAGCCCAGCTTAATTAGCTGGGCTTTAATTATTAGTAACTTGCTACATTGCGAAGCATTATGAATGCCTGTTGCACTGCTTCTTTTTCATCGGGAAACATAGCAATAATTCGCCGATCTGTAACGCCCTCTTCTTTGTTAAAGCAATGGAGGTCTTGAACGGCGTCAATCATTTGCTCATTGATCAGTAGTAGGTCACCTGATGATGGCCCCAATCTGATTTCTTTAATAAATTCTTTGGGCAAACAGAATGACCCATTTCTTTTTAAAGAACAAACTTGCCACTATTAAAATAAGTTATATAAGTGTATCTTAAAATTGAATTTATGGCAACCTTAAAAGAAGTATTGGTGGCTAGCGAGTTAGTAAAGCGCGCTTATGATTTTGCTAAAAAAGCTCATCAGGGCCAAAAGCGAAAAAATGGCGAGCCGTATTTTAATCATTGTTTAGCAACTGCCGAGGCGGTTTTGGGCTGGGGCTTGGATGAGACAACGGCTGCCGCCGCCTTATTGCATGATGTCGTAGAAGATACGTCGGTTTCTTTAGAACAGTTAAGCAAAGAATTTGGCGAAGAAGCGGCGTTTTTAGTTGATGGAGTTACTAAAATTGGTTTTGTCCGTTATCGCGGCATAGAGGCAAAGGTAGAAAATCTACAGAAATTTATTTTATATTTAAGCAAGGACATCCGCGTGTTGTTAGTGAAGCTGGCAGATCGCCTTAATAATATGAAGACTTTATACGCGGTTCAGCCTCAAAAACAAAAACGGATTGCTTTGGAAACCATAGAAATTTATGCTCCCTTAGCTTATAGGCTGGGAATGCAAAAATTGAGCGGCGAGCTGGAAGATTTAGCTTTTCCTTATCTTTATCCCGCGGAGTATAAATGGCTGTTGGGCATTTCTAAAGAACGTTATGAAGAAAGGGAACGATATGCGGAGAAGTTTAAGCCGTTGATTGCGGAAGAATTAAGTCAAAATGAGGTGCCGGTTTTGGGCATAGTTTCGCGCGCTAAACGTTACACCAGTTTGTATAAGAAACTGCTGCGTTATGAAATGAACATTGAAGATATTTATGATCTTGTGGCATTGCGGGTGATCGTTAAGTCTATAGAAGATTGTTATGCGGCTTTAGGAATAATTCACAAAAAGTGGCCGCCTTTGCCTGGACGATTTAAGGATTATATCGCTTTGCCAAAGCCTAATGGTTATCGCAGTTTGCACACTACGGTTTTTGGGTTAGATAAAAAGATTGTAGAAGTTCAGATTCGGACTTCGGAAATGCATGATGAATCAGAAAACGGCATCGCTGCTCATTTTGCTTACGCAAAAAATAAGGGAGATAAGGCCTATTTAGATCGTCGGACGGTTTTTGCCGATAAGAAAGAATTATTTTGGGTGGAACAGCTTCGTAATTGGCAGAAAGATTTTACTAATCCGGACGATTTTATGCGCGCTTTAAAAATTGATCTTTTCAGTGATAGAATTTTAGCTTTGACGCCGCATGGCGAGGTTTTGGATTTGCCCGCGGGAGCTACGCCGGTTGATTTTGCTTATCAAGTCCATAGTGAAATTGGCAACAGTTGTGTCGGCGCTAAAATTAATGGAAAAATCGTTCCTTTGAATATGGAGCTGAAATCTGGAGATATGGTAGAGATCCTTACTCAAAAAAATAAAAAACCTTCGGAATCTTGGTTGCCTTGGGTTAAAACTAGCGCGGCTAGAAATCATATTCGGGCTGCTGTCCGTGATTCGGCGAAGCCGCTTTTTGCTAGAAAGCCGACTAAAATGGAATTTAGGGTAGTGGCTGAAGATAGGGTTGGGCTTCTAAAAGACATTTCGGAAATTTTTAGCCGCTCCCATATTAATATTTTGGGATTGGACGCCAAAGACGAAGGGCGATTTCCCGCTATCAAGATCGTTTGTCCGGCCCTAGCTAAAGATAAGGCGGAAAAACTTTTGATTAAACTGAAAAAGATTAAAGAAATTAAAGAGGTTGGTTTTCACCTCCAGTAGAAGATAACTTTTGGATTAAAGATTGAAGTTCTTCTTGGGAATAAAAAGCGATGGTGATTTTGCCGGAATCGCCGCTTTTTTCTACTTTTACTTTTGTGCCTAGCAACTCTTCTAATTGTTTTTGAAGAAAAAGATTTTCTGGATTGTTGGTCGGCGCAGGTTGAGTTAGCTCGGGTTCCGCTGGTTTATTAAGCTTAGTGATCCGGCTTTTGAGTTCTCGCACGCTCATATTATTTTTTAAAAGATCATCAAAAAGAGATTGTTGTTGGATTAGATCGGGGACGCTTAAAAGCAGCCTGCCTTGGCTTTCGCTGATCTGATTTTTAGAAATAGATTCTTGGATGGGAGTCGGTAAATTAAGCAGGCGGATTGTATTGGCAACAGCTTCTCGGCTTTTTCCTAGGCGGGTAGCGATTTCTCTTTGAGTAAGATTATAGTCATCTTGGAGTTTGGAATAAGCTCTGGCCATTTCAATAGGATTAAGATTTTCCCGTTGAACGTTTTCAATGATTGCTAATTCCAATCGGTCTTTTTCTAAGTTGGTGTTTCGAATAATAGCTGGCACTCTTTCTAAGCCGAGCAGCGCAGAAGCGCGCCATCTTCGTTCGCCGGCAATCAGTTGATATTCTACACTGGTGCCTGTTTCATTTTCTTTTTCTAATTTAGTGACAATTAATGGTTGAAGAATGCCGAATTCTCGAATAGAGTTGGCAAGTTCACGCAAAGCGGTTTCGTCAAAATCCCGCCGCGGCTGGTGCGGGTTGGGAGAAATCTTATTAGTTTCAATAAGAAAGATAGGGCCTTGAATTGGAGGATTATCCATTTAGAGTAATCGCGCTTGCCCGCCGTAGCTTTAGCGAAGGCGGGAATAATGCGAATTTAGTATTTAATAATATGAACACACTATAATCTTATGTGAAAAAGTTGATTTTATCAATGAAATAAGACAGAATATATTTAAAATCTACGGATGGCGCTAGGATTCATTGATTGGGCGGGCGAGTGGCGGAATGGCAGACGCGATGGACTCAAAATCCATTGATCGCAAGGTCATGAGGGTTCGACTCCCTCCTCGCCCATCAACATCTATATATTGAAAAAGGAGCGAAAAAATGATTTGGCTGAAAAAGTTGCCGGGAAAAATCTGTTTTGGGGGCGCTGCGATTTGTATTAGTTTTTTCCGTTACGTAGGTATTCTTCTGGCATATGGGGTTATTGCTCTATTGTTCTTTCTAGCTTTTTTCTGGGTGATTTCTTAGAGAATTTGTAGGCCTTCTAGACACAATGTCGGGAGGTTTTTTATTAGATTTAGGGCCATTGTGGATAACTTGGGGAAAGCTAATTTTAGTCAATATAGGGTGGTATACTTAAATTATTCATGTTGGGCTACACAGGTGTTCATTATCGGTTAAGAAAGGCTATTTTGGCGGCCTCAATTTTATTAATGGCTCTTATCGCCCTTGAGTTTGTTTCAGCGGCCACCGTAAAGCCTGGCGGCGTTGGCGGAGACTTTATTCAGCTTGACGGCATAATTAGCGCGCCATCTCCTTATAATGAGGGTCCGTGCGATGAGCAGATAAACTGGACTTTGGAAACTGCTGACGCGTTCAATTTATCTTCGGGATCCGATTTTGCTAAATCCGGTTTTACGGCCGGAAATTATGATTTTTTCATTAACGCTTATATGGATGCTTATGCCTGGACTTTCGGCAAAAATCAGTTGGATAGCTTAGAGGCTTTTGTGGAAAACGGTGGGCAAGTTAAAAAATTTTCGCCGATAGCGTCGCCGACTGGACTAAGAAAAGAATTCCGGTTTAAAACCAGCTTAGGAGCGAGCAATACAATTGTTAAAGTCGTTGCCAAAGGCAGTAGTCTTCGTTGCAAGGAATTCGCCAGACTAATCTTTAGCGGATCGGTGAAAAAAGGAACGTCAAGTCTTCAACCACCAGAAGCGCCTAAACCAGTGTTAACAAAAATTGATTTAGCTGTTTCAGATCGTTATAAGCGAGAACATTCTTTAGCTCCCAATGGTATGGACTATGAAAAACAGGGTTTAAATTATTTAACCGGTAAATGTACGGACTGCAAAGATCTTGTCGGCATAGTTGGGGTTTACGATGAGATAGAATCTAAAGCTGTTGTTCAATTTACCGGCGATATCAATGAGGCAAAAAACTACGAAGTATTTTTTACGCTTGGTGGAAGTGGATTGCCGGGAGCGTTTCTTAAAGATTCAATAAGACTTTCAAGATGCAAGCTTGATAACGGTAATTATATTTGTTCTGCGGTTTTTAACAGCAAAGGAGACGAGTTAAAACGGGGAGGGTTTATTTGGTCTCGAGTGCAGATTAAGAAGGTTGGCACTCCGGAAGATATTAGCGATAAGACCAGCCAACGATTAGCGGTTGCCGCTTATAATTTCGGGTTTTTCCCAATGAAGTATTTTGTAAATCTACCAGATTTATCGAATTATATATCTTCTACGGCCCGATTTAATGATCATTTTAGTAACCAAATTAAGCAGATGGTTGCCATTAGCGATTTTAATAAAAATATAGCTCTTATTTTAAAACCGATAGTCAGCGAGAAAATTTGCGATGTTACAGAAAAATTGAGTGATGTGATATCTAGTTACCCCGATTTAGCCACAAATCCCCAATTAGCCAAATCATACCTTGCTTGCGAGGGGATTCTTTCAAAATGTACTAAATATTTGCGTCAGTGCGCTGACCAACAATTGCGATTAGTTTATGAGAATGGCGATAGAATTATAGGCATTACTGATTGGGACAATGGCACCTATTCTCTCGCAGAAAAAGTTGTTCAAGCCGGCTATATACCATTTGATGATTATTTACTAGCTCATGAAGTCGGACATTCTTTTGGCCTTGGCGAGGAATATACGGAAAGGTTTGGTTCGGATTATCCGATTTGGCGCAATGAATATCCATTTTGTTGCATTGATTCAAGGGCGCAAACTTGCGAAAGCAAGGGTGGAACTTGCGTGGATGTATCAGTTTCCACTCAACCGCCATCCGCAGATTATGCTAAATTATTTCAGGGTGCGGGTTTGTTTCAGAGCACCAACTTTGATTTATGCAAAAATAATTCCCCCACGAGACCTCTAAGATTTGAATCTTGTTATATTCCTTATAATAATTTTGAAAATCTTGGCAATCATTGTTGGCCTACCAACTCTTCATTTATGAAAGATTTAATTCAAAAAGCAAAAAACGCTACTAGTAGCGTTAGTCGTATTAGCGAGTCGGCTTTTTATGGCGTAAATATTTCGGGAATGTGCGCAGGTACGCCCTTGACCATTGATGGTCAGCTCACTACAGATAGAAACACTGTTTATAGAAGTGTTATGGGAAATATTAATTGGAGAAAACGGGGCGGTAAGGTCCTCTATCCTCCCGGAACACCCTGCCCATTAGGAAATTGCCCACTATGATTTTCCGCAATTTTAATTTTAAATTATTCATTTTTATAGCTGTTGTCGGCGTGGCTTTATCGGCTATTTCAGTTTTTGCCGCTAGCGCCGATATTTTAGAAGTTGAATTAAGGATTAGTAAAGCTGGCGTCGTCAATTTAGAGAACATGGGTGTACGTACCGGCCTTAAAGATGAGAGTTTGCGTGGCGACACCAAAGGCAATTACGAATTTTTAATTAAGGGCAATATTTTGCAGGGGACTTTGTTTAGCCACAAATTTTTTATTGATTATAATATTTGTACCTATATCGGTGAATGTTTTATCCGTGACGAAGTTTCTGTTAATTTTGCTGTTTTTTATTCTGAAAAATTCAAAACTATTGAATTGCGGAAGGACGGCAAGGTTATTTTTTCTCAAACTATACAAAAATTATTGTGTAATAGAGATAAGTTATGTAATAACTACGAAAATTATCTTTCTTGTCCGTTAGTTTGTTCTCCGGCGGGCAAAGATCAGAGTTGCAATTCTCGATATAAAGACGGCATTTGCGATTTAGATTGTTCTTTTGATACGGATGCGGGCGGGGATTGCAGTGGGGCTTATGTTGCGGCGCAAGTATTTTATAATACTCCGGAATTGGAACTTAATTTCGTCTGCGCTGCTGATAAGAAGATTTATGGATCCGTAACAACGGCGGCTACCAAAAATTTTCTTTTTAAGGGACTTGCCCAGGTTTTAACTAATTTTAGCGGTAGAATCTTCAGTTTATTGGCTCAAGTTTTCAGTGGCGGCAATTGCTCTATTAATGCTCCTTGGAAAACTAATTATCAGGGCGCTAATGATCAAGTCGGTTTTACCAATCAGCCGACTGATTCTAGATTCTTATGTTCTCAATCC
>MHJF01000011.1 GCA_001818675.1 Candidatus Harrisonbacteria bacterium RIFCSPHIGHO2_02_FULL_40_20 | reverse complement strand
TCCTAAAAACATATTAAAACTGCTAGCAATATTTCTCGCTGCCGCCGCTGGAATTATTACCAATGAACCCATTAATACTGCCCCAACAAATCTAATTCCCAAAGCCACTGCTAACGCAAAAATCAAAAGATAAATTAAATTTAACCGAGAATTATTAATGCCGGCAGACTGCGCTAATTCCGAAGAAACCATATTAAGAGCTAATTGTCTTCGCAAAATTAAAATAATCAATATCAAAATCAAAGCCATTACAGCGGAAATTATGGCTTCCGCCCAAGTCAATGAAATAATATTACCGAACAATGCTTCTACTAATTCATGGTCGGGAGTAATCAATACGCCCAACGCTAAACTAGCGGAGAAAAAAATTCCCACTAAAGTTTCCGTAGAAAGCTTGCTGTAACGTTCCATAAGCCAAATCCCAAAAATCGCAAAAACTAAAAATGCCAACGCTCCTAAAAATGGGCTGAAATTAAACAACAAACCCAAGGCCATGCCCGGCAAAGCCACATGAGTAAGGGCATCTCCCACTAAAGCCATTTTTTTCAAGATTGCAAAAGCCCCCAACAAACCAGCGCTTGCCGAAACAAAAATCGCAACTAATAAAGGCGGATAAATATCAGGCATGGTGATCTTCGTGAAAACTCTTTTCCAAATGCTTATAAAAAGTCTGTTCACCTCCATAAAGCTCCAATAATTGTTCGGCGCTTAAAACCTCCCGAGGCGGACCCATACAGACTCTTTTGCTATTTAAGCATAAAACCTGGTCCGCATATTTATAAACCACGCTTAAATCGTGAGAAATTAAAATAACGGCAAAACCAATTTGGTCTTGAATTTTATGCAACAAATGATAAATAGACTGCTGGCCGCGAATATCAATATCCGCGGTTGGCTCATCAAAAAGCAAAATCTCCGGTTCGTTCATTACTGCCCAAGCCACTAAAACTCTTTGCCGTTGGCCAACTGAAAGCTGACTAATGCCCTTATTAAGCGCCTCGTGGTCTATGCCAACTAAATCCAAAAATTCCTTAATTTTTTTATCGGTTACATCGCCGCCTTTTAAATAAAAAAACTCTCGGGTGGTCAATGGTAAATCAACTTCAATGTCGAATCTTTGCGGCACATAACCAATTTTCACATTGGACTTCCAATTAATAACACCGGAAGTTGGGCGCGATAAACCAATCAACGCATGAAACAAAACTGTCTTACCCGCTCCGTTAGGGCCAATAATCGCCAAAACTTCACCCTTATTTACATCGAAACTCAAATCATCCAAAACTTGATGTTGGCCAAAAATAACATTTAAATTTTTCACTTCTACTATTTTTGAAGGCATATTTTAATAAATAGGAGTTAATAGAATAGGGGCCTCCCCACCCGTCTTAACCGCACCGCATTCCCCTTGATATTTAATTTCAATGCCGGCCGACCCAGCCACGCAATCATTAGAATAAGTCTTGCCGTTTATGCCACAAACCGGCGCGTAAAGAGTTATGCAAGCAACAGGCTCTTCTTTGGCGCATTCTCCCTCATAAGCAATCGAAACGCCGCAGGATTGCGCATCCGCTTCGCCGCAAGAATAAGTTTTGCCATCTTTACCGCAAACCGGATCATAACGCAAACACTGAATTTGACCGCATAAAGGATCCTGATTAATCAACCTGGATAATTTTTCTAAAAAACCTTGAATATGCCCAATATGCGTTTTAGTTTCCACGAAATCTTTTTTAGAAAGGGCGCTGTTGGCTAAACGCAAATGATATCTGGCATTTTCTAAAAGTTCGTAAATTTTCGGATTATTTTCTTTAGTCCAATTTTTTTCTGGAACCAATTGTTCATAGCCATCAATCTGCGCCCGCAAAGATGCCAAAGCCCTTTCTAGGGTTTCTTCCAAAACGATTTGAGACGAAACTTCCTTCATCCGAATATTAAAGTTATCCGACTCATCTTTCTGGGCGGCCACGCCAACTAATTCGGAAATCTTTCCTCTTACTTCGTTAACTAAAGTTGAAAGTTCGGTGTTTTCGGAAAACTTCTCGGCTAGATCGCTAAAAAGTTTTTCGTGGCGCACCACCCTCTCCGCCAATTTGCCCAATAATTTAGCCAAATTCGGATTCTTAGAAGTTTCTTTGAGCGCTTCTAAGCGCGATTGCAGCCTTTCTTGAGATAAACGATAATTTTCCAGCGCCTCGGAAATTGCTTCCGTATTTTCCGGCAATGCTTCCTGGACCTTCACAACTTCTGCGGCTTTTTCGTTAACGATTTTTAACTCTAATTCCACCCTAGCAACAGGATTAGTAGTAAAAAACCTTGTGATCCCTCGACGCCACTCTTTTAAAAAATAAAATGGGTTAGTTGGCAAAACTCCGGGATTTTCAATAACAGGCGTGGATTTATTCAATTGAGAATTTTCTTCAGCTACAACTGGGCTAAAAAACAAAAAAACTAAACCAAAAACCGGCAAAATCAAGAGTTTTTTCATAATTTTATTCTAGCATAAAAATTCAAAAAACGCCATTCTGCCTGTATTTTATCCACAGGCCAAATAACACAAACTGTTATAATAACTTATAGAGAGTTTAGAGCACGTAAATGTTATGTGCTTGGAAAAGGTCGAAAAATAAAGAAAATATATGGTTATTCAAAATTGGGTTGATGTAGTCGCAGTATCCTTACAAGATCTATGGTCCAGATTTGTCGGTCTTTTACCACGCCTACTGGGTGCTTTAGCCACTTTAATCATAGGCTTAATCGTTGCCGCGGTTTTAGAAAGAATTGTAGAAAGAGTCTTGTTCTACTTAAAATTAGATAATCTTTTAAAAAACCTCGGTGTTGATGCCTATCTTCATAGGGCCAATATTACTTTAAATTTCGGCCATTTTGTCGGTCGGATTGTTTATTGGTTCGTAGTATTGGTATTTTTACTGGCAGCTTCCGATATCCTGAAATTCTCTGCCCTATCTTTATTCATTCAAGATGTCTTAAATTATATTCCCAACGTGTTTGTGGCAATCTTGATAATGCTAGTAAGTTTAGTTGCGGCCAAATTCTTAAAGGGTTTGGTTATAGCTTCAGTATTAAGCGCTAGGTTGCATGCAGCTAAGGCTTTGGGCGCTCTGACCTGGTGGTCAGTATTCGTATTCGGTTTGCTCACCTCTCTTCTCCAGCTTGGAATCGCAGTTAGCGTAATCAATACTTTGATTACCGGATTAATTGCTATGCTTGCCATTGCCGGAGGATTAGCTTTCGGCCTTGGCGGCAAAGAATATGCTTCCTATTTGGTGAATCGCTTGAGAGAAGAAACTGGACATCAAGGATAAACGCCTGAGAAAACAAAAACCCCCGCCCTCTGTGCATAGAATACGTGCTTAGAGGGCGGGGGTTTTTGTTTTCTAACTACTTTCTCTTTTTCCTTAAAAACGCCGGTATATCCCAAACTTCGGAACTGCTTTTCTTATTATGCTTATCGCCATTAATTTTATCCGATGATTTACTATCTTTTTCTTCATTTTGGGACTCTCTTACCGATGGCATAGGAACAGAAATCGTAGACATAGCAGGCGGAGACGAAAATAAATCAGAAAAAGAAGAGCTAACATCGCCCTTCAAAGAAGTACCGTTAAAACCAGTAGCAACTAAAGTAACCTTGATCTGTTCTTTGGCAAGATTACGGTCATAATAAGCTCCGAAAATAATTTTGGCGGCTGGATCAACCGACTCGCTAATAATCTTAGCCACGTCATTAATTTCCGACATTTTTAAGTTCTTAGTTCCGGTAACGGCAAACAATACTCCTTTCGCCCCTTCGATAGAAGTTTCTAAAAGCGGGGAATTAATAGCTTGCGCCACTGCCGCCATAGCCCGATCTTGGCCAGTCGCCACTCCGATACCCACCAAAGCGGATCCCGCGTTCTGCATAATCGCCTTCACATCAGCAAAATCTACATTAATAATGCCTGGTTCAGCAATCATTTCCGCTACTCCCTGAACCGCATTTTTTAAAATATCATCTATATATTCAAAAGCCTTTATAATCGGGGTGTCTTTTTGAATAACGCTAAAAATCCGATCGTTCGGTATAACAATTAACGCGTCTACTTTCTCTTTTAATTTCGCTAAAGCTTCATTAGCAATCCTAGCTCGTTGCGCCCCCTCAAAAGCAAAGGGCTTAGTAACTACACCAACGGTCAAGGCGCCGACCTCTCTGGCAACCTCTGCAACTCCCGGCGATCCGCCCGAACCACTGCCGCCGCCAAGGCCAGCAGTAATAAAAACCAAATCCGCGCCTTTTAAGGCTTCGGTAATTTCCGACCGGCTTTCTTCAACTGCTTGCCGGCCTAACTCTGGATTCATCCCAGTGCCCAAACCCCGAGTAAGGTTTTTCCCAACATAAATTTTCTGTTTCACTCCGCACTCATCTAAATCCTGACTATCAGTATTAATGGCAATAAAATCAACATTCCGCAAATTAAATTCGTCGCTCATTCGGGAAACGGCATTACCGCCTCCGCCTCCAACGCCAACTACTTTAATTTTGGCGGAATAATCAAGATTCGGTTTTACAGACTTAATAATATTTTCTTTTTTAGAACTCATGATAGTTCAGCCCTAAGGCATAAAATATTTTAATAAATTCCTGAAAAAATTTCTTGGCAGAAAAGATTGGCCAGCTGGCACCTCGGTTTTATCTAATCCCATCCCCACCAAACCAACAACACAAGCAAATTCTGGATCTTCGATTTGGACGCTTAGCTCCGCTCCAAGATTAAAACCGCTAACATCTGGAACGCCAACCTGGACTGATAAACCCAACTCCTGCTTGGCTAAATCTACAATCGCGGGTATCTTCGCGCCAGCCCCTACCAAGACGGCTCCTGCGGGCAATTGCCCGCTCCTTCCTATTCTTTTCAATTCATTATTAACAAATTCAAATATTTCAGCAAGTCGCATTTCTATAATCTCTGCTATAAATCTTCGAGAAACAGTGCCTCGAGCCGCGGGATCTATTTTTTTAAAATCAATCATTTCCCTGCTCGGCACATCCTTAGCTAAAGCTGAACCAAAAGAAAATTTAATCATTTCCGCCGCCACAATAGAACTTTTCACTCCAATAGCTAAATCATTAGTAACATTGCCAGAGCCTACAGGAAAAATAGCGGTATGCAAAAGCTTATTTTCTTCATAAACCGATATAGAAGTTTTACCGAAACCAATGTCAATCAAGACAACCCCTAATTCTTTTTGATTCTTGGTCAGTACAGACCGGCTTGAAGCCAAAGGGCTAAAAATCAATCCTGCAACATCGCCTCCGGCAATTTCCACACAACGAGTTATATTTTTAATAGCAGGCTCAAAAGCATCAATAATTAAACTATTAACCTCCAGCCTGTTGCCAATCATACCAATAGGATCTCTAATATCGCCAACTCCATCTACTATAAATTCTTGGGTAATAAGATGAAGCATCATCCGATTATTAATATCTTTGATGGCGCGCGATGCTTCAATAACTCGATCTATATCGTCTTTATAGATTTCTGAATTAGCCCGCGAAACTGCTGCCACCCCCTTAGAAAACAAAACCTTGGAATCATGGCTGCCTACGCCAAGATAAATATTTTTAATAGCGCTCTTAGAAATCTTTTTTACCTCGGAAAGAACATGGGAAATAGAACGCGTGGCTTCTCCCACCTCCGCTATTGTTCCTTTTCTTATTCCTTCGGAAGGAGATTTAAAAACCCTAATCAAATAAGGCTTGCCGTCCTTTCTTAATTCCGCTACTGCCGCTTTAATATTTTGTGAACCTATATCTAGACCAACAATGTAATTGCTCATATTAATTCCTGAATTTAGAAAGAAGCTTAGCTTCCTTTCTTTGCATAATAATTGTATCACCCTTCTTCTTGTGGCCATAGCCCAAAAGGTGCAAAAATCCGTGAATAAGCAAGTATCGCAACTTTTTATCAAAATTCAATTCTTTATTTCTAATTTCTAATTTCTCATTTCTTATATAGTCCGGGTTTAGATAAATTTCTCCGAGATTTTTTTGTTTAATATCCGGTCTGTTAAAAAAACGCGGGGCAGGAAAAGCCAATACATTTTTATTCATAAAAGCCCTATCTACCAAATAAACTTCAAAATAAAATCCGTCTTTCTTTTCCGCTTTCAATAATTCTCTACCTAGGGTCTGAATTTTAAATTCCAGCTTTTTAAATTTTTTCTTTAATGATAAGACGACAACTCTATTCATCCCGTTAGAGGCAGGTCGCCAGAGGCGACCGTAATATGACCGTTTTTTTAATAAAAATATTTTTTAATAAAAGTATATCCAAAAAAAATAATATATTTGAGTTGCCTCTAACGGGATTCGTTGCTGCTAAATTTTTTCTTTAAAATCTCCCCGACCAAAGATCCGTCGGCCTTCCCCTTCAAAGATTTCATTACCTCTTTCATCGCTAATCCAAAATTACCAGCTAAAAGATTGTCTCCTAAAATCTTTTCAATTTCCTTTTCTACTTCTTCCTTGCTCAATTGCTGGGGCAAATAACCTTGAATAATTGCCAATTCCATCTGCTCTTTTTCTGCCAAATCATTACGCCCGCCTTGTTTAAAGATTTCTATTGCTTCTTTTCGTTTTTTTGCTTCCATCATTATAACCGCTAAAACCATATCTTCTGGCATTTCTGAATCTCCAAGTTTAGGTTTCATTTCAATCTCTTTATTTTTAATAGCCGAACTTACTAAACGCAAAACCCCGACCTTATTTTGGTCGCCTGACTTCATAGCATCTTTAATGTCGCTGAGAACTCGTTGCTTCAACATAGTTTTTTAACAATGAACACCTAACAATTGACACCTAACTATAATATGTCTGCTAGTCGGTCACAATGTTAAATGTCAGAGATTAAATATTAACTTAAAGTGATTCCTAATTTCTTGGCTTTCAAAAATTCTTTCTTTTTTTCTTCGCGATGCAAAGCCTTCACCCTTCTGCGGCTTTTATTAACAGTGCGTTTATAAAAACGCCTATTTTTTACTTCACGCAAAACACCGCTTTGCTGCATCTTTTTGGTAAAGCGATTAATAAGATAACTTGGACTTTCATTTTCCTTTTTACGAACTTCGATAGGCATATTTAAAATATATTATCTCATTTCTCATTATTTGTCCAACCGCCCAGCAAATGAAGATGCAAATGGTCAATGATTTGGCCGCCTTCACGCCCGACATTAAAAACTAATTTATAACCCCCCAATCCTAATTTCAAAGCTAGAGCTTTAGCAGAAAAAACCAAATCAGAAAGTACGCCGCGGTGATTATCTTTTAAATGAGCAATGGATTGAATATGCTCTTTAGGCACTATCAAATAATGCACCGGAGCCGAAGGCCGTATGTCTTTAAAAGCCAGAAGGCTGTCATTTTCAAAAACAATTTCCGATGAAATTTGCTTATTGGCTATTTTACAAAATAAACAAGAATACATTGCGCTACTTCAATCTTTTCTTAAGAACATTAGCGATCTTGACCAACGGAACAGTTTCCTGAGCGCCAGTCTTCATGTCCCGAATAATAATCGTTTGCTCAAAAACTTCCTGCTGCCCAAAAATTAACGCCAACGGCGATGCTATTTTATCGGCAATTTTCAATTGCGCCCTTAAAGAATCTTTACCTAAAGACTCATAAACATCAATGCCCGCCAATAATAAAGACTCTACGATAGTTAAGGCCTTTTTTCTCGCCTCATCGCCAATATGAACTAAAAATATTTTTGGTTTTTTCTTAGCAATAAGATTAATTTCGTGAGACTTAATAATCTCCACTAACCTGTCTAGGCCAATAGCGCCGCCTACCGCCGGCGTTGCCCGACCGCCAATCATTTCCATTAAATAATCATACCGGCCGCCCGCCGCTAAAGCTGGAGCAAAGCCTTCGGTAAAAATTTCAAAAACGGTCCGATTATAATAATCAAAACCCCGAACCAAATGATTATTTAACCTATAAGGCAGCGCCAACTCCTCCAAATGGTCTAAAACCGCTTTAAAATGCTTGTTGCAAAAAACGCATAAATTCTCCAACATAATCGGCGCCTCTTTAATAAAAGGCTGACATATATCTTCCTTACAATCCAAAACCCGCAAAGGATTATTTTTTAATCTCCTCTGGCAATCAGCGCAAATTTTCTTTTCTTTGCCCTTATAATATTCCAAAAGTTTTCTCCGATAATTTGGCCGGCAAGTTCTACACCCAATAGTATTGACCTCAATAGACAAATTTTTAATTTTCAAAGTTTCTAATAGACGAACGCAAGCTAAAATAACCTGAACATCATAAACCGCATCGCCTTCCGATCCAATAATTTCAAACCCGGATTGATAAAATTGGCGAAAACGCCCAGCTTGCGGATGCTCATAACGGAACATCGGGCCTTCATAATATAGCTTCAACGGCTGGGCCAAATGGCTTAAGCCATGCTGAAGATAAGCCCGAGACACTCCCGCGGTGCCCTCCGGACGCAACGCCAGCCCATCCCCTCCTTTAGTATTTAAAATAAACATTTGTTTTTCCACTACATCGCTGCCCGCCCCCAACGGCCTCTCATAAAGAGACGCATACTCAACGATGGGAGTATCGATTCGTGAAAAATTATAAGAATCGGAAATGTCCTTAGCCACTTTGCGCATTTTTTCCCAAATCGGCTGATCCTGCGGAAGAATATCATGCATTCCTTTTGGACTATTAATAAGATTTTTATTTTTAGATTTTTTCATACCCGGTGCTACAACTTTGACATAAATTTAGATTCAACCTTGATTGTTTTAATAAATATAGATTATTTATAAGTCTTTGTCCGGGACAGATACTTTTGTGTTTTCTGCTGAAAACACCATCAAAGTTGTAGCACCGGGCATAAACTCTATTCGTAGCTAAAAACATTCATAGCGTTAAACGGGAATACTCGAATTCTGGCTACTCCAATAATATCCTCCCTTTGAATCGGCCCCCAATTACGAGAATCAAAGCTATAAGAACGGTTATCGCCTAAAACAAAATATTCGTCTTTCCCCAAATTGACCGAAATCTTACCCTCTGTATGGGGCGTTGGGCCCAAGTACTCTTCGCTTAATTCTTTCCCTTCAATATAAATCTTTCCGTCTCTAATCACTAATCTTTCTCCGGGCAAACCAACGAGCCTTTTGATAAAAAAAACGGATCGATCATTAGGATAACGAAATACCACCACCTCTCCCCTCCGCGGCGCGGCAAAACGATAAGAAATTTCATCTACTAAAAGATAATTGCCATCCTCAAAATTAGGCTCCATGCTCGCTCCATTGACTAAAAATGGCTGGACTAAAAAACTGCGAATAATAAAAACCGTTACTAGAGCAATGACCACTACTTCAATAATTTCTCTAGCAGCAAGCCAAAAATTTTTCATATATGTAGTCTAGTATAAAACGTGAATAAAATATGTTCAAGTAAAATAGAAAATATTGTGAAATTATATTAAAATACAATCAATGGCAACCCTTCATCCTAAACCCTTAACCCTTAACCCGAAACTCATCATCGGCCTCGGCAATCCAGAAAAAAAATATAGGAACACTTACCATAATGTTGGCCTAATTTTTATAAAATATCTTAAAGATCAAAACCTATACTCTCTACCCTATACCCTATTGGCTAGCAATACATACATGAACGAATCCGGCCGCTTTGTTGCTCAAGCGTTAAATAAATACAATATCAAGCCAGAAGCATTACTAATTGTCCAAGACGATAGCGACCTTGAAATTGGAAAATATAAATTTACTGAACCGGGCCATAGCGCTGCCGGCCACCACGGCATAGAAAGCATCCAAGCCGCCTTAAAGACCAATAATTTTTGGAGATTGCGCATCGGCATCCGGCCAACTACAAAAACAGTGCGCCAAAAAGCCGAGGAGTTTGTTTTAAAAAAAATCACTGCCGAGAATAAAAAAATATTAAAAAAAAACCTTTTAGAGATTATTGAAAAACTAAAACAACCAAATTAAAAATCCGGCTTAGTGCCGGATTTCAATTTACTCTTAATCCTCTTTTTGTTTATCCTTCTCTATTTTTTCTGTCCGTAAATCAAAAATACTTAAAATAGCGACGATTTTTTTAAGTTCGGTGTGTATGTCACATAATGCAAAGACCAAAAAGAGAAAACCGGAAAAAACAACGAAGGTTAACATTCTATTCTCCTTTCTTACATTCCTTCATTAAGAAGGAAGGCTCCTGAAACAATCGGAACTTCTTTGACTTCCATAAGACGCAAATCTTCTTCCGCCAGGGAATCTGCGCCCTGACGAGAAAAATTTTGTTCCTGGCCGCATTCCTTTAACAAAGCCTTATGTTTTTCGCGAACAGCATCACGATAATATTGTTCCGCATCAGCTAAATCTCTAGCCGCAACAATTACCGGCCCATGGCCATCCATTAGCCCAAGACGGCGAGTAAAGATATAAGCATTCAAACACTCGGGCATTAGCCACCTCCTTGAACTAAAACTACGTTCTGAAAGTACCAATCAATAAAATATATTATTATTGATAGTTTGTCAAGTTTCTACTACCTGGCAAAATTAAATATTCTTTGTTATTATAAGATTCAATCTGCTCATTTTATATGAAAAGGAGTGGTAAATGAATTTCCACACCCGCACTGCCCGCGGTCAAATGATTGAATTAGCTAATAAACTAGAAGACCTATTAAAAGGAAGCAGTGACGATGAGAGTCCAATCATCCAAAACATCATCCTTTTTCTAGATAATGGTGATTTCAAAACCGCGGAAAGAATCACTCTTGTAGCCGTAGATCATTTGCGCAACCAACATCCTCATATTTATAAAATTCTGCAAGAAACCCTCCTTAAAAAGAAACCGCCCTTTAAATAATCAATAAACCCCTCCTTTTCACACGAAAGTGTAAAAGGAGGGGTTTTACTTTTAATTCTTTGGCCGTATAAGAGAAACAATCGCTATAACGCCCCAAACAATCTGTAAAGCTACCGCGGGCCAAGCCTCTTGATAAAAAACATTGACGCCCACACCCATAGCGCCCAATAAATTAAAAAATTGATAAATCCTGCTCTGGCTGGATAAATACTGGCGAGATACTAAAAAATAAGCGACAACGATAAGCGCCGCGCCAATCCAGCCTAATGTTTGAATAATTATTTCCATTCAAAATTAACGCTAAATAATACCGTGTTATTGGGGCCCGGCTGAAAAGAAGAAAGAGGCAGAACAACCTTATCTAAATTAGAATCTTTCAAAAGCCTATTTTTAAAATTAATTGCCTCCGCTTCGCTGGCTGTCTTGCCATTAATGGTAATTTTTTTATTGGGGTCTAAATAGACTCTTTCCAAAGAAACGCTCTGACCGCTTAAAATATTTAATCTATTCATTAATGGAGAAAGTGGGCTAATCGCGCTCTTTAAAAATAAAGCCGAAGCAACTAATCGATTAAATTCCTGCGCCTGTTTCTGCAGTTGATCAACTTCCTGAAAATCCGGCTTGGATAAATTGTTCGATAGCTCTTTAGCGGCCGACTTTTCCGACTGCGCCAAAACCATATTCATTCCCCAAAAAACTACCAACAAAAATCCAAAAACCGCGACACCTATATTCCGCCAAGAACTGATAAAATGCACGGCCCGGTTTTGAAAATATCGCTCCTCGGTGCCTACCGCCATTAAGCTAATGAAAGTATCTTCTGATCTAGGAACTAAAGCGCGCAAAGCCGCTCCCAAAGCGGGGAACCAAGCAGAAGAAAGCTCAGGGAAAGCATCCAAAGAAGGTATTTGCAACTTCAAAGGAAAATTATTCCTAATCATAGATTCTAATTCTGGAATCGGCTTAGGAGAAGACAACACAATGGTGTCTAACGGCCTATTAATGCGATTATTATAAAAACTCACCAGCCGTTTTATTTCTCTAATGACTACGTCCATCATATCCTCTAAAGCAATGCTCGGCCGAGAAGATTGCACTTCTCGCCAAGACAAGAAATGACTAAAATAGAGTTCCCCTTTTACTAAGATCAAAAAATGCAAACCTTCCGCGGAAACATCCGTTAAAATATGGGAGCCAAAAAAATCTACTTCGCTCAATTGTTTAATCAAACGGCCTAAAGAAAAAGCTGGAAACTCGAAAGCAATAACATTAGAATCCGCTTCTTCCAGCGCGGCGACAAACTGATCCACTAAGGGCGCGCTGGCAAAAGCTCCTAGAAAACTGGCCTGTCCCGACGGCGTTTCTTTCAAAGGCTGGGCGTCATAATAAGCCTCCCGAATATCAAAAGGAGAGATCATTTCTAAATTCAACTTAATAGCCTCATTTAAATTGGAATCCCGAATACCAAGAGGCACGCTAAAAATTTGCGTATAAATTCGCGGGGAAGCCGCCGTGACAATTACGTTCAATATGCTTTTCTCCGGGATGCCTAAATCTCGCCGTAAATTTTTTAAAGCCGCCACCAAAGCCGAACGATTTTTAACTTCTCCCCCCGTTATAACTCCAGGAGATAAATTAACCGCCGCCCGCAAAATCTTTCCATGAGTCAAATCAATAAACCGAATTGCAGTATCGCTAATTTCAAGACCGCCGATATCCGGAATAGGATTTAAAAATTTAACAATTTTTTTAAAAATAGACTTACCTTTCATAACTTAAAGAGGCATATCGGCAATTGATTCAATTAAGACTTCCCCCGTTATCGGATCCGTCTCTAAAATTGCTTTGATCTTTTTGTGGTTAGTCAAAACTTGGGCAATAGAAATGATGGTGTGCTTGCCTATGCCATCGCAAAAATCTTTACAAATAGTCACTGCGGCTGTTCGATTATCTAAACTCACTTCATAAGAAGCCAAGCAGGAAGCATCTGGACAATTTTTATTGCGTAAAACCTGCAAAATACCGTCGTCAATGCCAGAACGGGCGATTGCCAAAGCTTCGGCCGAAGCCCTCTCTCCTAGATTAGCATTATTGACTAGAAAGACTAAAAGCGTTGCACCCAAGGCCATAGTAGTAATCAAGCCGCCCAAAATTAAAATTAGGGGCAAAGAAGAGACACCCCTTCTCCAACCCATCTTTTGATCTAAACTAATTCCTGAGAAGAGCATCCGGAGGCGCAATTTGCTTGGTCGCAAAATTGCGCCGAGGACTGAGCGGGCTCCGACCGCTGGAGTCGGAGAACCGCGTTTCTTCGAAGGTGTTAGTTTAGATCGATCAAAAATTATTTTTCTCATGGGCTATAATTCATAATCACTTCGTTGACACTGGGACTGCCAGAAAGATAATACGGGCGATAACGCGCGTAACGTTTATTATTATGATCCACTGCCGTTATTAAAGCCTGAATATTCGAACCAGCTGGCTGATAATAAGTCGCAGGATTTCCGCCAGGCCCAAAATAATTCCACGACCCAGCCAAAGAATTAGAAGTGGCAATTCTAAATCCAACACTGCCGCCACTTCCCTGCCACATTATGGTATTCCAAGCCGCGCCCCCATTAACGCCAGTATCAAAAACCGGAGATTCATTCCCGCTGCCCGGAGAACTGCTACGCCAGACTAAATTTCGAATTCTTGCCACATATTGGGATCGCGTTATATTAGCCACATCAGCTCCTTGTTGCCACGAAACTGTAACCCTAACTATTTGCGTTGAAGAATCATCTGCCCCGCTTCGCAAATAGTTAGCAACTGTAAAATTCCGGCTATACTGAATGCCGTCCAACGCAATTAACTCTATGCCAGCCACAGCCACAAAAGTTCCTCCGACAAAATTTAAATAATAAGGTTGGCTCTTAGTAAGATTATAAACATTAAGCCATCTCTGTTCAGCAAAAACTTTTGTCTTATCTAAAAGCTCCTGCGTCAACAAAGAGGCGATTTGCATTGATTTATTCTGCGAACCAGATCTCAACGACACTACTAAAACCCCGACAGCGGAACTAATAAACATTGATCCTAAAGCAATCGCTAAGAGAAGCTCTATTAAACTCTGCCCCTTTTTATTTTTAAAATTTGTCGCGTCAGCAACACCAAAATTTTGCATTTTAAATTTAGTATTGTATTTTCCCCACCCCATCAACAATAATCGTTTGGAAAATCGCAACATTGCTAGTTAAGGCAACAACAATATTGGTGGCCAAAGAAGGCAATCCGGTTAATTTTTCAAAAATTATTTCTTTGAATCCGCTAGCTGGATCAATAAAGCGTAAAGTGGGAGGCAAATAAACAAGTTGAACCGGGGTTAAATAAACCGGCCCATTAAAAACAGCGTAAAAATCGCGACCGCTGATTGCCCGCTCAAAATGCACGCCCCACTCCTTGCCCTGATCCTGATTAACAGCCTTCTTATTAGCATCTCGCAAGGTAGCTGCCAAAGACCGCGCCGATGATTCTAAAACCTGGCGCTGCCGATATCCTGAAAAACTCAATAAAACCGTGGTGCCCAAAAGGGCAATAATCGCTATAGAAATCAAAATCTCAATTAAAGTCAGCCCTCGATTAAATTTATTAGCATTATTTGCTGTCATTAGCATTATTCGCGATTACTCTTAAAACTGTCCCACCAACTGATAAATTGGAACAATAATAGAAAGCGCTATTAATCCAACCACTACGCCAATCATCAAAAGCAGAGCGGGCTCTAAAAACGAAACTAAAACCTTTAAAGACGAATCTATCTCCGAATCATAAAAATCACTAAGAGTTTTGAGAATTCCATCTAAATGCCCTGCCTTTTCCGAAATAGCCACTAAATTAGAAACCACGGCTGGAAAAGCTGCTTCTCTTCTAAAAGCCTCACCCAAAGTTAAACCCTTAGAAATTCCTTCATTAGCAATTCGTTTGAGCGCCTTGCTTAAATCATGATGGTTTAAAGTATCGGCAGTAATCTCTAAAGCCTTAATGATGGGCAAACCGGAACGCATAAGAATGCTCAAAGTGCCTGCAAAACGCTGGAGAGCAATTTTTTTTGAAACCGCTCCTACCACCGGAACTATATTAAATAAATAGTTTAAAACTCGGTAGCCAGACACGCTGCGAAAGAAAAGCAATGCCGCCACTATTAAAACCGCCAATCCTCCCAAAATGAACCAAATATATTGGTTTAAAAATAAGCCTACCACAAAAACTACTCTAGAAAATAACGGCGGCTGCACCCCAGAAGAACCAAAAACTTCAGCGATCTTTGGTATGGCAAATGTTACCAAAAAAACTAAAATTACAATCGACAAAGCAAACAGCAAGGCGGGATAAAATAAAGCGGATCGGATTTTAGTTTGCAATTCCTTATCTCTCTGTAAAGAAATGCTCAAATCCTGAAAAACTATTTCTAAATTGCCTGATGCCTCGCCAGCTTTCACTAAATTAACAAAAACTGGAGAGAAATATTTAGGATATTTTTCAAAGGTAGCGTAAAAAGGCTGGCCTTTTTCTAAAGAACTCTTAATCTCCTGCAATAAGCCCCTCAAAACCGGCTTATTAAAATCTTTCACCAAAATATCAATCGCGCGCAACAAATCTGTTCCCACGCTCAACATTAAAGAAATATACTTAGTTAAAAAAACTTTATCAGTAACCGAAACACTTTGTCCAAAAAATACTAGCTTCTTGCCTGTTTTAATGCCCTTCAGCGGTGTAATCGATACCGGCCTTAATCCTTTTCTGCCTAAAAAAACCAATATCTCCGTAGTAGACTGAGACTCTATTTCTCCTTCAACTAATTTTCCATCTAATTGCGAAGCTGTATATTTAAAACGCATGCCAATTTTTTTAAAATTTATTCTCCAAGCACTCTCAACACCTCTTCTAAGCTGGTTAACCCTCCCTCAACCTTTCTTAGGCCATCTTCAAACATAGTCATAACACCCTGCTTGCGGATTACTTCTTTTAAATAATCTAAAGTAAAATCCGGCTTCACGATGGCTCGCCTCACATCATCGGTAACATCAATAACTTCAAAAATACCTAATCTTCCTTTATAACCGCTATGATTGCAAGAATCACAGCCCTGCGGCCCATATAAAATCCGGGGGGCTTTAAATTTTATTTCATCCAACCCAATTTCTTTAAATTTTTCCCTAATATTTCCTACTAATGCTGCGTCCGGTTTATATTCTTTCTTACAATCCTGACATAACTTTCTTACCAATCTTTGCGAAGAAATCGCGTTTAACACCGCCGCCACTAAAAATGGTGGTATTTTCATATCTACCAGCCGCGGCACAGCCGTAGGAGCGTCATTGGTGTGCAAGCTGGAAATTACTAAATGGCCGGTCAACGCGGCCTGCACAGCAACATCAGCAGTTTCTCCATCTCTAATTTCTCCGACCAAAATAATATTCGGGTCTTGCCGGAGCAACGCCCTTAATCCATCCGCAAAAGTAACTCCGGCTTGAGGATTAATCTGAGTTTGATTGATATATTTAATATCGTATTCAATTGGATCTTCAATGGTAGCAATATTAACCTCAGGCCTATTTAAAATATTAATCAGCGCGTATAAGGTGGTGGTTTTACCAGCGCCAGTAGGGCCGCATACCAAAACCATCCCGTAAGTTTTTTTAATGTTTCTTAAAATTATTTCTTTGTGATCCGCCAAAAATCCTAATTCATCTAAAGAAGGGGCGCGCTGAGCCGCGGACAATAAACGCATTTCAACTTTTTCTCCATAATAAGTGGGCATCACCGCTACCCGAACATCCATAAGATCGCCAGACATTTTATAACGAAAACGGCCGTCTTGCGGCTTGCCATGTTCATCCAGCTTCAAGCCCGATAGAAGCTTCAGACGCGCCGTAATAGAAGCATGGACTTCTTTAGGAATTCTGACGATTTCATGGAGTACGCCATCAATTCTAAAACGCACTAAAATTTCCTCATCCAAGATTTCAATATGAATATCCGACGCCCGGCTAGCCATAGCATAAGATAAAAGATTATCAACAATGGAAACGATGGGTAGCTCCAAAGCCGCTTCTTTTTCTTCTTTTCCGTAAGCCCGACTCTTTAAAGTCGCCTGAATATTTTCTTCAATAATTTTCTTAAAATCATAAGCCAACTTCCGCCCGTAATAAACAAAGCCCCGATTTAGATCCTCGCTCGAGGCTAAAAATAAACGCAGCTGGGCGTTTAAGTATCGCGAAAGAAATTCAATCGTCGGAAGATCACTAGGATCTTCCATCGCCACATTTAAACTGCCGTCAGCCTCTCGACTAAAAACAATAGCCCGCTTTTGCCTAGCCAACTCTTCCGGCAATAAACGCAAAATTTCTTCATCAATTTTTCGTTTGGCTAAATCCGCTAACTCCACCCCAAAATAATCAGCCAATAATTTATTAAAATCATCCAGCGCTATTAAATTACGAGTAATTAATATATTAGAAAGCGCTTGCCCCTGCCTCTCCGCCTCTTGAATAGCTAAATCAAAATCCTCCGCGGTAACCGTTCCCCGGCCCACTAAAAAATCCTTTAATTTTTCATTAGGGATCTGAAGCATAACTTAATTATACAACGAAAGAAAAAAGGAGCGTTCCTCGCTCCTTAATTCATAATTCTTTATTCTCAATTCACGGCTTAGAGATTCAGTCCTGGATCATTGCCACCTTCATAAATGCCAACTTGATCTCCACCGTCTGTTGATTCTACATCATCACTGCCGCCTTGGGCATATCTGGTGCTTTCCATATTCGCATTGAGTTCAAAAGTCTTAGCAGTGTTATCACAACGATAAGTATAAGCTTGAGTAGCAGTATCAGGATTTAATGGGTCAGTTGGCAACGAACTAAGCGGAGATCCGCCCGGAATTTGAGTAAAATCAATAGGTAACCAGCCAGTGCCATCAATCGCAGTAGCAACATTAGCATGTTGAGCAGGAGAGCCAGTAAAGTTTTCCGCGGCTCCGGCAACGCTACCCCAATAATTAGCGGCGCAGCTGCCGGCTGCATCCATATCCGGGCTAGAAACAGTGGAAAGATATAAACTTACTGCGCTCCTTAATGCTTCAAGATCGTTAATTCTCTTAGTATCGCGTGCTTGGCGAAAAAGCTCGGCTGGATTTAAAACCAAAACTGTTGCCGTTGCTAAAACAGCCAAAATGCCAATAACTATTAATAACTCAACAAGGGTAAATCCCTTTTTTTGATATTGATTGTTCATATAAAGTATTATAACAGCCTTATAAGAAATAAAAAGGTGGCTGGGGATAACTATTTTTTATTTTTTAAGAAATTACTAACTTTCACTATAACATCGTCCATTGAACTCCGAGCTTTCACAAAATATTCTAAAGCTCCAAGATCTCTCCCACGATCAATATCCATATCCTGGCCCAAATTAGAAATAATCATTACGGGTGAATTCTGAATTTGCGGATCAGATTGCATTTCTTCTAAAACTTCAAATCCCGATTTACCAGGCAAAATAATATCTAAAAGGATTATGTCCGGTTTGATGTCCTTGAGGACCTTAATAGCCTCTTCACCATCTTTAGCCGCTAAAATCGAAAAGCCTTCGCTTTCCATGCGATTTTTTAAAAGCGCCATCAAAAAAACATCGTCTTCGACAATTAAAACGGTTTTTGCTTGCCCAGCCATTACAATTAAATTGTAACAAAATAAACACCAATTCGCATTATTCCTGCCTGCCGGCAGGTTAGCGATTACTCTTAGAAAACTTTGTAGTTGCCCCAACTACAGTTGCTTTAGGCAACCGAACCGAGACTTAAGGCTCCTCGGCCAAAACCTTTTTCCAAATTCATAAAATAAATTTATAAATTATCGATATTAAATGTAAATAATCCACGCACAGCTTCCGCTACGCGTGCCTTGTTACGACTTCTGCCATGTCACCGAACCTAGCTTGACCCAGCATAACTGGACTTCGGCTATTCCCGGCTCCCCTGCAGTGACGGGCGGTGAGTACAGGACTCGAGAACGTATTCACCGTGGTATAGCTGACCCACGATTACTAGCGATTCCGACTTCATGAGGGCGAGTTTCAGCCCTCAATCTGAACTGAGGCCGGTTTTGATAGGATTAGCTCCGCCTTACGGCTTGGCAACCTATTGTACCGGCCATTGTAACACGTGTGTAGCCCAGGGCATCGAAGGGTCATGCGGATTTGACGTCATCCTCACCTTCCTCCGAGTAAAACTCGGCAGTCCCTCAAGACAAAATAACTTGAGGCAAGGGTTGCGCTCGTTACCCCACTGAAGGGAACAACTCAAGCCACGAGCTGACGACAACCATGCAACACCTGTCCAAACGTCCTTGAGAGAAGGATTGCCTTTCAGCAACCTTTCGTTTGGATTTCAAGCCCTGGTAAGGTTCTTCGTTTACTATCGAATTAAACCACATGTTCCACCGCTTGTGCGAGTCCCCGTCTATTCCTTTGAGTTTTAGCCTTGCGGCCGTACTTCCCAGGCGGTCGGCTTAATGCGTTAGCTTCGCCACTCCGAGGGTCGATACTCGAAACAGCTAGCCGACATCGTTTAGGGCGTGGACTACAAGGGTATCTAATCCTTTTTGCTCCCCACGCTTTCGTGCTTAAAAGTCAGGAGTACCCCAGTTGATTGCCTTCGCCTTCGGTGTTCCACATGATATCAACGGATTTCACCCCTACACCATGTGTTCCATCAACCTCTGGTATCCTCTAGTCTGACCGTATCTCCTGCGGCTCCAGAGTTAAGCTCTGGAATTTAACAAAAGACGCATCAGACCTCCTACGCACTCTTTACGCCCAATAAATCCGGATAACGCTCGGGGCCCTCGTATTACCGCTGCTGCTGGCACGAGGTTTGCAGCCCCTTATTCTTGTTCTAATCAATAACTTTTTGAAACAAAAAAGCAGTTTACAGGCCGAAGCCCTTCTTCCTGCACGCGGCGTCGCTCGATCAGGCTTTCGCCCATTGTCGAATATTCTCGACTGCAGCCTCCCGTAGGAGTACGGACCGTATCTCAGTTCCGTCGTTGGGGAACAGCCTCTCAGCTCCCCTACCGGTCATAGCCTTGGTAGGCCATTACCCTACCAACTAGCTGATCGGACCTAGGTCGCTCCCAAAGCCTCTTGCGAGATTTAATCGTGCCTCGCTACCGCTCGCCACTCGAGTCATTAGCCACTAGTGACTAGCCACTAGAAAAATTTTATTTCACTAGTCGCTAAATACTAGTCGCTAATCGCTAAAAGTGCTGAACAATAGTGAAGCACGATGCTATCGGATATTAGCCCGCCTTTCGGCGAGTTATTTCCGTCTTCGGGGTACGTACCAAGGCGTTACTAACTCGTTCGCCACTAACAGAGTCCTTGATATAATCTTAAACTCTGTCCGTATGACTTGCATGCCTTATCCACGCCGCCAGCGTTCATCCTGGACCAGGATCAAATCCTCAAAAATAATTTAGCCACTAGCCACTAGGGTTTAGCCACTAGAAATTCTAGTCGCTAGTCACTAGTCGCCAATTACTAAAAAATAAATTGGGACAACTACAAAATTTTCTAATTTATCCCATACATAATTTATGTGTGGGAACCTTACTTATTACTTGTTGCGTAAAACTTATTTTCAAAAATAAGTTTTTATATTTAATTATCAACGTGCAATCCATACAACTAATTCCTATCAATAACATATCCGGCCCGTTATTCATCGCTTCTAGCGACAAACAACCGGCCGGATAAATTACAGAAATAAATTTTTAAACTTACCGATTCTATTCCATTGTGAAATTTATTATAAGCCCCCTTGACCGATTGGTCAAGGGGGGTAATTTTAATCCTTATCTTTTTCATCTTTTTCGTCTGACTTCTTGAAAAGCGAACCTAGCCCCAGACCATCCTCATCTTTACGATTGGGGTCCGTTAACTCATCAAACGTCTCATCGGGATCCGCCAAACTGAACCTCAAAATTCCACCAAGAAAGCTATACTGAGTTGCCAACCGATTCACACGGCTCTGTCCCCAGCCATAATAAACAACCTTGTCGTCTTTAAACATAAGAATAAAAAGGAGCTCATTCATTTCCAGCCATTCATTTTTGGTAGAAAGATAAATTTTATCTTTTACTTTTAAAACCTCTTTATTGAGAATCAAATAAAGCTGATAATTTTCCAAAGATTCCAAAACGCCATCAATCGGTTTTTCCACTAACACTCCGCCTAAAAATCGAACTGTTTTAAAAAATTTCTTTGACAATAAATATCGGAACGCGTCCTTGCCTTTGATAAACTGAACGTTAGGCGCCGAAAAATTAAAACCCTGCGCTTCCAAATCTGCCCTGCTTGTCACGCCTAATTCAATCTTGGAACCAACCGCCAATAATGCGTTAGGGTCGTCATTTAAAATTCCCGTTTTCACGCTTTTAAAATCTCGAGACACGCAACCAATCGGTATCAATAAAAACAGCGATAACCCAACCAATCTGCTTATAACTTTCATCCTCTACCTCCTTTTTCACAGAAATAAAAGAACTAATTATCTAGAAATAACAATAAGCGAAAAAATCTCAGGCGTCAATAACACGATTAATAATATAAAACCCCCTTCTTTTACACTTTCGTGTGAAAAGAAGGGGGTTAAAAACTTCACTCAACTACGCCTTTAACGTCCTTGACAATCTTCAACCAAGGAAAAAGTCCCTGCGCAAACGCGCTATTACTATGATCTTCGCTAAACTTCTGCGGAGACGGAGCTTTATAAACCAGAACGCCATTTTTAAACACAAAAGTTAAAACAGTTCCATCACCCTCGGTAAACTCATACTTGGTAGAAATATAGAAACGGCTCTCCTTTTTAGTTGTAACCTTAAAGGGAATCTCAACCATGCTATAGGGAGCAAGGTCAGCCAAAAGCTCATCAACCTTACCCTTAGCCGAATACCATCCATAAGTAGACTGGAAAACCTCTTCACCAAGGATTTTCCTCAACGCCATCGGTCCCGGAGAAACAGTAAAATTCTTCGCTTTAGAAAGATCAAACCCAGTGGTCATCCACTGCTCATTGGTGGTCTTGCCCGCCTCTAGGGTGTCAAATGCCGCCATCATCTTTACCGCATCATCACCAAAAAGACCCGGCTTAACAGACTTCGTATCTAACACGCTACAACCCGTCATCATCACGCCAGCTAATAGTCCAACCGCAGCCATCGACATCTTCTTCATATAGCCCTCCTTTGGGGTTATAGAATTTTCAAACTAATCTACCAAATAATATTATAAAAAGAATGCTGAAAATAAGTCAAGAGCCAATATCAAGTCTTAAATTTGCCTTTTAGAAACTTTTAATGCTATGATTGAAAATTATGAAAAAAGATATCCATCCAAAATACTACGATAAAGCGGAAGCCCACTGCGCTTGCGGCAATAAATTTGTTGTCGGCGCCACTAAGCCGGAAATCCAGGTGGAAATTTGCCATAACTGCCATCCTTTTTACACTGGCAAAGAAAAGATGATTGATACGGCCGGAAAAGTTGAGCGCTTCAAAGCCCGCCGCGCTAAAGCCTCGGAAGTTCCAAAAAAAACTGCCAAAGTCCGAGTGAAGAAAAATAAAAAGTAATCGTAAATAACTAGTGGTTAGCCACTAGTTATTTATTTTCATAGAGAGTTATACTAATCACTAATGGCTAATGACTAGTCGCTAAATATTATGACTAATAAAATTATTATTGAGATTCGCGCTGGTACTGGTGGCGATGAAGCCGCTATTTTTGCCGGCGATCTAGTAAGGATGTACCAACGATATTCCGCCAATAAAGGCTGGGGTTTTTCTACTGTTGATTCTAGTCAAGGCACTATCGGCGGATATAAAACTTTTATTGGGAAAATTATGGGTAATTCTTCTCCGTCAGCTGGCGGATCAGGACAAAATGTCTATGATGCCTTGAAAAACGAATCTGGCGTTCACCGAATTCAAAGAGTGCCAAAAACCGAAAAAGCCGGCAGAGTGCACACCTCCACTGCCACTGTCGCAATACTGCCAGAAGTTGAAGATAAAGAACTCCAAATCAACCAAGGCGATTTAGAAATCACTTTCCAACGCGGCGGCGGCCCGGGCGGTCAAAACGTCAACAAAGTGGAAACCGCGGTACGAATTGTCCATAAACCCACTGGCATCTCGGTATTTTCCCGAGCCGAACGCTCACAAAGCGCCAATAAAGAAGCGGCGATGTCTATTCTCCGCGCCAAAATATACGAGCTCCAGCGCGCTGAACAGCTGGGACAGCTTACTGCCGAACGCCGGCAGCAAATTGGTTCCGGCGATCGCTCGGAAAAAATCCGTACCTATAACTTTCCGGATGACCGCATTACCGACCACCGATTTAACGTTAAAGTTCACGGCATAGAAAAAATCTTAGACGGCGATCTGGATATTCTTTTAAAGAAAATTAATAAGTAAAAATATCACGGGTGCCCGTGGTATTTTTATATCTCAAGATTCACTTATGCGGTGCTATCCTATAGGATAGCGCTAGAATTTAACAATATCTATAGATTCACGCCCATAATATTATGCTTATATTAAAAAATTCCGACACTAGTCGGAATTTTAATTGAGGGGAGATTCACGATCACCTCAAAGACCATTCAAGATATTGCCAAACCTTTCCATTCTCTAACGATTGAACAAAAAGCTTAAGGTATTCAGGATGCAATCTCTTTACCAAGGCATTCGGATTCATTTTCGTTTTCAAAGAACCCAACAATAACGACTTCTTAGGAAAACCTTTATAGCGCTCTCCATAATAAACCCGGCCGCTTTCAGACATATAAATAGTTGCAAACGTCGTCATTTCACTACCGGGAGCCGGAAAACCGCCCCAAAACGAAGCATTGAAAAAATTCACCTCATAGTTTAATTTCAGAATTTTTTTTCCTTCCCTGCTATCGTAAAAATCTTTCAGCCAAGTAACCGCTTTCTGCGCATAAACTAATAGTTCTTTATTCTTTCTCTTTCGCAATTGATCAACCTCTTCCCATCTTCGCTTTTCCGTCAATTTTGCTTTACGCTCTCTTTCATCTTCTGCCGCATCTCTTTGTAAAATCTTTTCAACTTTCTCCAAAATGCTCCAGGGAATTATCATTAGCTCATTCCTTTCAAGTTTTTCGAGTCGTCAAAATCAAACCAAACCTCAACAGACCGACCACACTTAGGACATTTTGCTTCAAAAATAAAAAGGCCAACCTTAACATTATTTCTAGGAATTTTAACCAATTCATCCTTTTTTTCTAGTTCAAAAATACAACGACATTCGCAAGAACAGCGCCGTCCAATCCACCAATAAACTAGCGGCTCTTTGCCGTGATAACCCTCTTCAATAATCTTTGCCATCTTCCGCCTCCCTTTTTTAAAAATAAATGAACCGCTTATTATAATACAAAAATTATCTAGAAAAATCTAGCTATTAAGTATATCTATATCAGCCTGCAACTGATTCGCTCTCGTAGCCACTCGGTCTCCATATCCCCAAAGATGATTTCGCCAACGGCCGCCCGCATAATATTTCGCCGCCGCGCAACGCTCAATATCTGTTTGCCGGCTATAAATAGCATCGCATCCTTTAGAGGCGTCCTTTAAATACAAACCCGTTGCCATAAAAGCGTCCCCGTTATTCCACGGCGAAGCCGGATTGTTGCCGGTAATTTCTGAAACCCGATTCTTATATAAATTCCAGGTTGATGGAATAAATTGCGCCGGGCCCATAGCGCCACCATAAGCGCCATCACTATTTGCGCAAGAAACCGTGATCGTTTCCGGATTAATTCCCAGTTGAGCGGTTAAAGCCAAAAATAAAGAAATGTCATCACGCTTCCCCGGTTTCGGCGGCACTCCAGGCGACATCGCAGTCTTGTAATTGCATCGCCCGACATTTTGGCCCAATAAAGATTCTCTTTCCAAAACTGACAAGATCAAAGCCGCCCTCACGCCAGTAGCCTGCTCGGCGAATTTAGCAAATTCATACGCTTGTTCAAACGAAAGGCTGCCGCCACCCAATAATTCAAATAACCGGCTACGAATTTGCGAAGCAGTTTTCTTATTAGATTTTAATAATTCTTGATAACGCGATTCTTGCCCCTTAGTAATATTGAGCAAGGCATCCTTCTCGCCCTTAGTGCTTAAAAGGGTAGTCTTCTGGCTATCCTGATATGCTTTCAAAGCTATCTGGTCTTTTCTTTTAAGCGCTAACGCTTCAGTCTCTTCCAATAATTTATCGCGTAAATTAGTAATCTTATTAACCGCGACCAGCAAATTATCTTGCACCGCCATTAAATTATTGAATCCTCCAAAAAAATCAGAAATTTGGCGGCTTTGCAGTAATACCGCTATTAAAGTAACGTGGTCATTTTCATAAACGCTTCTTAAAGAAGAAGCTAGCGCTTGCCTATTAAGTTCGATATTCTCTTCGGTAGTTTTTATTTCTTTTTTATTATCCGTTATCTCCGCGTCTAAACGGGATAGAGTTAAAGTAATAGATTTAATTTGCAAATTAAGCTTACTAACTTTGGCATTCAGAACGCCAATCTCTTGGGTAAGATTTTTTCCCTGTTTTTTATAGGCATCAATGAGAGTTTCGTTATCGGCTATTTGTTTTTCTAAATCAGCCAACTGTTTTTCTAATTCCACTCTTTCTGCTTGATTTTGAACAGCTAAGATTGGCGCTAAACCAAAAATAAAATAACATAAAAATACCGCCAATAGGATGGCTCCTTTTACTTTGCTTACGTCCAAAAGACGCATAATAATATTATACCTACTTTGCGGGCTTAGCGGGTTTTGCAGGAGTTTCGGCAGCTGGAGTTTTTGCAACGCCTTCCTCTGCTTTTTTAGCGTCTCTGTCCGCTTTCTTCTCTTCGCTTTCTACCTTAACAGTAGAAAGATCCACGGCTTGCGCCAACTCGGCTTCTTTTTCTTCAGTAACCGGCGCGGTAATAGTGGCCAAAACGGTTTCTGGTTCAATTAAAAACTTAAAATCTCCTTGAATAGCTAAATCTTTTAATCGAATGCTTTTTCCTATATCGATTAAAGATTCCAAATTTACTGGAATGGAATGAGGAATGTCGGCTGGCAACGCTTCCACTTCAACTTCCTGAACGGCTTTTACTAAAATTCCGCTCTTGTCCTTGACCGCCGAAGCGACGCCAATAAATTCCACAGGAACTTTAATTTTGATTTTTTCATCCAAACGGACCTGATAAAAATCTACGCTTAAAGCCTCATCAGTAACGGGATCCAATTGCAAATCATGAATTAATACCGGGCGCTTCTCTTGATCCACCAAAAGAGTAACCATCCCGTTTTCACCGGCTTGTTTAAAAACTTTTGACAATTCTTTCTTGGACACCGCTAAATGCAAATTCTCCAGCCCCCTGCCGTAAAGTTCTGCCGGTACAAAACCCTTGGCGCGTAACGGCTTTACGGCGCGTCCAAAAATTTCTCTTTTTTGCGCAATTAATTCCATATAGAGTAATCGCTAATAATGCGAATGTTAGCAAATAATGCGAATTAAGTAAAGAATCTACAAACCATTAAAAATTCTTAATCTATTCAAAACAATCTCTTTGATGCCCTCCAAGGCCGACGAAAGAATCTTATAAGGCGCTACCTCGTCGCGATTCCGCTTTAATCCCATTTCTACTCCCTTACGCCATGCCACTCTAATTTCAGTATTAATATGAATAGTGGAAATACCCGCTTTAATAGCAACTCTAAAATCGTCATCAGCAATGCCCGAACCGCCATGCAAAACTAAGGGAATTTTGGCTGCCTGCTTCATTTCCCGAACCTTTTTTATATTCAAACGGGGATTGGGAATATTCGCCAAAATGCCATGAATATTACCTACTGCCGGCGCTAATAAATCTACCTTGGTTTTTTGAACAAACTCTGCCACTTCTTCAGCCGTCGGCAAATCTTTTTCCTCTAAAGAAATATCTTTGGGTAATTCTTGTAAAATCTTGGAAGAAGCGCCAATGTATCCAATTTCTCCTTCCACTAAAATATTCGGATTTAAAATCTTAGCCCGCAATACCGCTTCTTTAGTTAATTTAATGTTTTTCTCTAATGGCTCTTTACTCGCGTCAAAAAGAACTGCGTCAAAGCCAGCTTTAGCAACTTCCTCTACCGCCTCTAAAGAATGAGTGTGATCAGCATTTAAAAATATCGGCACCGAATACTCTTCACGGAAAGCCCTCACTAAGGCTACTGTCTCCTTAATGCCAATAAATTCTCGCTCGCCCTCGGAAACCCCAATTATAATAGGAACATTTAATTGGCTAGCGCCCTCTAAAATAGCTTTTAAAGCAACAAATTCCGAGATATTAAAATGCCCCAACGCAATGCCGCGCTGTTCCGCATCTTCAATTATTTGTTTCAAAGTCATAATAAGATTTGCATTATTCCTGCCTGCCGGCAGGCAGGTTTGCGATTATTATACCTCAAACCATCCCTTCAAAATATGCTTCCGACTCATCTCTTCTAGCTTTCCCATGCCAAAGTAATAGGCAAAAATTTTATTCCACATCGCCTCTTGATGATGATAAAGATACTTGATTAATTCTTTTCTTTTTACCAATGCCATTACTGTATCCACCAGATTGAAGCTTACTAGAATATCATTGCCAATTTCACTCTTAAAAAATCCGCCAACGGAACCAAGGTCCCGCCAAAATTCCAATCCGTTTTTAAAATCAAGAATTTTTTCATTAACCCGAACAATCTCATCTTCCGCTTTCTGCCAATGAATCGCTTCCGGATTTATATGTGGCTCAATCAGCCGCCAATCATTTTCATCATCCTTAGCCAGATAACGCTGGATCACTAAAAATCTGGGGCGCGCCGCCTCCATTAGCTGTTCCGGAAGGCGATGCTCAATCACGTCGCCCCTTAATAAAGAAATCACTTTGTCCGAAAAAGAAACATTGTCTTTTCTAAAATCTTGAAAAAGCCCCGAATAAAATTGAACTTCGTTGAGATAATGCAATAACAAACTGACTACCCGCAAAGTCTCTCCCGAAATCCCCAAAAAAACCGGAATGACAAAAATCACGCCCAGCTCTTTCAAATGACTGACGTTATGATATTTTTTAGCGACAAATTTTTCCGCTGCCGCCGCCCATTTGGGATGCAAGGCCCGTACTTCAATTTGCCGTTCTTCAAAATCATCCGTGTGCAAAGTTTCATACTGTTTAAAAAAAACATTATTCAGCCATTCGCCTCCCTCTAAAAATCTTAAAGCGCTGTAAACCTCCAATAAATCTTCTTTTTGCAGCATTTCCTCCACATACTTATAACCCAAAGCCGCTAAAACTCTCTTAGGCGGTTCGGCAATCAAAAATTGTTTCGCTTTTTCTTTTTTTAAAAAGTACCCCATAAAAGGCGGATGGATTCTCTTCACAAAATCTACGGTTTTTTGAGCGGCGGCAGCAGTATCTTTTCGTTCTAATCCTATATATTTTAAAAGCGCCAAATCATCCGCCTCAATTTTACTAATTAAAGCGTCATAAACCTCAACCGCGGAGGATGAGCGCGACAAACCAAGAATGCTTAATCTATCGCTCAACAATTCTTCATCAGTTTCTACAATCATTTTTAAAAGCCCGACTTTACCGGTAGCTTTTTCTAATCCGCGTTCTAAATTTTCTATCTCATGCTTATCAGTCCGTAAAATTTTAGCGATATGTTCTGCGTACCCATTCATCCCGTTAGAGACAGGATGCGCTTAAAAAAGCGCATCCGCATCTTGATTGCTTAACGTCGACTAACGCTAGTTGTTTATTCATTAAATACATAATTAAAGTTTAATTGTCTCTAGCGGGATAAACTTTCCACCTGTATATTTAAATCTTTCCATCTTGGATCTTGCTCAAACTGCTCTCTCGTCAAAATTCCTTCGGTGGCGCCGATATGCTCTACAACAGAAGTAGCATTAGCAGTTGCCAAACGGATGGCGTATTGAATTGCTTCTGTTCTAAGTTCTAAGTTCTTAGTGCTTAGTTCAAAATTCATTAATCCGGCCACAAAACCAGAACCGAAGGAATCTCCAGCTCCTGTTCTATCAGCGATAATTTTTTCCTTAAAAACTCCGGCGTGATAAATATTTTTTCCGTCAGAAACCGCCACCCCGGCAGGACCCTTAGTAACCGCCACAATACCCGGCATCAAATTATCCAATTTTTTAAAAACTTCTTTTTCTTTCTCAAAAGATATTCCGACTAACTCGGCAGCCTCGCCATCATTTAAAACCAAAAAAGATAAATCCTTTAAAGAATCTAAAATCTCCTGGCGACGATGCTTAATGTGATGGCCGCTAGGATTAAAAGCGACTTTAATTTTATTTTCGCGGGCAAATTTTATTAAATCTGGATAAACCTTGTCAGATTCTCCGGCTAAAGACAAATACCACCAACGACTTTTTAATTTTTTCAAATTAAAATCTTCTAAAACTACGGTATCAGAGGCGCCATGGTATCCCAAAATTGTCCGTTCGCCGCCGCTTAATAATAAAACAGAGTAAGCCGTCGGCTTCTCGTCGGAATAAACCGCCAATTTAGTAGCCACGCCCTCTTTTTTAAGATAACTAATCAATTCTTTCCCCGCTAGATCTTTGCCTAATTTCGCGAAACACGCAGTTTTAAAACCTTGCCTAGCAAAAGTTACGCTAGCATTAGCCGAATTTCCACCAATAGTAGAATAAAACTTTTTAACGCCAATCTTTTCCGCAAAGGGAAAAACCAAGGCCTTTTTTGAAGGCGTATCCGGCCAATCAATCATCTGATAATCCGACTCCAAAAAATTATCTCTAGTGGCTGAACCAATAGCGATTATATCTTTCATTACTATCAATTTTACCACATCCGTTTTTACTAACAAAAAACTCGCACCGCAATACAAAGCGAAAAATAGTTTTATTTATTCCGTACTCTTTCTCTTTAAAACTTTTTCTACCGCTTCTTTAATATCCTTGACTCCCATGCCATATTTTTCCACCAAATCCTTTGGCGCGCCGGATTCGCCAAAAGTATTCTGCAAGCCAATAAATTCCATAGGCGCAGGATATTTTCTTGCTAAAACTTCCGCCACTGCTCCGCCAAGCCCGCCATAAATCTGATGCTCTTCTACTGTCACCACTGCTCCGCATTTTTTCGCCGCATCCACAACCGCCTTTTCATCCAATGGCTTAATGGTCGACATATTGATAACCAAAGAATAAATTTTTTCTTTTTCTAATTCGGCGGCCGCTTTTAAAGCATTATGAAGCAAAAATCCGCAAGCAATGATTGCAACCTGCGGCTTAACCGACTTCCAAACCAAAATTGATTTCCCGGGAACAAACGACGTTTCTTCAGTTGTTATAATAGGGCTTTTTTCACGGCTAAAACGGATGAAAACCGGCCCGGTAATTTTGGCTGCGGCAATCGTCGCTTTTTTTGCTTCCAGCGCATCGCAGGGAACAAAAACCCGCATATTCGGCAAAACCCGCATAATCGCAATATCTTCATTATTTTGATGAGTGGCGCCATCCGGGCCAGTCATTAATCCGGCATGATGCGCGGCAATTTTCACATTAGAATCGTTATAACAAATGGTAGTTCTGATCTGCTCCCAATTTCTTCCCGGAGAAAAAGTAGAATAAGAAGAAATAAAAGGGATTTTTCCGGAAACGCCTAAGCCAGCCGCAACCGCCGCCATATTTTGTTCCGCTACTCCCATTTCAAAAAATCGGTCGGGAAACTTTTTAGAAAAAGCTTCTGCTCGCGTGGACTCGGTAAGGTCAGCGCTCAACACCACCACATTCGGATTTTCCGCGCCGGCAATAAGCAAACCCTCTCCATAACCCTCGCGAGTGGCGCGTTGTTCAACATCAGCATCAAAAATTTTAGAATTTAATTTTGCGTCCGAATTAATCATTTATGCTTACTTTGTATTTTTTCCTGCAATGTCCGCAGTTCTTTTAAAGCCGCCTCGGCCTGTTCTTTAGTCGGCGGTTTGCCATGCCACAAATAATCCCGCTCCATAAAACTTACGCCTTTGCCCGGAATCGTATGGGCAATAATCATAGTCGGCGCTTCATAAATAGCATGCGCTTCATTCACCGCGTCCACAAACTGCTCAATGCTATGTCCGTCAATTTCTAAAACATGCCAGTTAAAAGATTCATATTTCTTGCGCAAAGATTCTAAGGGCATAATATCCTCCGTATACCCGTCTATTTGGATATTGTTCCGATCCATAATCGCGGTCAGATTATTCAATCTGTATTTAGCGGCGAACATTACTGCCTCCCAAGTATTGCCGGAATCATGCTCCCCATCCGAGACAATACAATAAGTTTGATATTTCTTTTTATCCATCTTCGCCGCCAACGCCATACCCACGGCTTGTGAAAGCCCCGAACCCAAAGGGCCAGAAGTGGTTTCCACTCCGGGCAAAGCTGTTCTATGGGGATGCCCCTGCAAACGGGAATTGATTTTCCGCAAAGTTTTTAGTTCTGCCAAAGGAAAATATCCCGCGTGAGCCATAGCTGCATATCGCACCGGACAAATATGGCCGTTGGATAAAACTAAACGATCCCGATCCGGCCAATCTGGTTTTTTCGGATTATGCTTTAAAACATGAAAATATAAAGCCGTAAAAATATCCGCCATTCCCAACGGCCCAGCCGAGTGTCCCGAACCCGCCTCTACCAGCATCTCAATAATAGACTGACGAACTTTATTCGCCAGTTCTTCTAAATACTTAAGTTTTTTATCGTGAATAGGATCAATCATAAAATTCAAAACTCAAAAATCAAAAGTCAAAATTACAAGTTAAAATTAAAAATTAACACAATTAAGCTTTTGAATTTTGAATTGAACTTTTGCATTTTACCTTTTGAATTTTGACTTAAATCCCGCTTAACTTAGCATATGCCTCCTTCGGATTATCGCTATTTAATATATAAGACGCTGACACTACTATATCCGCTCCTGCCTCCTTACATAATTTAGCAGTCTCTAAGTTGATTCCGCCATCTACTTCTATTTTAACACCCGGCGCCGCTTTCTTTAAAAACTTGATTTTGTGAATAACTTCGACATTAAACTTTTGCCCTGCCAAACCCGGCGTAACAGCCAAAATCTGAAAAGCCGGAAATTTATCTAAATAAGGTTCTAATTTTTTCACATCCGTAGTCGGATTAATCGCCAATACCGGTTCCGACCCATATTTTCGGCAACGACTCAAAATATACTCCGAATCTTTCATTGATTCTAAATGCACAATAATTCTTCCGAATAATCTGGTTTTTGCCCAATCTTCAATCACCTCTTCAGGATTATTCACCATTAAATGAATTTCAAAATTAGCAATCAATAATTTATAACTAGTCAGCAGTTCTTGTAATTCTTGTGGATCACCCCAAGTGATATTAGAAGTAAATTTACCATCCGTGACGTCAATGTGGATTACTCCGCCAGCGGGCACAACTTGCGACGCAATTTCTATCTGTTTTTTCGCTTCTTTAAAATTTTTTGTGTTAATTGCTGGGATTATTTGCATTTCATTAAGTATAACATCTTAGAGAGACATCTTACCGGACTAAGACCTAAAATTCCTTTATAATAAAAACTTCGCATATCCAAGTGCTATCCTATAGGATAGCACTTGGATCTATCTATTCTTCCGCTCCAACATAACGACACAGTAATGTTCTTTTTGAAATTCATCATTTAAAAAACAGCCCGCAAGATCTTCATCTTGCGGGCTTAACTTTTCCAACAGTCCACTGGACTAGACCCTGCCTACCGTCAGGCAGGCTCGCGCACTGCAAGAAACCAATAGCCCACATCCCAGCCATCCTCAAACCAATACAGACGCAGATAACGCCTGCCGGAAATACTGTAAAGATACGGAACGAGCCGATGGGCACGCCAGCCCCGCCACATAGAACCAAAAATCACTATGGGACCCTTTCTCTGTTCTTCGGGGTATTTTTCTGCAAAAGCGAGACCCATTGGAAGCTCGGCAGGTCGGAGTTTTCGATTCTTCATCTCGATCAAGATTTGATCGGAAGACATCACTTTGTTGGGGTGAAAGAATTCGAGGTTGAACTCTGCTTTACCTCCAGCTTTCCCTTTGGGAAAGTGAGCTTCGGTGATGTTGGGGTTAACCCAATTTAAATTACAAGATTTGATCATCTGGGCTAGAGACTTGGAGTAGTCTACGGAGGTGGGGAAAATCGCTTTTATCGGGTCTGCCAAAATATATCCGGCGATAATCGCCTGTGCCACTGATGAAGCTAACGTTGGATCTTTTCTGACTGCCTCAAAATGCCGCCGCTCCACACCCAAAGCCTGAAGCGCCTCCAGCGTTGCCGTAATTTCAGAGTACGGCGTCTCCTTGATTAGGTTCCCCATTTGGGTCACCTCCTTTATTTTGCGGCTCGCCTAACTTCAGCCACTAGCTGAAGCTCGACTCGCCAGATTTAAAAAACTAAATATATATTATATAAAAAACTAAAATTTGTCAATTCTCCCTAAAACAATCAGGAACGATTGTTCGGGCAAACATAAATTTCTTAAAAAATTTATGTTTTAGCCGCAAACTCTAATCTATCTTCAAAATTCTTCGAATATGCCTCTCATCTCCGGAAAATGGCGTTTCTAACCATAACTTTACTGCTTTTAACGCGTCTTTTTCTTTGATAAACCGCGCGCCTAAAGATAAAATATTCGCATCATTATGTTCCCGCGAAAGCTTAATAATGTCTTCGTCATATTTATACACAACCGCGGCTCGCACTCCTTTATATCTATTAGCCACCATTGCCTCGCCCTGCCCGCTTCCGCCAAAAATGACGGCACGGCATTTTTGCCCTGAGCCTGTCGAAGGGCTACCTTTTTCGCATTCACTCACAGCTTCCGCCGCCTTTTTCACAAAATCCGGATAATCATCTTTTTCATCTAACTGAAAAGAACCGAAGTCTTTAACTTCATAACCATTTTTAACAAGCCAATCCTTAACTTTTTCTTTTAATTCAAACCCCGCATGGTCTGTGGCTAAATATATAATCATTATGGGCTTATTGTATCACAAGTTCCGATAAGTTTTCTCCGAACGGCGGCTCAACTTAAGTAAAAATACTTCGCCATCTCTTTTTTGATAAATAATCCTCAAATTACCTTTACGGACTCGAAAAATATCCTCCGTTCCCTTCAATTTCTTAATATCCAGATTTTTAAAAAACCCAGCTTCTAACTGGGCTAGGATTTCTTTTAACTGACGCTGTTCTTGAACAATTAACTTTTTGAATGCTTTTTCGAACTTGTCCATGAATGAACCTTAACAAGCGCCTCCTTCAACGGAAGGCCGCCTTTCTTGATTTTCGTAAAATCCACAACATCTTCCCAGATTTCGTCTTCTTCGCTAATCGGGGTTATTTTAAATACAGGCTTAGATCGCCTAACGATCACAAAAGAATCTCCCTTTTGAATGGATTTGATATAAGATTCGGTATTTTCCCGCAACTCTTTTAGTCCAGCTATTTTAGTCATAATTAAAGATTATCTTAAGATAATCTTTAAGTCAAGTTTACACTACCTAGAGGACTCAATTTCCAATCGCCTTGCCTGCTCTACGGCTAAATACTGGTTCTCTAACGCCTTGCCCAAATTTATAAAACTCGCCGCAACCACCGCCGCAACTCCAAAAAGAGTAAGATAATAAATAATAATGTGCGGCTTCACAAATTTTCCGCCGCTTTCATTACGTGCTGAACAAGCGTAGTAACATAACTCCACTCATTGTCATACCAAGCCAGAACTTTTACTAAATCGCCATCAACAACTTTCGTATATTGAAGATCCACCATCGCGGCGTAATCCATGCCAATGATATCGGAAGAAACCAATTGATCTTCCGTTACTCCCAAAATTCCTTTCCAACGCGCGGATTTTGCCGCTTTCTTAAAAATTTCATTCACTTCCTCAACCGAAGTTCTTTTCTTAGTTAAAAAAGTAAAATCCGCCAAAGAACCCGTAACAATCGGAACGCGCAAAGCAATACCATCAAACTTTCCTGCTAATTCCGGAATACCCCGAGTAACAGAAATTGCCGCTCCGGTAAAAGACGGAGCGATATTCACTGCCGCCGCGCGCCCGCGGCGAAAATCTTTTCCTCTGGTCGGCCCATCCACTAAATTTTGAGTGGCGGTATAACCATGGGTAGAGGCTAAGAAAGCTTTTTGAATGCCAAGGGCTTCGTGCATAATAGCCGCCACCGGAGCAGTAGCATTAGTGGTGCAAGAACCATTAGAGGAAACTTTACAGGTTTTAAATTGATCTTCGTTCACTCCCAAAAGAATAGTCCGTCCGCCAGCCACGCCCTCTGCGTCTTTCGCCGGAGCGGAAATCACCACCCTCTTGGCTCCTGCCGAAATTACATGCGGCGCTGATTTTTCAAAAGATTCAAAAGCGCCCGTTGCTTCTATTGCCACATCAATTTTCATCTCCTTCCACGGCAATTTCCCCAACTCTTTCTCCTGAATAACTTTAATGCTCTTTCCATCCACTATCAGCTCTCCGCCAACGCCACCCGCATCGCGCTTAAATTTCACTTCTTTATCATAAGTCCGATAAACCGAATCATATTTTAATAGATACGCCAGATTTTCAATGTCGCCCAAATCATTAATCGCCGCTATCTCTAAACCTTTTTTACCAAAAGCCTGCCGAAAAAATAATCGGCCGATCCTCCCAAAACCATTGATTGCTATTTTTGCCATAATAACTTTATTATACTAATAATTAAAAATTTATAATAACGGCGTCTCCTATCTTAATCCCATAATTAGTGAGCTCTCCGGCATTCACTTCCAAAACCATATCCACCAGCTCCGGAGATTCATAGATAGTTAAATTATCGCCTACTTCCGGTTCTGCCCCATAAACCATGCCAACAACCTTGTTATCTCTTATCCAAACAAAATCCAATGGAAATTGGACATCTTTCATCCAAAAACTGCGTTTCTGTAAGTCATCAAAAATAAAAAGCATGCCGTAATTTTTAGGCAATGATTCTCGGCCCGAAAGCCCCTTAGTCTGCAAAAAAGCGGTATCTGCCACCTCCACATCAAAAGCCGCTAAACCAATCTTAACCTTACTAACCGTTAACCCTTCTTTTGTTTCTCTTACTGATACAAACAAAACAGAAACAATCAAAAATATGACAAAAAGCCCAACAACAACAAAAAATCTTTTCATTATTTAATTATACACCAAATCTTTACTTTTAAATTGAGGAAAATAAATTGTTTTCTGAAAAGAATTTATGGATAAAGCAAACGAAATGCCACTATCCCAAATGCTACACCCACATTCAATGATTCCTTTTTGCCCCTCATTGGAATTTCCAAAATCTTGTCTGCTAATTTCAAAACTGACGGCGGCAAACCGCGAACTTCATTGCCAAAAATAAGCGCCAGCTTATTTTTGCCCTGAACTTGTCGAAGGGCCACTTTATAATAAGGAATAGATTTTTTAGACTGCTCAACTGCCAGAATTTTATAACCTCCGCCTACTGACGGATTTTTTAATTTTTTAATTAAGGCCGCTATGGACTTGCAATATTCCCAGGCAACACTTTTTTCCGCGCCTAAAGAAACTTTTCCAAGTTGCGGTCGCAATTTCCCAAACCTATCTATCGGAGTTGGAGTAATTCCGCATAAATATAATTTCTCTATGCCCGCCCCGTTAGAAATTACGCCCGCGCTAGCGCGCCAGGAGGGCCTTTGGAGTGGGCTATTTCTAACAGGGCCCGCCGCATCGGCAGTCCGAAAAATTGAACCCACATTATATAAGCTCCTAATATTATGAAGAATAATAATCATAATTTGACAAAGCTTAAGATAAAATATACAATAGATACCGGTACTTAAACAAATTCAGGAGGTGTTTATGTTGCGAGCCGACTTTATTCAGAAGTCGCCGAAAAAAACGCGCGCTAGAATCGCGGCGATCCAAAAACGGATCCGGAACTATCGCGAACATGAAAACAATTATTTCGATTTTCATCCCGAAGAAAATGAAGCCGTCTCCGCACTATACCTTCACGCTATTGAAGACATCGAATTTTTGCTTGTCCAATTAAATCTTTCTCCAATAAAACAATAGAAACTAATAGTTAATTATAAAACCCGGCCTTTGAAGCTGGGTTTTTAATTCCAAGAAAATGAATATGATATAATGAAAGCATGTTCAAACTCATTCGATTACTTATTAATATAGCGATTTTCGCCATCATTGTCTTGGTTATTTTATACTTCCTGCCCAATGGCTTAACCAGAACAATTTTAGATACCGTAGAAAACATCGTAGCCAAACCATCGGATTCCAAAACCGAATTAGTTAACCAACTAGAGTCTAACCTCAAAAACCTTCAAGATAAAGTAAGCTCTGATCCAACCGTAAAAAACATTATTTCGGAATCCCAAAGAATACTTTCCGAACTTAAAACCTCAATTCAAAAATAGTAATGTTGAGCATTCTTATTAAACTCTTCGTCGTCGCTGTCGGAGTTATTATTGTTATTAATTTCCTGCCTGTCGGAATCAAAGAAAAAGCTTTAGCGCTTTTATCTTTTATAGTTCCGGACACGATTGAAAATAAAATTGAGAAAGCCATAGACCCGATAATCCACACGCCCGCAGAACGAAGAGAAACGCTGATCTCTAAGCTAGAAAACAATATTGCCGAGCTTAAAAAATCAGTTTCCGAAAAAAACCTTGATCAGCTTCCTTCAACTAAAGAAATTATCCAACAAATTGAAAACATAGAAAAAATCGTGGAAAAAATAAAAGACGCCAATGAAGAACAAAGCCCGATCAATAAAGTAACCACCGCAATAATCAAAAAAACCGCGGAAATTCTGGCTCCGGAAGAAAAAAATCCGGAGGAACCGCCCTACTCTATTCAAGAGTCAAAAACTCCGCCGCCATCCACAAGCTGTAAATGGGTGTGTCAGTAAATCCCACACGAGGCTTAAAAGTTATTGTCCCAATAATTCCTGAAGCGCCTTCAATTTTTGAAATAAAATATTCAACAGTAAGGCTAAACTACTTTGTTCAGCGCTACTAGCAGATGCAGCAATGACCGTAAACGGTAGAGATGCGGCAATTGTCGGGCAATCCGTAGTGCCCGTAGCGCCATAACATGCGCGAGCGGTATGATTTCCTACCGAATAAGTGCCAAAACCATCTATACCGGATGTTGCGGTGTGACAGCCAATATTTGTTACTACCCCAGAGGGATTGATTATTCTCATGCACACATAAACCGTTGAAGGGCAACTATAGGTCACATAGCCGTTCTCGCCAAGTATGTAGGTGGTTTTATTATCTATTGGTCCACTAAATGTTGAAGATAGTCCAAATGTTAAATTGGAGCATGTAGCAGTGGAAGTGCTGGCGGCAGCAAGAGTTGTAAATGTTCTATTATCGCTATAGACATGATTGTTGCTAGCATCTATAGAAAGAACATAGTAATAATAAGCTGTTCCAGCAGTCAAACCGCTAAGATTCACACTGTGATTAATAACTAAATCCGCTACGTCTGTTCTTTGTGGAAATAAAAGTGCGTAGTTTGTTTCATACTTGATGATACTGTTTGAAGCTTCATTAGTAGTCCAGGTGACAGTTGCGCTTGATGCAGTTATATTTGTTACCTGAATATTAGAAATTACCGGAGGAGTGATGTCAGTAGTGGAAACTGTATTAGCTGGCACAACTATAGTCTGGGTGGCATTTGACGAACAACCGGCAGAGGAACATTCTTGTACCGCATATTCATAAGTGGTTTCTGTTGATGAAAAGGGTAAAGAAGTATCGCTGTAAGTATACTCATAAGCATTAAGTTCGACTAATTGAGTATACGCTGTTGTGCCGGCAACGCGCCGCAAAATCTTTTGATAGGTCGTATAGGTGCGTATTGTCCAGCTCAAACTAACTGTCCTATTGCTTCCTAATGTTAATGTCAGTCCAGATGGCGGCAACGGAATAGTACTATCTGATAAAGTAATAAAGGTATAATCGCCACTCGTCGCTAAATTTCCAAACGCGTCTTTAGATTTAACACGGTAATGGTAAGTGCTACCCGATGTTAAACCTGTTAAACCTATAGATTGTCCGGTTTTTAAAGTAGTATTTATTGTTGTTGAATTTCCATAAGAAGTTGTCAAACCATACTCCACTTGCGAATCCGCCGCTTCATTAGTCAACCAAATAATGGTGGCGCTGTTAGCGGCCGGATCCATTGTACTTACTGAAGAAATTACCGGCGGCATTATATCCGTGGCAGTGGTAGCGGTAGAAGATGTGGTTGTGCTAGAGGTTTTATTCAAAGTCACGGTATTAGCATAAACGGTGGTTACATTACCCGCTGCGTCTCGCACAACTGCTGAAAAAACATATGAGCCGTTAGATTCGTTGGTGGTATCCCAAGAAATTTCATAGATGCTCGGCAAAGACGCCGTGCTGGTGGCTACAATTTCCGATCCAAAATTACTGCCGTTCTTCTTCACCTGAATCCCTATTACTCCCACATTGTCTGAACTAGTAATATTAAAAGGGTTAATGCCGGAATAAGACACCGTGGCGCTTAATCCGGATAAAGAAACAATTGGCGGAGTTGTGTCGGTACCGGTAGTGACAGTCGTTGTCGTGGTGGTTGTCGGCGCAGTTTGAGTTGTAGTAGTCGTAACTGTAGTCGTGGGTGCAACCGCAACGGTTTCCACCTGCGGATATTTTGCTAGAAAAACATTCCCGCCAACTGTTTTCCCAGTGATATAAACATTGCTGGCGCCATCCACCGCTACTCCATTAGCTGTGTCAGATCCGGCTACACCGTATAATTTAGTCCAAATCCTATTCCCAGCACTGTCATATTTAACTACAAATGCGTCAGTCCCTCCGGCATTGGTTTGGTCATCTAAAACCCCTCCAATTTCTCCCGCGACATAAGCATTGCCATTACTATCAATCGCCACTGCTTTAGCGCTATCAAAATTAGAACTACCAAACTGCCGACTCCAAATCCTGTTACCACTCAAATCATATTGAGAAATAAATGCGTCATACTCGCCTTGTCTTGATTGAAAATCTATAGAACCATTAGTCTGTCCAACAACATAAATATTGCTTCCTTTGATAGCTAAAGCAAACGCATTATCGTTGCCACTTGATCCCCATTGCTTAATCCACAACGGCTGACCACTACTGTCATATTTAGCGATAAAAGCATCATCCGACCCGCTGGCAATTTGGCCGCTTAAAGCTTCACGCGTCCAGCCGGCTATATAAACATTGCCGGAACTATCAACGCCAATACTACCAACGGCTCTATCATAACTGTAGCCTCCTAAAAGTCGGGTCCAAAGCTTACTGCCGCTGTTGTTATATTTAACTAACAACGCATCCATTAATCCCGCATTGGTTTGATTATCAAGGGCGGTGTCCGTAAGCCCAGCGGCGTAAATATTGCCGGATCCATCAATGGACGCGCCATAAAGTTGGTCATTAAGCGAAGCGCCAAACTGCCGAGTCCAAAGTTTACTGCCGCTGGCATCGTATTTAATGATTAAGGCATCGGTATTTCCAAAATGAGTTTGTCCATCAACAGATTTATAAGTCAAACCAACAGCATAAATGTTATTAGAATTATCCACGGCCGCCGACTTGAAGTAATCGCCATAAACGCTGCCCGCCAGTCGAGTCCAAGCCTTATTGCCATCGCCGTCATATTTAGCAATAAAAGCATCATCGCCACCCGAATTAATCTGCCCATCCAACATACTAGAAGCGTCCCCGACAATATAAATATTATTTAAACCATCAATCGTTATGCCATAAGAGTTAGATGAACCGAATAAACGAACCCAGGCGGGAACAGCTTGATTAGAAACCGTGGTAGGCGAAATTGGAGATTCAACTATGGGCGGCGTAACAGTTGGAGGGGTGGTGGTAGATGATATCGCAACCGGCGGAGTAACCGGCGGAACAATAGTTACTGGGAGTGTCGTAGTGGATAAACTAGGTGGTACTGCTGAAGTAGCCGGTATAGCCGGAATTACTCCTGGCACCGCGGGAGTGGCTGGTATTGCCGGAGTGGCAGCTGATCCTTGTTCGACAAATTCTTTAAACTTAGCAATAGTTTTTGGCCCAATAATACCGTAACCGGTAGTTTCCGGAGTTCCGGAGCTGACAATTTCATATTTTTTTTGAAATTTTTGAATCGCTTGCTGGGTTAACGGGCCAAAATAGCCAGTAATTAAACCATCGGGATAAATTGCTTTATCCTGCGCCAAATATTTTTGTAATTCTCTCACGTCATCTCCCCTTGAACCAAGAGATAGGGAACGCAAAAAAATAGGCAAAGAAGATGGAGAAACAGCGGGTGCGGCCGTATCAGCGGCGGGCGCGGTTTCCTGAACACCCAATTCCAACTCCAGATTAACAACTTGTTTTTGTAAATCCTGAATTTGGTTTAAAAGCTGCTGAATTTGTTTTTGCAGAGCTTCAACGGTCAGCTGTTCCGTTTGAGCGAATCCCTCAAGCGGACTTAGGATGAAAACAAAAAATGGAGCTGTTAACAAAGCTGTTAAAATAACAATCTTCAGAAACGCTTTATTACGCATTTTTTATAATTATATTATACCACCAAATCACAAATCAAAGATTAACGCGGCTCTGGCAAACTTTGTGCGTTCTGTGGATTAGGAATAGCCCGCAATTCAAAATCCGACGCGCTATCGGTATCACAGCCATTACCAAGATATTCACTGCTGCCTTGCGCGGAAACACAGCTGCCCGAATAAGTTTCTCGCTCTAAGCTCTGACCGGCAACAAACCCGGAAAGAGCGGCAATATCATAATTCACCGTATCAACCACAACTAGCGTAGTAGTGGTTGAAACTAAATCCTGATTATCAACCAAATAAATGGTGGCGCTGGTGTTATTTAAACTGCCGCTAGACCACGTCATATCTGCTTGCGAATTACTGCCCAGCCAAATCAAAAAGAAACTTTTAGGCGCGATATTATCACCAGCTTCAAAATTTTTCTTAGTTAAACTGCCGCTGCCGGAAAGATGTTGGATAGACCAGCTAGAAATATCCGCGGCCTGATTCGTAGGATTATAAATCTCAATAAATTCTTTCCCGGTATCTGAACCCTCGACATCAAATAAAACTTCGCTGATTAAAATATGGGTAACATTGCTAGTTGCGGGCGCGGGATTATTTTGATTATTCTCAGGTAACGGTTGCTCCTGATTATCTGGGGGGGTTGGATATGAGCTGTTATTCTCTTCTACAACAGGTAAAACAAACCCAGCGCTATTCTCTAATTTTGGAGTCCCGCCAGTCTCACTAGAAAATTGCCATAATAACGCGGCAGTCCTCTCAGCTGTTCTTTTGTATAAAGAATCGCCTCCGGGCCAATCCGGCGCCGCCATCACCTCATCAACTAAAACACATTGCGGAGCAAATAAACGTAAACCCTCACCAACATTACCTAAAGCGCCAGTATAAATTTTATCCGCCACTGCCAAAGGCAAAGAATTATCATCAGTTCTCTCTAATAGATACAATCCGCCAGCCGGAAGTTTGCCATCCAGCTGAATTTTAATTTGCTCGCCCAAATCCACCAATTGCCAGCCGGATAAATCCAATTCTTGACCGGAAATATTTTTCAACTCAATCCATTCGTCATTCGCGCTATTTACAGAGCCCATCCAAGCAATCTCATTAATAATTAAATCTTTATGGCTGGGCGTGCCAGCAACATTAAAAAGACAAAAAGATATAATTAGTTCTGTTACAGACGGAACAACTGTTTCTACCTTAACCGGCCCTAAAATTGTTTCCAGTAAAACTGGTGACTCTGCCAGCTCTTCTTTAATTTCTACAACGCTTTCAATTTCTTCTTTAACAATTTCATCAGATATAACAGAAGATAAATCGACTTCTTCTTCTAAAATATCGGGATTCGCAATATCAATCACTGCCGCTAATTCTCCTTCACCCAAAACGCCACCTTCTAAATTAGACAAACCCAAAAAATCCGTGGGAACAACATATGCCCCAAAAACCGCGATAACCACACCAATCAAAACTATGAACCAATTATTTAGGCCGTACATAAAAGATGTATTCAATTTTAAGAAAATTAATTCTATTCGTCAAAACTACGCCTATCCAATTCCGCGCCTAAAATCTTACAGATTCTTATTCAAATAATCGTAAATATTCAGAACCGCCTTTATAGCATCGCCAGCGGAAATATTGTTTTGCTTATAGGCAACATCGGTGACGTCGCCGGCAGCCCAAATGCCCCCTAAAGAAGTCCGCTGAGTCTTATGATCAACAATAATCTCGCCATATTTATTAACTTGTACTAAATCTTTGACAAAGTCAGTGTTAGAAACAGAACCAATTTCTACAAATACTCCATCCAATTTCAATTCCTTTGCTATCTTTGAAATTCCATCATCATATTTAAGACCGGACACAAATTTATCACCTAAAATCTCCGAAGTCTTTGCTTGTAAAATGATTTCTACTTTACCAGACTTAACAATTTTCTCCTGCGTGATAGGATCTCCCTTCAATTTATCTCCAGACGCCAGTAAATATATCTTAGTGGCATAAGATAAAAGATCTACAACTGCCTCCAAGCCAGCATTGCCACCGCCAACAACGGCAACGATTTTATTTTTAAACAAAGGCGCGTCACAAGTAGAACAATAGGCTACTCCCCTGCCATCTAATTCTTTTTCCCCGGAAACGCCCAATTTTTTCCTCCGGCTTCCACTGGCCACCAAAACTGTTTTGGTTTCCAAAGCTTTAGCATTCTCTGTATGTACCCTAAAGCCCGCGGACATTTTCTCAACCTTCATTACAAAATCTTCTAAAACCTCCGCCTCATCTTGAGATCGAAGATGTTCCTCCAACATTTTTCCCAAATCAAAGCCAGAAACTGATTTAGTGCCAATCCAATTCTGAACATCCGCGGAAACTAAAGATTGCCCGCCAAAACCATCTTTGCCAGCAATCACTAAAATTTTTAACTTTTTTCTTGCGGCATAAACACCCGCCGCCACGGCAGCCGGACCGCCACCCACGATAATTAAATCATAAATCATAAATTAAGTAGGGCGAGCCTCGCCCAAAAATTGGGCGGGCCGCCAATAATAATCAAATCGTACATAAATCTAAAATTTACTTAGTTAAACCTAAAACCCGCTCCAATTCTGAACGGTTAAACCCCACTAAAATTTCTCCATCAATGTCAATCACCGGCACACCCAACTGATGAGATTTCTCTACCATTTCATCTCTCGCTTGATCGTTTTCTGCCACATTAAATTCTTGATAAGTAATATTGTGGGTCTGAAAAAAATCTTTTGCCATCTTACAATAAACGCAAGTGGGGGTAGAATAAATTTTAACGCTTTTCATAATCTCATTATGACAAATTATCTTCTTTGCCGACAAGCTGCCATAAAGACAACAAAACTAATAAAACTCCGA
>MHJF01000010.1 GCA_001818675.1 Candidatus Harrisonbacteria bacterium RIFCSPHIGHO2_02_FULL_40_20 | reverse complement strand
TCGATTTTTAAAAACCAAACATTTACACTAAAAAGATGGATCCCGTTAGAGACAACTAAAACAATGAATACGCATAATATAATCCAAAATACTAAAACGTCTGTGGTTTTTAAAATGGCCGAGTTACGGTCGCCTTTGGCGACCTATCTCTAACGGGATGAATATAAAAATTTTAAAAAATACCGCCGCAGCCATACTCGCTCCTCAAAAGGGAATTCTGGCCGCTGATGAAAGCGCGCCGACCTGCGCCAAAAGATTTGCTTCTGCGGGCGTTCCCTGCACCGAAGAAACCCGCCGTGAATACCGGGAATTGCTCTTAACCACTCCGGATATAGAAAAATATCTAAGCGGCGTAATCTTGTTTGATGAAACTATTCGGCAAAAAACTAAAGATGGCCTTCCTTTCCCTGAAGCCTTAATAAAAAAAGGCATTATCCCGGGCATTAAAGTAGATGCCGGAGCCAAAGAATTAGCGCTCCATCCCGGAGAAAAAGTTACCGAGGGACTAGATGGCCTGCGCGAACGGCTCGCCGAATATAAAGCCCTGGGCGCGCGCTTTGCCAAATGGCGAGCGGTAATCACTATCGGCCCGAATATTCCCAGCCAAGCCTGCATTTCCACTAATGCTCATGCTCTAGCCCGATATAGCGCCCTTTGCCAAGAAGCCGATATTGTCCCGATTGTGGAGCCCGAAGTGCTCATTGATGGCGATCACACCATTGAACAATCTTATGAAGCCAGCCAAGCCATTCTAAAAAATCTTTTCAGAGAATTAGCCGACCAAAACGTAGCTCTGGAAGGAACCATCCTAAAAGCGAGTATGGTGATTTCCGGAAAAGAATCCAAAAAACAAGCCAGCCGAGAAGAAGTGGCTCAAGCTACAATAAAATGTCTAAAAGAAAATCTGCCGAAAAATCTGGCTGGCGTAGTTTTCCTTTCCGGCGGACAAAGCGACGAACAAGCTACTGAACATCTAAATCTCATTAATAAAATCGGCAAAGTTCCTTGGCGACTTACTTTTTCTTACGCGCGCGCTATCCAAAATCCTGTTTTAAAACTCTGGGCGGCTAAAAAAATAGAACTTGCCAAGCAAGTCTATCTTTTCCGAGCCAAAGCTAATGCCTTAGCCTCCGCCGGAATCTATGATCCGTCTTCTGAAAAAAACCGGCCGTACTAATATTCTACTTTCTTACGCCCTTCTTTCTTATCTTTAATAAATCCTTTTTCTTGCAACCGATTCTCTTTAGCGGATCGCGGAACTTTAGTGGGAATCCGTTCTTCCGGCACATCTAGCGCGCGCTCCACCAATTCATTTAATAATTGAATCGCCCGCTCCCGATTTTGTCCTTGCGATCTTTCTTCTTGGCAATCCACGCAAATCTGCCCGCGCTTATTTATACGGCCCTTTAATTTTTCTCCAATTAAGGCTTTTTGCTCATCATTAAAAATGGGGGACTCTAAATAACTCCAACGCACTAGGGCTTTAGTTTCTAATTTATTAACATTCTGCCCTCCGGGCCCTCCGCCACGGCTAAAAGAAATTTCTAATTCTGATTCTGGCACCAACGATTTTTTTGGCTCCGGTTGTTCCATTTTTTTAAAATATTTCATCTATATTTAATTATATCAAAAATCCTATCGGCGAAATCTGGAACTGCCACTACGATTTGAAGGCCGAGAGCCGCGATGAAAAGATTTATTGCGATTATACCCGCCCGAGCTAGGCCGTTTATATGAATGAGAAAAACCTTGCGAATCTCTAGGAACAAATTTTAACGCGCGGGCTGGCGGCAGTTCTGGGAGCTGCGAAATCGGAAGGCTTTTCCTGACTAAACGCTCAATAGCGCGCAAATCATTTTTTTGATCAGGCATAACAAAAGAAATCGCGTGTCCGCCAGCTCCAGCGCGAGCCGTGCGCCCAATTCGATGCACATAATCTTCGCTGTTAGTCGGCAAATCAAAGTTAATCACTAACTCAATACCCGTCACATCAATTCCCCGAGAGGCAATATCGGTAGCAATTAACACGCGATATTTCCCAGACTTAAAGCCCTCCAAAGCATCTCGACGCTGACCCAAAGAACGATTGGAATGGATCTCGGCGGCAGTATGGCCCATATCGCGGATTGCGCTAGTCAGTCTTTTTGCTCCATGTTTAGTTCTGGTAAAAATAAGCGTTGTTCCCAAATATTGCTGTAAGAGTTTTTCCACAAGGCGAATTTTTGCCTCTTTAGAAATAATAAAAATTTCTTGCGTAACTTTTTCCGCGGTTGTGCCTGTCGGCGCTACCTCAATGCGAATAGGCAATTTCATATAAGTAGTAGCCATCTTCATAATTTCCGGCGGCATGGTGGCGGAAAAAAGCATAGTTTGCCGATCGCGCGGAATCGCCTGAAAAATCTTCTGAATTTGCGGAGCAAAACCCATATCCAACATTCGGTCCGCCTCATCCAAAACAACAATTTTAACGTTATCTAATTTAATGGTTCTTTGATACAAATGATCATTCAAGCGGCCGGGCGTCGCAATAATAACATCGGGATTTCTGGCAATCGCTTGAGTTTGCGGCCGTATGGATATGCCGCCTATCAGCACTGCGGTTCGTAAACCTAAACCAGCGCCAACTTTGCGCAAAGCTTCATCCACTTGGATCGCCAGCTCGCGCGTAGGAAGCACCACTAAACCGCGCCCGCCTATCTGGCGCAAACGCTGAATCATTGGAATGCCAAAAGCCAAAGTTTTCCCAGTGCCCGTTTGAGCAATACCCACGACATCCTTGCCCTGAATGGCAATCGGAATAGCCTGATGCTGAATCGGGGTAGGATTTTTATAACTTAACTTTGCTAAAGTTTCCAAAAGAATTGGGGCAATGCCCAATCCAGAAAAACTTGAAGCCTGATTTTGTATGTTTTGATTTGCCATAAAAACGAAAAAGCGAGCACGCGCTCGCTCAAAAAAGTATTATCTTCTTTACTAAGCTACGTAAACTAGAATAATACTAATAGAAATACACTAAAAAGTCAAGTTTTTGGGCTATCTAAAATCGGTTTTTTATTTTCAAGTTGAAATTCTCCCATTACATACTTTCCGCTTTTAAGATCCGCCAAACCCTTAGCTTCGCTATCTAATCTTGTCTTTGCCCCGCTAGACCGATACGCTCTTGCAATCGTATCATCATATTTTTCGGGCGCGATTTCTTTAGCAATATTTTCCGCGGAAAGAAAACTAATGTCTACGGACATACCGCCTAATTTTTCCAAAGCCTGCTGATAAAGCGCCTTTATTCTAGGAATATGATAATCACTGCTGACAATAGCCACTTTTTTCCATCCTTTGTCCTGAACAATTTGTAAAACCCCCTTGATATTACCCACGGTATTAGCCGCCTTATCTTCTAAGATAATTTCCGGCTCTTCAATATTTTCAAATTTCTTCTCAAAATCTTTCCGTTGTTTTAAACCCGCCAAAGACCGCAAAAATTTATCTTTGTAAACTTCCGCTTCGGTTGGCACATTCAGGCCATGCGTAACTTTATTTTTTTCCGAAATCCCTCCGGAAAAAACAAAATTTTTCGCTTTTTTCTGAAAATAAAGCTCTAAAGCGGCAGCCATGCGCATGCCCGCCCCAATCATCCCAAACTGATCTTCGTGCCGATAATCAGTAGGGTAATATTTTTCTCCCTTCTTATATAATTGCCCGCCTAGAACAATAATCGCGTCATAGGGATACGGCTCTTTCTCAATAGATCCTAATTTTTCTGGAGTTTCCATTTCTAAATTTTGAAATTCGGGGGAGTAACCTTGCTTTGTTTTTGACTATACCGATCTTTAAGTTTTTGAGTAACCGGATCTTTTAATTCCGCGAAAATCATCATGGCTATCGGATCTTTATATTTTAATCTAATCCTAAAATTGCCGACATTTTTTATTTCCAAAACCGGAACATGCGGACCCTCAAAAGTTCCATCAATTATAGAAGCGGTTATATGGGTAGTAAGCCCGATTCTCGCTACGGTGCTTCTGCCATCTAAAATTGCCAAAATATTTTTGGGCGTTTGAATCGCTTCATAAGTTGCGCCAAGAATAAACGCTTCAGGCTCAAGATAAAATTCCTCTTTGGTAAGATCCACTTCTTTATATTTCAAATCCGGCCCGCCGCTCAAATCCACTGTTTGGTTCGGCTCGGGTATCAAGATATCTTTTGCCAAGTGAATCCGAACACCCACCGGTCGGATATTCTTTTTATCAAAATCAGGATTAATAATAATCTTGCCCTGATCTATGTATTCCTCAATTGTCTTGTGAGATAAAAACATTCTTTAATATTATAGGACTTTCTTTAGGCTCTTACTATGAACCATCTTACTCTGTTAATAACTATTGACTTTAAACAATCGTTTGCTACTATAATAGTATTACCACGAAAAAAACCCTTATGGGACTCGTTCCCATCGGGGGTTTTTTCTTTTTAGGTCCCAAGAATGGATTTCTGATCGTTTAAATAAGCAATTTTAGCTCCAGTTCTTTTCAATAAAATTGAACACTTCTCGGAAATAGCCGGGGAGACAATTGCTAAGAATTTATCTTTTTCCTGTAAAAATTTTACTAAACCAGCATAATCGCCATCACTAGAAACTAACACAACTTTTTTAAATGAATCTTCGTACGCATCCCGTGTCGCCTTTAATACAAGGTCAGCATCACAATTACCTTTTACCTTGCCCTCGTTATCGTAAATAACCTCTTTAAAAATTAAAGTGAATCCTGCTTCCTGCAAACGAGTGTATAAATCTTTATTTTTCGGCATTAGTCCAATAAATAGGTATGCCTGCTCAACTCCATACTTATCGTTCAACCAAATACGAAATCGTTTATAATTCAGCTTCCATCCTAGATTTTCAACACCTTTATGTAGATTGGCGCCATCAATATAGGCATAATTTTTTATTGCTTCTTTCATTTTATGTATCAACAAGATTAATAATAATCTTTCCCTGATCTATATATTCCTCAATTGTCTTGTGGGATAAAAACATTTTCCTAATTGGCGGTGAGGGAGAGATTCGAACTCTCGATACGGATTTAAACCCGTATAACGGGTTAGCAACCTGCCGCCTTGTTTTTGAGCTTATCAAAAACCCTGGGCGGGATTTATATACAAAGCGGAGGCGGAAGGATTCGAACCTTCGAACCGGTTTCCCGGTTAACATCTTAGCAGGATGCTGCCTTCAGCCGCTCGGCCACGCCTCCGCTTTGTAAACAAATAAATGTACCGCCCGCGGAAAACAAATCTTTGTTTCCCGCCCTCTTGGCCACCTCACCAATTGGAATCCCTGCTAACTTTGAGTATAATACCAACGCCTTATGAAACAATCAATTATCTCTAAAATAAAATCTGCGCCTAAAAAACCCGGTATCTATATTTTCTATAGCCAAAAAAAGCCACTATATATAGGTAAGGCATCCAATTTACGCAACCGGTTAAAATCTTATCTTAAAGTCACTGACCTCAAAACTCAATCGCTCAATAATGAAGCGAGTGAATTAAAATATCTTGTTCTTCGTTCTGAAATTGAAGCGCTGATTGAAGAATCTCGACTTATCAAATCTCTAAAACCGAAATACAACATTGTCTTCCGTGACGACAAATCCTACTCTTATGTCTATTTTACTAAAGAGAATTTTCCAAAAATCTTTATCAACCACGAACATCCCAAAAAATTATTGGAACCATTCGTACGAATAGGTCCATTTACCGAAAATGGTACTTTACGACTGGCGCTAAAAACCATCCGCCGATATTTTCCATACTGCACCTGCCTTCGCCAAGGCTACGGCAAGGCAAGCCTGCCTGCTTATTCTCATCTACGAGATTGCCTGAATGCTCAAATCGGAAGATGTTTTGGATATTGTTGCAAAAAAACTGATCCATCTGATAAAATTGCCGCGCTTCCTTCGGTCGCTCGCAATAACAAAAAAGCATACGCAAAGAATATTCGTACTATCAAAACAATTTTACGCGGACAAAGCAAAAAACTTTTAAAAACGCTAACTGATATCAAAGAAAAAAATGCGCTCAACAATATTTTCCAACATCACCCTTACGTAGCTACTGGTTTTGTAGCCGGCGGCCATGCCGTTTCTAAGAACGCTGTTTCCGAAAAATGGCTAGCCGCCGGCGCAAAAGTCGAATGCTACGACATCTCCAACTTATCCGGCAAAGAAGCGGTAGGCGTCTTAACCACGCTAAAAAAAATAGCGGGCTCTTGGTTGCCGGACAAAAATGCTTACAGAAAATTTCGTATACGAATGCCTGAGCAAAGCTCTATACGAAAGGCACATACGAATAAATATTTCCGAAATGACCCAGCGATGATAAATCAAATCTTAACCCGCCGGCTTAACCATCCGGAATGGCCATATCCCGACCTAATTATTATTGACGGGGGAATAACCCAATTTCGAGCGGCGAAATTTGTTATCAGTTCTAAGTTCCAAGTTCTAAGTTCTAAGATTCAGCTTATCTCTTTCGCCAAACCCCAAAAACTAGTCTATGGCCTTAAACCCAAAGATGAACCAACTCCAATCAGCCAGCTCCCCAAAGATTTTCAAGAGCTTATAGAACAAGCGATTTATCAAACTCATAATTTCGCTATCCGCTATCATCGGCAAGTACGAAATAAAAAATTCTTTAACTAATCTAATTATTAAGATTTTTGGCCGAAGCCAATTCCTGAGAAGAGCATCCGGAGGCGCAATTTGCTTGGTCGCAAAATTGCGCTGAGGACTGAGAGGGCTTTTGCCGCTGGAGCAAAAGAACCTCGTTTCTTCGAAGGAGTTGGCTAAGGGTACAAAAAATCAAATTGTAAAATTATAATAAATATGATACCCTAGATAAATATGGATATCCTCTCAATTGCCCAAATTACAGTCGCTATCATTGTGATAGTGCTAATTCTTATCCAAGAACGCTCTTCTGGAATGAGTGGTATTTTTGGCGGCGGCGGAGGCGATAGTTTCTATCAAACCCGGCGCGGCTTAGAAAAAATAGTCTTTTCTGCCACAATTATAGGAATGGCGCTCTTTGCGATATTGGCGCTACTCAACATTCTTGTTTAAGTCTCTCTATAAAACATTTTTTACTCTTTCTAAAATTGAACGCTTAATCTTTATCGGAGCGGTTATTATTTTTTTGGTTTCTTTAGCTTTTTGGATTGGCCAACTCTTCTATAAATCCACTTCCGAAAAAGCGATTGAGGGCGGAAACTATGCCGAAGGCGTCATCGGACAACCTATTGCCGTTAACCCATTAATCGCCGCCAATGACACGGATCGCGATTTGGTAGAGCTTTTATACTCCGACCTTTTAGAGCTAGTGGATAACTATGAATCCAGCAAAGACCAATTAGTTTGGACTTTTAATTTAAAAGAAAAAATCCAGTGGAGCGATGGCGAACCCATTACTAGCGATGACATTTTGTTTACTTTAGAAACGATTAAAGACAACGATGCTCGATCGCCGCTTTTTCCAGCTTGGCAGGGCGTAGTCGGAGAACGATTAAGCGAAAGGCAATTTCGTTTTATCTTGCGCACACCTTACGCCTTTTTCTTAAGCAATCTTAAATCTCTCAAAATAGCGCCCAGGCATATTTTTGAAAACATCCCTACCGCCAATCTCCGGCTCTCTAACTATAATTTAGAGCCTTTATCCAGCGGACCTTATAAATTTGTCAGCTACGAAAAACGCGACGACGGATTCATCACCGAATTTAATTTAAAGATCAACGAAAATTATTCCGGCGAAGCTCCCTTCATTAAAACCTTCCAATTAAAATTCTTTTCTAATAAAGAAGACTTGGTGGAAGCTTTTAATAGCCGAGAAATTGATGGCGTGGGCGGTCTGGCTTCCAGCGATTTAGAAAATCTAAAAATCAACAAACAAGTTTTCAAATTAAACATTCCGAACTACTACGCAATCTTTTTTAATCCATCTTTAAGCGCGCCCCTAAAAGATCCCGTAGTGCGCCAAGCCCTAGCGCTCGCCACTGATAAAAATAAAATCGTCAGTGAAGTCTTCCAAGGCAACGCTACTATAGCCAATGGGCCGATTGTGCCCGGAGTTATCGGCTATGATTCCAAAATTTACCAAAACGAAGAATTCTCTATTGAAAAAGCCAATTCTCTTTTAGACTCCAAATGGGTTAAAGATGAATCTGGCGCAAGAACCGGAACCGTAGAAAAGAAAAAAGCCACCCTAGAATTTGATATGATTGTCCCGCAAGTGGAATTTCTCATGAAAACCGCCGAACTCATAAAAACGGACTGGGAAAAAATCGGAGTCAAAATCAATTTAGTCACCATGCGGCCGATGGATGTTAATAATGAAGTAATCAAAACCCGAAATTATCAAATCTTGCTTTTCGGCACCATTCTTAAAACCGACCCAGACTTGTTTTCCTTTTGGCATTCTTCAGAAAGATTTTATCCCGGCGGAAACTTAGCCATGTTCAGCAATAAAAGCATAGATACTGCTTTAGAAAATATAAAAATTAATCTGGATGAAAAAACCCAGCTAGAAAACCTTTCTAAGATCCAATCGGTAATATTAAAAGAAAGGCCAGCCGTATTTCTTTTCTCGCCAATTTATTTATATGCTGCCAATAAAAACTTAAAGGGTTTTGATGCGAAATTCTTGCCCATTCGATCCAATCGGTTTGATAACGTTAACCAATGGTATCTAAGAACTACTCGAGTCTTCCAATAATGGATATTTTTGAAAAAAATATTTTAGAACTTAACCGCCAGCTAACTTTAAAAGCTGTTAGCTTTAACAACCTGGAAAAAGTCCGTAATGCCAAGCCAGATTCTATTCTTATAATCGGCATGGGAGGGTCAGGAATAGTCGGCCCCCTCTTGCAAAATCTAATTAAAAATGTTAATATCAAAATACCAGTAATTACTTGGAATGATTATTCCCTACCTGACTCAGCCCTAGGAAAATCTGCTTTCTACAAAAATCCTTTATTGGTTTTTGTCTCTTTTTCGGGTAATACCCAAGAAACCTTAGATGGCTTCGCCAAAGCAAAAAATCATAAATTAAAAGTTGTTGTCAGCGGAGGAGGAAAATTATTGTCGCTCGCTAAAAAACAAAAAATCGCTTTCGCAACTTTTGAAAAAAATTCGCTAGCGCCCAGGCAAGCTAACGGACTGATGTTTTACGGAACCCTGGGATTGCTCAAGGCAGCCCTGCCAGCCACAAAGATTATTGAACTTTCTTCAAAAATTAATTCGGCTAATTATCGTTTAATAGGCAAAAAACTGGCTTCCCAAATTCAAGGAAAAGTAGCGGTTATTTATAGCACGGTTCAAAATCGGCATTTAGGATATCTTTGGAAAATTCATTTGAATGAAGCCGGAAAAAATTTAGCTTTTAATAATGTCCTCCCGGAAATGCATCATAATGAAATCGTCAGTTTTGAAACTAAACCCAAAAATGTCATTGCTATCCTGCTCACCACGGAAAATGACAGCGCAATCCACAAAATCAGATTCCAAATCACTAAAAAAGTTTTAAATAAATATCAAATACCATCCATCCATATTTTCATAAATGGAAAAGATAATTTAGAAAGAACATTTAATACTATTGCCAATGCCCAGTGGTGCGCCTACTACTTAGCAAAAAACAAAGGACTAGATCCATTAGAAACCAAAACCATTGATTTTATAAAATCATTACTGTAATACAAAAAGCCCTCCTGGCGGAACTGGCAGACCCCGCACCAAAAAGAGTATTGCTCGCTACGGCTACCGCCGACGAGTTATAAGATACTCTTTTGGTGACGGGGCACAGGCGCACAGGGCCGCAAATTGCCGGGGTGGCGAAATTGGCAGACGCACAGCGTTCAGGTCGCTGCGGGCGCAAGCCCATGGGAGTTCAAATCTCCCCCTCGGCACAAAAAAAATAATAAAAAAGTCGAAAAAATCTTTTTATATGTATAAACCTACAACTAGAAAACCGATTAGGAGCCGCACTAGCCCTCCGACTATCGTCCGCCTTCCTCATCGGCAGGCAAGCCACTCTTTTGGCGCGAACCGTAATATCAACGTGAAAGAAGCAAGGCCTTCTTCAAAAGAAGAGGTAAAAGAAATTCCTCTACGCTTTGTCCCATTGGGAGGATTGGAAGAAATTGGCCGCAATTGCTATTTCTTTGAATATAAAGACGAAATAGTAATTATAGATATGGGTATTCAATTTCCGGAAGAAGAAACCCCGGGCATTGACTACATCATTCCTAATATCACTTACCTTCAAGAAAAAAAACAGAATATCCGAGGAATCTTACTAACTCATGGCCACTACGACCATATTGCCGCCATCCATTACTTAATTAATAAGCTTGGCAACCCCACTATTTATACGGCAGATTTTACTAAAGCTATCGTCACCAAAAGGCATGAAGAATTTCCTAATGCCCCTAAATTAAAGTTTGAGGTGGTAAAACACGGCAGCCGAATTAATCTAGGAAAATATTTCCAAGCTGAATTTTTCAACGTTGATCATACCATCCCCGATGCTTTGGGTTTCTTATTAGAAACTCCAGTCGGGAATATGGTCAGCTTCGGGGATTTCCGCCTGAAAATAGATAAAAGCGGCAAACCAGTGGAACTAGAAGCTTTTGAAAAAATTGCCGAAAAAGGAGCGCATAGTATCTTCTTAGACAGCACTAACGCCCTAAGACCAGGATTTTCTTCTTCCGAAGAAAATGTCACTGATAACCTTTACCAATTAATGGCGCCGGCAAAAGGAAGGCTGATTATTGCAACCTTCTCTTCTTTGCTCACTCGATTGTTTGAAGTAGTAAAATTGGCGGAAAAATTAGATCGGAAAGTCGCTTTAAACGGCCGGTCAATGAAAGACAACTTCCAAATTGCCCAAAACCTTGGCTATTTTAAGCCGAAAAAAGGCCTGATGATTCCTCTGGAAGAAATCAAAAATTATCCCGATAACAAAGTGACTATTCTTACTACCGGATCCCAAGGCGAACCGAACGCCGGATTAATGCGCATTGTCAATGGAGAACACCGTTTTGTTCAACTGAAAACATCGGATACGGTAATTTTCTCTTCATCAGTAGTCCCCGGCAATGAAAGAAGCGTTCAATCCTTGCAAGACAACGTCGCTAGGCAAGTGGACGAAGTTTATAACTCAAAATTATTAGACATCCATGCTTCTGGCCACGCCCATCATGAAGATCTTAAATTGGTCATCAAGCTCATCAAGCCAAAATTTGTCGTGCCACTTCACGGATATTATTTCTTCCGAGCGGCTTTAAAGAAAATTGTCGTGGAAGCCGGAATGCCCAAAGAATCAGCCATTGTCATGGATAATGGCGATGTGGGATATGTCAGTGAAAATAAATTCAAAATTTCTGAAGAAAAAGTTCCCGCCTCTTATGTGATGGTGGACGGACTAGGCGTAGGCGACGTAGAAGAAGTCGTGCTCCGCGACCGGCGCAATCTTTCCCAAGAAGGCATGGTGGTGATAATTGTTACTTTAGACAAAGCCACAGCGCGGATTATAAAAAATCCTGATATTATTTCCCGAGGCTTCATTTATTTGCGGGAAAACCAGGAAATGATTAATGAAATCCGCCAGCGGATCAAAAACTTGATTCTACGAATTCCCAAACAGCAACCCCTAGATGGAGATTATTTGAAATCTTTAATGCGAGATCAAGTTGGCCAATTCCTGTATAATAAAACCAACCGAAGGCCAATGATCCTTCCGGTAGTTATAGAAATCTAATCCTTCACATGGCAAAACCAATTCTCATTTCCGGCATCCAACCCACTGGCCGCTTGCATCTTGGTAATTATTTAGGTGCCCTTAAAAACTTTGTGGAGCTTCAAAACTCTGGCAAATACCAATGCCTGTTTTTTGTGGCGGATTATCACTCTCTCACCCAAGACATCGCACATATTGGCAAAAACGTAGAAGATTTAATCATCAGCTATCTTGCCGCCGGTTTAAATCCAAAAAAATCTTTGATTTTCGTCCAATCCGCTATTCCCCATTCTTCAGAATTAGGTTGGATTTTAAGCACGAAAACTCCACTAAGTGAAATGGAAAGAATGACGCAATTTAAAGATAAAAGAGCGCAACAAAAAGAAAATATTAATACCGGACTTTTAACCTACCCAACTTTAATGGCCGCGGATATTTTAATTTTTAATACCCAGGTCGTGCCAGTGGGAGAAGACCAGCTTCAACATCTGGAACTGACCCGAGAAATTGCCCGCAGATTCAATAAAAAATATGGGGTAACTTTTGTAGAGCCCAAAGCGCTGATGTCTAAAATTCCAAGATTGATGAGTTTAGACGACCCAACCAAAAAAATGTCTAAATCTTTGCCCAATGGCTGTTTATTTATTGATGACTCCCCAGAAACTATCCGAGAAAAAATCAAACGAGCGGTTACCGACTCCGGCAGTGAAATAAAATACGATGAAGCCAATAAGCCAGCAGTTTCTAATTTGATGCTTATTTATTCTGAACTCTCCGGAAAAAATCTTAATGAAATAGAAAAAAAGTTTTCCGGAAAACAATATTCAGATTTTAAAAACGATCTTACTAACACTATTATTGAATACTTCCGGCCATTCAATGAGCGTAAAACGAAGCTACTGAAAGAAAAAACTAAAATTGCAAAAATCGTTACCGCTGGCAACAAAAAAGCTCTCGCAATCGCCAAAAAGAAAATTGAAGAAGTGAAACAAAAAATCTTCGCCTTATAGCGAAGATTTTTTTATTTATCAATTCCAATCCAAACTTCCGCATCCTCAATTTTGGATTTTAATTCTGCCTTAAATTTATCCGTTTTTTTAAATTCAACAGCTTTAGCTTTGACGTCTTTTTTAAATTGAGTAATGTTTTTTTCCAGCGCTTCCCGAATTCCCTTTGGCGCTTCCACATAAAGCGCTACTGTATCTTTAGCTTGGAATCCTGCGTCTTTCCGTAGCCCCTGAACCATTCTTGCTAATTCTCGAATCAATCCCTCTTCTTTCAATTCCGGCGTAATCTTGGTGTCTAATTCAATTTCTCCCTTAATCTTATTATCAAAAATAACTTCTTTAACGTTAATTTCATCTTTTAAAAGACTTAATAATTCATCATTGATTTTTGTCCGCCAACCAGCGGATTGATTTTTGCCGCCTCTGGCGAGCCTCGCCCTTGGCGGGATTTTCAGCGAAGCAAGTGGTTGCCTAACCTTTATCCCCGCTTTCTCCCTTTCCGCCAGCGCCAAACTAGCTAAACGGCGGATTTCCGACATCGATTTTAATAATGTGGGGTGTGAGATGTTAGATATGGGATGAGAAATTGGCCAATCAGTTAAATGGACAGATTTTACATCTAACCCTCCACCCCTCACATCTAATAACGCTTGATACAATGCCTCGGAGAAAAATGGCGCGAAAGGAGCCATTAATTTGCTAATTCCCAAAAGAACTTCCGATATTACTTTTGGCGAAACATTTTTTCT
>MHJF01000009.1:17646-17738 GCA_001818675.1 Candidatus Harrisonbacteria bacterium RIFCSPHIGHO2_02_FULL_40_20 | reverse complement strand
TGACTCTCTGGAAGAGAAGTGGTAACATATAAACCAAGATGAACTTATCGATAAAAAAGTTAACCAATCAGCTCTTAGCGGGCCTCAATGAT
>MHJF01000009.1:1994-17546 GCA_001818675.1 Candidatus Harrisonbacteria bacterium RIFCSPHIGHO2_02_FULL_40_20 | reverse complement strand
GATTCGCAAGATGGGGGGCGTATGCAAGGAATCGGACTTAGTAAAAGATGTCCGCTATGTTATTAACGACCGCTTAAATTCGGAGTTATTTATCAACCATTTAAAATTTTTATTAGAGGTTTCTAACGCAGTCAATTATCATCCGGAAACTAAAGAGTTCCATAATCACTGGTATCTTTCTGAAGATGACCGCAAGAAATCCATTGCTTTTGTTAATTCTCTAGCTAAGGGATTAAAAAAGGGAGAAGCCGTGGATTCTTATTTCAAACAATTATACGCGGTTAATTTCGCGGCAATTTCTAAAAAGTTTTCCGTCAATGTTTACGGAGAATTCGGTTTGGTAGATTCTCATTTGATTGTTCCCAAGAGCGCTCGCGATTGGGCATATCTGATTTTAAGGAAAGGAGGCAAGCCCATGCATTTTTTTGAGTTGGCAGGTTTAGTAAATAAGCACCAAAAAGAAAAGTTTCATCCGCAAACTGTCCATAATGAATTAATTAAGGATGATAAGTTTGTATTGGTTGGCAAGGGCACTTATGCTTTGCGGGAACAGGGATATATCCCTGGCATTGCCCGTGAGGTGATTGCTCGTTTAATTAAAGAAAATGGCCCCTTGTATTCTCATCAAGTAGTGAAATTAGTTTCACAGGAACGGTTTTTCAAAGAAAATACTATTTTGATTAACCTGCAAAATAAGAGTTATTTTAAGCGTTTATCCGACGGACGTTATTCGGTGTTGGCTTAAACCGCAGAATTTTTCTGTTATAATTAGTACATTGTGGTTTTAGATATCTTACAAGGAATATTGCAGAAAATTGTTGAAGTCTTTTTTGCGACTTGGTGGTTTGTTTTTCCGCTGGGTTTAGGTTTTTTGGCTTGGCAATTTTGGATCTATTACATTTATATTTTTGATTTGCGGAAGCAGAAATGGGTTTTATTAGAAATTAAAATTCCGCAAAGCATTGAGAAAACGCCTAAGGCGATGGAGCAGGTTTTCTCCGCTTTTTATCAGATTTATTCTTTCGGCTTGAAATTTATGGAAAAGTATTGGGAGGGCCACTTGAAGGAAGATTATATTTCTTGCGAGATTGCCGGTAATGCGGGCGCGGTGAATTTTTATGTCCGGACCCCGGTTAAATATAAAAACTTAGTTGAGTCGGCAATTTATTCCCAATATTCGGATGCTGAAATTCGAGAAGCGGAAGACTATCGTCTTTTATGGCCGAAGACTTTGCCTAGCGATATTTACGATATAGCGGGCAGCGATTATCAATTAACTCGCGAAAATCCTTACCCGATCCGCACTTATGAATATTTTGAGGAGTCTCAAAAAGAAAAACGTTTAGATCCGATTGCGGCGGTCGTAGAAGTAATGTCGCGTTTGAAAGAAGATGAGGCGCTTTGGATGCAAATATTTATTCGGCCCGTCGACGCTACTTGGAAAGAGGAAGGCGAGGAATTAGTCGCAGAATTGGCTGGCCGTAAAAAATCTAAACCCAAAGGATCTTTATATAAGGTGTGGGAATTTATTAATAATCTGATGAACGCTTTATTTAAATTTCCTCAATGGCGAGAAGAAGAAAAAAAGAGAGAAGAGAATCGTTTATTGATGATGACTTCGGGAGAAAAGGATGTGATGGAGGCGATTGAAAATAAAATCAGCAAGCTGGCTTTTGAGACGAATATACGGTTCGTTTATATTGATCGCGTAGACAGTTTTTCTCCGCTGAACGTTTCGGCAATGATGGCGACCTTTCAACAGTATGCCACTCTTCACTTAAATGGGCTCAAGCCTAGAATTAAGACTTATACTTTGACTCCGGCTGGATACAAAGGAATCGCTAGTTTAATTGTTAACAATATTAAATCTATAAAGCGGAGAATCAAATGGTATCGCAAGAGAAGGCTTTGGGACAATTACGTGAAGTTGAAATGGCCTCGCGGGAAAAAATCTATTTTGAATATTGAAGAGTTGGCGACTATTTATCATTTCCCGTCTATTGCCGTAGAGGCTCCGCTTTTAAGAAAATTGCCAGTTAAAAAAGGTGAGCCTCCGCAAGGACTCCCAATACAATAATGCCTGAAAATAAAATTCAGATATATAATAATTAAATGGCTGACAAGAATGTTGTTTATTTTGGCAAAGTAGATTACCGTAATGCTGAAAAAGTATTTGGCATTAAGAGAAAGGACCGTCGCCAGCATATGTATATTGTTGGTAAGACGGGTACCGGTAAGTCTGCTTTGATTCATAATTTTATTTCTCAAGACATCGCTAATGGCGATGGTGTTTGCGTTGTAGATCCTCATGGCGAGCTAGTGGAGGGTGTTTTAGAAAATATTCCCAAAGAACGCGCTAAAGATGTGGTTTATTTTAATCCCTCTGATGTTGATTACCCGATAGGATTTAATGTTTTAGAAATGCCTGATCCGAAGTATAAACATCTTGTAGCTTCGGGTTTGATGGCTATTTTTACCAAGATTTGGTCTAATGTTTGGTCAGCGAGAATGGAATATATTTTAAATAATGCGGTTTTAGCTTTGTTGGATACGCCGGAAACAACTCTTTTGGGGATCCCGAGAATTTTAGTTGATAAAGATTATCGGCAAAAGATTATTGCTAATTTGAAAGATCCAGTGGTAAAGGCCTTTTGGGTTAATGAATATGAAAAATGGCAGGAGAAGTTCCGTAACGAAGCGATTGCTCCTATTCAAAATAAGGTAGGGCAATTTTTATCCACACCGCTTATTCGCAATGTCGTTGGTCAACCGAAGAGCGCGATTAATATTTTTGATATTATGAATAATCAGAAGATTTTATTAATTAACGTTTCTAAGGGCCGCATTGGCGAAGATAACGCGGCGCTTTTAGGCGCAATGTTGATTACGAAAATTCAGCTCGCCGCAATGGAACGGGTTCGCATTCCTGAAGACGAACGAAAAGATTTTTATTTATATGTTGATGAGTTTCAAAATTTTGCCACGGATTCGTTCGCCAGTGTTTTGTCCGAAGCAAGAAAATACCGGCTCAATTTAATTATTGTCCATCAATACATTGGGCAGTTAGTGCAAGAATTTAACACGAAAGTCCGGGACGCGATTTTTGGCAACACTGGAACGATGATTGTTTTTAGAGTCGGGGCGGCGGATGCCGAATTCTTAGAGAAAGAATTTGAGCCTGAGTTTTTGATCCACGATATTGTCAATCTTCCGAATTATCATGTTTATCTAAAATTGATGATTGACGGGCTGACGAGCCGGCCATTTTCCGCGAAGACTCTTCCGCCAGTTAAAAATCCAGAAGGAGTGGCTGTTATGCAAGACATTATTGATACGTCTCGAAAACAGTATACAAGTTCAAGAGAAGAAGTTGAGGAGGATATCAGAGATTGGAGCGGAACTTTTGCTGGGCCGGGCCGAAATAGTTATGACGAAGGGAAGGGAGATAAGAGCCAATTATTTTCAGCGACTTGTTCTTCTTGCGGCAAAGAAACCAAAGTTCCTTTTCAGCCTGCTCCCGACCGACCGGTTTATTGTTCTGATTGTTTAGCAAAAATTAAATCTGGAGAAATGCAGCCAGCGCGCGGCATGAAAAAGCCGCAACAATCCGATAAGGCGGGCGCTAGCGCAATGTCTCTTTCGGGCTTGGGCATTGAGTTTGAATCTTCAAAAGAAGCTAAGCCTATTCCTTTGCCTCCGCGCGAAGTTACGCCTAGGCCGGCGGGGCAAGCGCCGGTTGCTCGTCCGCCGCGTTTTACAGAAACGAAGCCTAATCCTCCCGCAAGAACTCTTTCTTTGAATGAATTAAAGCCGCGTGAAGGCCCGCCGCCGATGAAACCGAAAACTACGCCTAATGTTTCGGCAATTCGTGATGCCTTAAAAGAGATTTTTAAAAAGGGATCTTCTGAAGATAAAAAGTAGAGAGCTTTATTCTTTAGATTTTTCCATTCGCTCTACGTATTTGCCGGTTTCGCTATTAATTCTAATAATGTCTCCGGTGTTTACAAATAGCGGGACATCAACTTTTGCGCCAGTTTCTAAAATTACTACTTTAGATCCTCCTTGAGCGGTGTCGCCTTTAATTCCCGGCGGCGCTTCTTTTATTTTAAGGTCAATTTTGATGGGAATTTGGATACTGATAATTTTTTCGCCCCATTTTAAAGCGGTAACTTCCGTATTGGGTTTCATAAATTGGGATTTTGATCCTAAAGTTGATTCTCCAAGCATAAAGCGATTAGCTGGATTATCTTTGGCGGAAAACCAAAATTGATCTTTATGATTATAAAGATATTTTACCGGAACGCGGTCTATTTCCGCTTCCTCAAAATTTTCATTTTGATGAAAATTTCTTTCCACGATTTTTCCGTTTAAAAGGTTAAGAATCTTAGTTTTGGCAACTGGTTTTCTTTGTTGCATTCTTAAAAATTCATATTCTAAAACTTCGTACGGTTCGCCGTCTAAAGTAAAGATGGTGCCTTTTTTTAATTCATTATAAGTAATCATGTCGTTTATTTTATCAAAACTTTTGTAAGATGTTAAGCGTTATATTTTAATATGCGAAAAGCAATTATTTTGGCAGGCGGAAAGGGGACGCGGCTTTATCCGGTTACTTTGGAAACTCCGAAGCCGCTTTTAACGGTGAATAGAAAACCAATCATCAATTATTTGATTGAGCTTTTTGCTGACCACGGAGTTCAAGAAATAAAAGTAGTTATTCGTCCGCAGGACAGGGAAGAGTTTGGCTGGTGGCAGAGTCGCTGGCAAAAGAATTTTAAAAATGTTTCCGTGAGTTTTGAAGAAGAAACAGAGCCAATGGGTACTTTGGGTTATTGGGCGCATCAATTAGCAGATTGGACTGGCAATGAGCCATTTTTTCTCACTAATGGCGATGAGCTGAAGCAGGTAGATTTAAGCGAAATGAAAAAACATCATCAGCAAAATAAGGGTTTGGTAACTATTGCGTTGGTGCAGGTTCCGAATCCTTCTGAATACGGTGTGGCGATTTTAAATAATCACCAGATTATAGAGTTTTTAGAAAAGCCGGCTAACCCCCCAACGAATTTAATTTCTAGCGGGTTGTATATAGTTGATCCAGCGGCTATCAGTTATTTAAGTTCTAGAGTTAAAAACGGCGAGAAGTTTTTGATGATTGAAAAAGATTTATTTCCGCATCTTGCAAAAGATGGAAAGTTGGTGGCTTATAAAACGCAGGGCAAATGGTATGATTGTGGTAATTTAGAGCGTTGGGAAAAAGCCATCAAAGAGTGGGGAAATTAGTTTTTGTCACCCTCAGCCAACTCCTTCAAAGAAACGAGGTTCTTTTGCTCCAGCGGCAAAAGCCCTCTCAGTCCTCGGCGCGTTTTTTATTCGTTAAAAAAACTATTATAACGAATAAACCAATCAAAACGCGCCTCCGGATGTTCTTTTTAGGAATTGGCTTCGACCAAAAACTCATTATGGGGAAGGATTAAATAATAGTTTATTGAAAAAATCGTATTTTTATTGCAAAATATACTGATTATGAAAGGGAAATTGAAAGTCTTCGTAGCCATGTCTGGCGGCGTGGATTCTTCGGTGGCTGCGGCGTTGTTAAAGGAACAAGGCTACAATGTTGTCGGGGTGCATATGCGATGTTGGAGTCAGAGAAGCTCCGATGCCTGCGGGATCGGAGTGCCCTGCACTGCTGCGGCAGAAGCGGAAGACGCGCGAAGAGCGGCGGAAATTTTGCGCATTCCATTTTATGTTTTTGATTTTGAAAAAGAATATAAGGCCGCGGTGGTGGATTATATGGTGCAAGGATATAAGCAAGGCATTACTCCGAATCCGGATGTGATGTGCAACAAGGAAATTAAGTTTGGTTTATTTTTGAAAAAAGCGTTAGCGATGGGAGCGGACTATGTGGCAACGGGGCATTATGTGCGGTTGCAAACTTTGAACAAAGAACTTCGAACTAAGAACAATCAATTAAAATGTTCAAAGTTCTACGTTCTAAGTTCTGCGTTTGATAAGAATAAAGACCAATCTTATTTTCTTTGGACTTTAACTCAAGATCAGCTTCAGCATTGCCTTTTTCCGATTGGCGATTATCAAAAGCCGCAGGTGAGGAAGTTGGCGGCGAGGTTTGGATTGCTGAACGCAAAGAAAAAAGATTCACAGGGGATTTGTTTTTTGGGTCAGGTGTCTTTGCCAGATTTTTTGGCGCAATATATCAAGCCGAAGAAGGGGGATATTTTGCTCGCTCCGTCATTACGAGGATCCGCCAGCTGGCGGAGACGTGGCAATCTTACCGAAAAGCCTATAAAAATCGGCACCCATAACGGCGCTTATTTTTATACTATTGGCCAGCGGCAGGGTTTAAAGATCGGCGGCTTCAAAAAGCCGCTATATGTGGTTTCAAAAGATATAAAGAAAAATATTATTGTGGTTGCAGAAGGCGATGATCATCCGGCGTTATATAAAAAAGAAGTTGAATTAGTAAATACTAACTTTTTTCCCCCAGTCATTGCGATCCGCCAGTCAGCGGAGAAGCAATCTTACATTAATGTTTTCGCCCGCGTTCGTTATCGCCAGCCACTAGAAGGAGCACAACTTTGTTTATATCCTTATTCGCGCGAATTAGGGAATAGAAGAAAATATAAATTGATTTTTGGCAAACCCATGAAATTTGTCGCTCCCGGTCAGTCCGCGGTGTTTTACGACAGAAAAGGCGTGATGTTAGGAGGCGGAGTGATTAAATCCGTCAAATAAAGTAAAATATTGTGAATGAAAGTCCATGATGTTTTCTTTTGGTGCGCGTGTTTCTTTTTAATTGGGGTTTTGGTTGCAAGCATTGCGAGCGGTTTTGAGCGTCAGTATTTAATTTTTGGTTTGGTTGTGTTGCTGATTGGCGTATTTATTTTTTTTGTTCAGAATTTTAATCATGGGATGCTATCCCGTGGGATAGCGGCATTGAGTTTGGTGATGTTCATAGGGGGCGCTTATTATTTTGCCCATGATTTTTATCAAAAAGACGAGGTATTGAAATTTGGCGAGAAAATAAATTTCACTGGAGTTATTCGAGACGTGAAATTTGGCTTAGAAAACCAGAAAATTCGGATTGGTGAAATTCAGATTACAGCTCAGCGATATCCGGAATTTGAATATGGCGATAAGGTAAGCGTTGACGGCATTATTAAAGAAATTCCAGAAGAATGGCAAGGTTATTTCTCTAAAGAAGATATTTTCGGCTTAATGGGTTTTCCGAAAATGGAATTGATTTCTCAAAATAATGGTTCAGCCATTAAAGCCGGGTTATTGAAAATTAATCTAGCGATTCAAGATTCTTTTAAAAAAGTATTGCCGTTGGAGAAAGCGACATTTTTGTCTGGCTTAACGCTGGGTGAAACTGGAGAATTTTCTGAAGAATTTGAGGAGAAATTAAGGCTGACTGGCACCACTCACTTAGTGGCATTATCCGGCTATAATATTGCGGTTATAGCCACCGTGGTTTTGTTGGCTTTAAATCGTTGGTTTTCTAGGTGGACTTCTTCGTTATTCGCTATTATTGTGATTATTAGTTTTGTGGTGATGACTGGCGCAGAAGCATCGGTAGTCAGGGCGGCATTGATGGCAATGGTGTTAACGATAGCGGAGCATTCCAGCCGGCAATATTATTTTCGTAACGCTATTGTTTTTGTTGCCTTATTAATGGTTTTGGCGAATCCAAAAGTTTTAGTGTTTGATGTCGGTTTTCAGCTTTCTTTTTTAGCAACGTTAGGAATAGTCTATTTACGGCCAGTTTTAAAAAATAAGCTTGGTTTTAATGATGAGCCAGGGTTTTTATCTTGGAAGGATAATCTTTTAACTACTTCCTCGGCGCAGATAGTGGTTTTGCCGATATTAATTTTTAGTTTCGGGCAATTTTCTCCGTTTTCGCTTTTAACCAATGTTTTGATTTTAGAATTTATTCCGGTTACGATGGCAATAGGATTTTTTATCGCCATTGCCGGAATATTTTTTTCTAGCTTGGCTTTCATATTGAGTTTGGCGATTCAGCCGTTATTATTTTATATTTTTGGGGTTATTAATATTTTTTCTTTTATCCAAAGTAAGATTTTTTAAATGTTCAAAAAATTTAACATCCTTTTAGGAATTTTAGTTGCCGCGGATATTTTTATCTGGGGGCAAATATTGTTTAAAAATAATAGTGGCGATCTAGGATTATATTTTTTGGATGTTGGGCAAGGGGATAGTCAATTGATTCTTGCGGATGGGATAAAAATTATGATTGACGGCGGTCCGGTTAATGGCAAGGCTTTGGAAAATCTTGCTAAACTTTTGCCGTCTAGCGATCGATATATAGATTTATTAGTTTTAACTCATCCGCAATTAGATCATTATGGCGGTTTTATTGATGTTTTGAAGAATTATAATGTGGGCTCATTTATTGCCAGCGGCAGAAAAGGCGAAAGCGATGCTTATCTAAGCCTTGTAGAGATAATTAAAGATAAAAAAATTCCTTATATTGCCCTAATAGAAGGAAGAGTTATTCGATATAAAGATTTATCGTTAGAAGTTTTATCTCCATCTTTAAAAAATTTATCTAGCAGTGAATTAAATGATACATCTTTAGTAATCCTTTTAAAGGATGGCGACTTGAAAGTTCTTTATACCGGTGATATTGGCGCTAATGTGGAAAAAGAATTGGCTGGTAAATATGATTTGTCGGCGCAAGTTTTGAAAGTTGGCCATCATGGCTCTAGATTTTCTAGCTCTAAAGAATTTCTTGGGGAGTTACAACCGAAGATTGCGATTATTGAGGTGGGGAAGAATACCTATGGTCATCCGACCTCGGCTGCTTTAGGAAGGCTGGCTGATGTGGGTGCTCAAGTTTTTAGAACTGACGTTAACGGATTATTAGGATTAGTTTTCAAAGACGGAATCTTAAAGACTTATACTTATTGAGTTATCCACAAGCGTATGTGGGCGGCTGGTGTTATTATGAAATTACCTTCGGTGCGGCCATTTTTGGGATTCCACCCTGTGGGGGCCTAAACTAAGTCACCGTTGCATCGTTACAGGCGTGTACGGACGCCATAGTAAGCCAGCGTTAAAGCAGCACGCAGGGGTGTTTCTGCTTTACCGGGGTATCTCCTCTCCTAGGTTTTTACCTCATGAGGAGGATGTCGTTAAGGAACGATTTGGGAATTTATTCCTGGGTCTGCTCCCTTACGAAACTTAAGGATCTGATCTTGGCCGATCATCCTTAAGCCGTATATTTATTTCGCTCCGATACCCATCGGAGCATTTTTATTTCTTGTGTTATTATTAAAAATAAGTTCTGGACCAGCTATGATGGCCCCCTCGCTTGGGTCGATCAGTGTCTAGGCGCTGCAGGTTTTTGGCGTGAACCAGAGCATTAAACTTTAAAGGTTTACCAGTCGAGGCTGGTCTTTGAGGTGGGGCGTCTCTACCCCGACCTCTTTAGGGTCTATAGAGAATGCCGGAGGGCTTGTCCCAAAGGCACCCGGAATTGATTTTAGCTGATTAATTTTCGGGAACGCCATTTTTTTATTTTGCTTGCGCCTCTTTCCGAGGCGCATTTTTGATAATTCGTTATCTTAATGATAATATTTTATTATTGCCATGAGGATTTTAGTTAAAGAAGCAATTAGCCAGGAAGGGAAGATGATTGAATTATCCGGTTGGGTTAGCGCGCGGCGCGACCACGGTAAAATCATTTTTATTGATCTTCGTGATCGAAGCGGTGTGATGCAGCTAGTTTTTATTCCGAAAGAAAAAGAGGTTTATGAAAAAGCGTCTTTATTGCGGTCGGAATGGGTGATCCGGGCGCGGGGATCGATTAATCTTCGTCCGGCGAATATGGTCAATCCAAATCTTCCAACTGGAAAATATGAAATGCCGGTTTCTAAATTAGAGATTTTATCTGAAGCGGCAACGCCAGCGATTGCCATAGATACCGATGGCTATGAAATAGGAGAAGAAAGCCGCATGAAATTCCGTTATTTAGATTTGCGGAGGCCACGATTGCAGAAAAATCTGCGGATGCGCCATCGGGTTAATCAATTGATCCGAGATTTCCTTTCGGATAAAGATTTTGTGGAAGTGGAAACGCCGATTCTTTCAAAGTCTACTCCGGAGGGCGCGCGAGATTATTTAGTTCCGGCGAGGTTATATCCGGGTAAATTTTACGCTTTGCCCCAATCGCCTCAGCAGTATAAACAGCTTTTAATGGTTGCTGGCCTAGAGAGATATTTTCAGATTGCCCGTTGTTTTAGGGATGAAGATACGCGCGGCGATCGCCAGCCCGAATTTACTCAATTAGATTTAGAAATGAGTTTTGTGGAGAGGGAAGATGTAATGGATTTGATCGAAGAGCTTTATATTAAAATTGTGGAAACATTATTCCCGGAAAAGAAAATTTTAAAAAAGCCATTTCCTCGGATGAGTTATGCCCAAGCTATAAAAGAATATAAATCTGACAAGCCGGACTTAAGAGTTGATAAAAATGATCCCAATGAATTGGCGTTTGCTTGGGTAATTGATTTTCCGTTTTTTGAGAAGACTAATGAGGGCGGTTGGACATTCACGCACAATCCTTTTTCTGCTCCTCAAAAAGATCACCAAGATTGGCTGACGCAAAAGAAGAATATACCAGAAATTTTAACCACTCAATATGATTTGGCGCTGAATGGTTTTGAGGTTGGCGGCGGGAGTATTCGCAATCATCGTCCGGAAGCTTTAAGGGCGGTTTTTGAGGTGATGGGACTTAGTGAACAAAAAATACAAAGTAATTTCGGCTATATGTTGGAAGCTTTATCTGCCGGAGCGCCTCCTCATGGAGGAATTGCAATGGGCTTGGATCGTTTGATGGCGATTTTAATGAATGAACCGAACATCCGTGAGGTGATAGCATTTTCTAAAACTGGAGACGGTAGGGATTTAATGATGGACGCGCCATCCGATGTTGACGAAAAACAGCTTAAAGAGCTACATCTTAAGATAACAAAATGAATCCCGTTAGAGACAGGTCGCCAAAGGCGACCGTAGCTCGGCCGAATATGTAAAATAGAAGTTTTATTTAATGACAATGATTAATCTATCAAAAATATGTTTAAGTTGTTTTTAACGGGATGAAACTTAAAGAAGAACAAACTTTAGTTTTAATAAAGCCGGACGGTGTTAAGCGAGGATTAATTGGCGAGATTATGCGGCGTATTGAGCAGCGTGGGCTTAAGGTTATAGCGCTTCAGATGTTTCAGGCGACTAAAGAACAGTTAGCGAAACATTATGCGGATTCCGAAGCTAATTTGAAGGCAATGGGAGATAAAACTCTTGCTACTTATCAGAAATATGATTTAGACGCGGTTAAAGAGATTGGCACTAATGATCCGGTGAAAATTGGGAAAATGGTTCATGGTTGGATAACCGATTTTATGACTTCAGGGCCATTGGTGAAAATGGTAATTCAGGGATTGCATGCGGTAGAGATGGTGCGTAAGCTGGTTGGCAATACTATGCCTTCTCAAGCGGAAATGGGCACAGTGCGCGGCGATTATTCCGTGGATTCTGCGGTTTTAGCAAATGCGCAAAAGCGCGGGATTAGAAATTTAGTGCACGCCTCTGGCAATATTGCCGAAGCGGAAACAGAAATAAAACTTTGGTTTTTTGATAAAGAAATCCATGAATATAAGAGGGCAGAAGAAGATATTATGTTTTAAGGGCTTTAGGATGGTGCGAGGTTGACAGAAGGCGTTGCTTGGTGTATTTTTACCCCGTACTTTAACAACGGAATTTTCTGAAACACGGCAAGGAGGCCAAGATGATAGATTATAAGACAATATATTTCTTAATTTTATTGGTTTATTTTTTAGACGGGTTAATAATTTTGGCGTTTAGCTGGAGGATGAAAGATCCAGATATTAAAAATTTTGCTGTGGCGGTAGTATTGTCGCCTATTCTTCTTCCGTTGCTTATCATCTTACCGATTGCTTTTTTCGTTTTATGGGTGATGGAGAAATTAGGCGCTTTAAAGGAAAAAGAAGAAAAAGATTTGAAGTAAAGACGGCGATATCGCCGTCTTTTTATATAAAAAATCTCGCCCCAGTGGATCCCCGGCATTGAATTAGGTGGGTCAGCTCAATCTTTAGCCCAAGGGCTGAAGATAATTCGCTATCCCTTAAATAACAATTTGATCCGGAATCTATGAGCGAGATTTAATCTTATTATATCAAAACTAGCGAATTCTACACTCTTGGGGTTGGGGATAATTTTTTCAACAATTTTTTCCAAAATACTTCGGCAACGCTTTGGTGTCCGCGAAGAATCATCACGGTTATTTTAGAATGGGTGAGCAGGGTTTCGGCAAGGCTGCCAATGCGGATTTCTCCTAAAAGTTTCGGCCTGGCTGAGCCTACTATAATCAAATCAATATGTTTTTGTTCAATTTCGGTTAAAATACCGCTGGCAATAGATTGAGATGGCGAGAAGTTTATTTCGTCGAAATCTTTTCGTTTCACTTCCAAAGATTTGAGGATAAAGGTAGGGTCAGGCTTGAGATAGGAAGGGATTTTTTCTTCAATAACACTAAAGAGTTCCAGATGGGGTTTATAATAATCTTTGAGAGCTAGCGCCAGTTCCCCAATCAGTTCGTGATAGGGGCCGATGCTTTTTGGATTGACGGCGATGGCAATGGATTTGGGGGGCATCGGATTTTTTACCACTAAAAGGTCGCATTTGGATTCGCGGAGAATGCGATCTATTTTTCGGCTAAGAATGACATTTAATCCGTCTCGATAACCGCTCCAGTTTAGCATTAATAAATCGCAATCCTCCATTTTAATAACTTCTAGAATTACATCTACGACATCGCGGCCGATTAAAATTAAGCTATGAAAATTGATATCTTTAACTTCCGGCCCAGTTTTTTGGTTATATTTCGCTACCCATTGTTGGAGTTGGTTGAAGATTTCTTTTTCTTTGGCGATTAAATCGGGGTGGATCATTGATTGATCCAGCGGCAAAGCATGATGAATTTCATGGACCGTAACAATGACTAGTTCGCCGTCGTATTTACTGGTTAAAACGAAAGCTATTTCTGCCAAATTTTTTATTTCATCTAAACTTAAATGCGGAGCAATTGGCATTAAAATTCTTTTTCCAGTTTTCGGGCCGATGCGGAAAGCTTCTTCGTAAACTATGCCCGTTTCAAAACTTTCTCGGCTTTTAGTTTTTGAGTAAGCAAAGTAATTAATAAATCCCAGCAATGTCCAAAAAATAACGATGATCCAGGCGTTGAGGTTCACCTGCAACATGGTAAAGGCAAGCAGGGTGTAGGCGGCAATAGCGACTAGCGGCAAGATCGGAAAGAAGGGAACTTTATAATTCCATTGAGTATCGGGCCATTTGTAGTGGATATTGATTCCGGCAATATTTAATTGTAAAAATAATAAAATAAACAGCAAGCTTGCGAGGGCTGCTACATCTAATAAGGGCAAGAAAATTACCGTTAAGGCAATGAGGATCGTAGAAATAATTACGGCTAGGTGGGGGGAGAGATATTTTAAATGAATATTAGCTAAACGGGACCAAATATTTTTATCGCGAGCAAGAGCAAAAGCTACGCGGCTGCAAGAATAGATGGTGGCGTTGAGCGCGCCTAGATTCGCTAATAGGCCGCCTAATAGCATAAGGAAAGTGCCAAAAGGCATAAAGCTGGTAGCGGCTCTTACTATCGCGCCCTCTCCCCAATTAGCGAGCACTCCTCCGATTGGTCCGCCATCTCGAGTGGCCCCCATTATTACGAGAGAAATTAGAATATAGATAGTGCTGACTATAGCCCAAGACCACAAGAGCCCATATTTTAAGCTTCTTTTTGGATCTTTAGTTTCTTCACCGGTTTGCACTTGAATTTCGGAACCTTCAAAGGCAATATAGAATAAGGCTGCCGCGCCAATAATTCCTAAAAATCCATTAGGCAGGAGAGGCGAATATTGGGAGAAAGATTGGGCGGGTTCGCTGAAAATTTTAAATGCTCCCGCCAGAATGAAGGTAGCCAAGATGCCTACTAAAATAGTGTCTAATATATTTCCGGCAAAGCGGCTAGATTTTGCGCCTCTCCAGTTAACAAATCCTAAAATTACGACTACAATAGCGCCGATAATTTTTTCTATTGCCAGCAAGTTATCTGGTACATCCACAGTGCCGCCGAAAAATCTAAAGGTTTCAAAAGCATAGTAACCAAAGCTTAATGCGTATAAGCCTGCTGCGGCTCCATGCGCAAACCAAGAAGTCCAGCCAGCTAAAAATCCTTGAAAATCTCCCAGTCCTTTTTTAACCCATAAATAACCCCCTCCCGCTTCTGGAAAAGTTGTGCCTAACGCGATGTACATTTGGAGATTTAAAAAAGCCAGGCCAGCTCCTAAAAGCATGGCAATAAATAAGCCCGGCCCGGATAATCCGGCAGCCGGACCAAGTAAGGTAAAAATACCTCCGCCGAGAAGCGCGCCAACTCCTAATAAAATAATTGAGCCCAAACCAAGTGTCCGGGCTAGTTTTACTTCGCTTTTTTGTTCCATTTTAGGAGAAAAGAAGCTTCCTTAGACTCAAAAATCATTATATAATAAGCTAGCTTTATGGACAACGGACTGGAAAATATTCGTAATTTTTTAATAACCGCTCACATTGATCACGGCAAATCAACTTTAGCGGATCGTTTATTGGAAGTTACAGGCACTATAGAAAAGCGGCAAATGAAGCCGCAGTATTTGGATCAGTTGGAATTGGAACGGGAACGGGGGATAACGATTAAGATGGCGCCGGTCCGCATGAACTATGAACTAAGGACTTCTAATTTAGAACGTCAAACCAGTTCTCAGTTCACTGTTCAAAGTTCGCAGTTATCAGATTCAAAACAGAAGTATATTCTGAATCTGATTGACACTCCGGGGCATAGTGATTTTGCTTACGAAGTTTCTCGAGCTTTAGAGGCGGTAGAGGGGGTGGTTTTATTAGTAGATGCCACCCAGGGAGTTCAAGCGCAGACTTTGGCTAATTTTGAAAGCGCGAGAAAATCAAAATTAGTAATGATTGGCGCGGTGAATAAAATTGACGCGGCTTCGCCGGAGCAGATAGAAAATTCCGTAAAAGAATTAGCTGGGCTTTTAGAGGTTTCGTCAGAAGAAATTTTGCGAGTTTCCGGCAAAACTGGAGAGGGGGTAGAGAAATTATTATCGGTAATAGTGGAACGGATTCCATCGCCCAAAGTACGTTCTGAGTTCGGAGTTCTTAGTTCCGGCCTAGGCCGCGCTTTAGTTTTTGATTCTTTTTATGACGAACATAAAGGAGTGATTGCTTTTGTGAGAGTTTTTGACGGAGAATTTTCTATTCAAGGCGCGCCGAATTTTTATCTTTTAGCGACAAAAACAGAATTTAAACCAAAAGAAATTGGTTATTTTATCCCGCAGTATAAATCGTCCGGAATAATTCATAGAGGCGAGATTGGTTATATAGCCACGGGCATTAAAGATCCCGGAAAATTAAAAATCGGAGATA
>MHJF01000009.1:0-1982 GCA_001818675.1 Candidatus Harrisonbacteria bacterium RIFCSPHIGHO2_02_FULL_40_20 | reverse complement strand
ATTGGTTATATAGCCACGGGCATTAAAGATCCCGGAAAATTAAAAATCGGAGATACTATTTTTTCCGACATCCAACATCTTACATCTAACCTTCAGCCTTTGGCTGGCTATCTGGAGCCTAAGCCGGTAGTTTTTGTTTCATTTTATCCGGAAGATACCAGTAAATATGACGAGCTGAAGCAGGCGTTGGCAAAGTTGCGGCTTACAGATTCGGCTTTGCAATTTGAATCTGATTTTAGCGAAGTTTTAGGTAGAGGATTTAAGGGCGGGTTTTTAGGCCGGCTACATTTTGAAATCACTGCCGAACGCCTAGAAAGAGAATTTAATGTTAGTACGGTTACCAGCTTTCCTTCTGTGGCTTACAAAGTTCATACTAAAGATGGTTGGCAAGAAATTAAGCATCCTCGGGATTTTCCGGCAGAATACCTTGAGGCGTCGGAGCCAATGGCGAAGATAGAAATTTTAGTTCATCCGGAATATTTAGGCGCGATTCTTCAGTTGAAGCAATTTTTCCGTTTTCGCAATATTGAAACTCATACTTTGAATAATAAAATTTTGATTAAAGCGCGATTGCCATTGGCGGATTTGATTGGCGATTTGGATGATAAGCTGAAGTCGGTTTCTGCTGGATACGCCTCTTTTAGTTATGAGTTAGCTGACTATGAAAAGACGGATGTTATTAAGCTGGAAATTTTACTGGTGGAACAAGTGGTGCCGGGCTTAACGAGGATTATTCCCAAAGAAGATTTGGAACGCGAGGCTAGGGCTATGGTGGAAAAATTGAAAGATTTGTTGCCGCGCCAGCAGTTTAGCCAAGCAATTCAAGCGGCGGCGGGCGGCAGGATTATAGCGCGAGAAACGCTTCCTGCGATGCAAAAGGCTTTAGGGGATTTTGGGAAAAATGGAGGCGATCGTACTCGGAAAATGAAGCTTTGGAAAAAACAGCAAAGAGGAAAAAAGAAATTAAAAGAACGCGCTACTCAAAGCCAAGTAAGAATCCCGCCGCAGATATTTAAGGAATTAATGAGGAGGTAGGTTGTAACCCTTTCTTTTCTCCCAGCTAAGATATCCGGTCGGATAACTTATCAGCTCGCCATTTAAGGGAAAATATCCAACTTGACCTCATCCGATGAATATCGAACTCGGGACTCAAACATGGATATTTTCCTATGGCTCGCTGTAATTTATTTCCTTCCTCCATCACGCTGGTGCGAAAAGAAAGAGTTACGTTGGGTTAGGGGATTGACTTATTTTTTAGATTCTGCTAATATCTTTGCAGTTTGATCTTTAACAGTTTGATAAGAAAAGGAGGCGCGCTGTGACTGATAATACTCGTGAGGTTCTCGTCGCAAGCTGTTTTACTATGATGGGGCTTTGCTTCGTGGCTGTCATGGCTAATGCGGGGAAACCTATGATAGAAGAGAAAGTAGTAGTTGCTGAAGGTGTTTTTGAAAGGGTAGAATATACGGCTCCCTCCAAGTGGAGTTATTCGAACGCCTCTACGATTATTTATTTTGTTGACGGCAGTAACTATGTTATAAGGTATAATCATGTATCAGTACCTTTTGCGAAGAATACTAGGATTAAAATTGTTAAGACATTTGTTCACTAGTATGGATTTGATCAGTATGTGATTAAGCGCGCTGATGAGTAAAAAATCAACCCCTTTTGATGAAAATCAAGAGGGGTTTTAAATTTAAATGGTGATATAATCAAATTATATGGCGCGTCGGGTTTTTAGTTTGATTTTGTTAGTCTTTATTGGTTTATTGTCCGTACAGTTGTACAGGCTGTTTTTTCAATATCGCGGAGTAGGCAGTAGCCTTTCGGAGACTGAAGAAGAATTAGCGGCTTTAAATACCGAGAATGAAAAATTAAAAGCGGATATGTCCTATTTCGGTAATGCGGAAAATTTGGCCAAAGAAGCAAAATCCAAATTTGATTACAAAAGGCCAGGTGAAAAAATGATGATTATTGTTCCT
>MHJF01000008.1 GCA_001818675.1 Candidatus Harrisonbacteria bacterium RIFCSPHIGHO2_02_FULL_40_20 | reverse complement strand
CCTTATCTCTTCCACAATCTTATCTAATCCGATTGCCCGCGATGCTTTTACCAAAATTAAGTCTCCTTTTTTAATCAATTCTTGAACTTTTCTCTTAGCTTCCTCTGCCTCATCAAAAGAAAAAATATTTTTCTTTGCCAAGCCGGCATTATTGGCCGCTTCCGCGATAAATTTTGCCCGAGGACCAACAGTCACTAAAATATCCAAAAACTTTCCAGCTAACTCACCAAGCGCCTCATGCGCCCCTAAAGTATATTTCCCAATTTCTAACATATCGCCTAAAACAGCTATCTTCCTCCCCTTGCCTAGAGACTTTAAAGTATCTAGAGCCGCGCGCATCGCAAGCGGCGAAGCATTATAGCTGTCATCAATAATATAACTGCCTTTTATGCCCGCAATGAGCTTCATTCTGCGAGATGGCGCTTGATAATAAGTCAAGGCTTCCGCAATTTTGACTAAATTAATTCCAAAAGCTAAGCCCACGGCAGCCGCAATTGCCGCGGCATAAGCCTGCGCCTTACCGAAACAATCATCCAGGCGTACCGGCACAAAACTGCCGCCGTATTCCAACTTAAAACTGATCCCCTCCGGGCGATCGCCTTCCATACGATTTTGAAAATTAGTAATCCGCAATTCCGCGCCTTCATCAAAGCCATAAGTTACTATATGGGCGCGAGTCCGTTCTTTCATAGCTAAAACCGCTTCGTCATCATAATTTAAAATCGCAAAACCAGCCGACATCAAAGCTTCAATTAAATAGCCTTTTTCTCTAGCTACCGCGTCCGGGCTATTATAAAATTCCACGTGAACCGGAATATCGCCAATAGCAGTAATCACGCCAATCTGCGGTTTAGCAATATCCAGCAAATATTTAAGGTCACCCGGGCGATCAGCGCCATATTCCAAAACTAGAAGCTCCGGATAATCCATACGAAAAATTAAACGCAGGGCGGAAACAAAAAAAACTTTACACCAAAAACCCCAACTGCCAACCTTGTCCCAATGACCTAAAATCGTTAAAGGCAAACCAATTTCATTATTGAAATTACCCCGGCTCACCCGAACATTCCGAATATTGCGCAAAACCGTATGAATAGCCTCTTTGGCAGAAGTTTTCCCAACGCTCCCCGTAATACCAATAATCCCCGGCTGATATTTCCAAAGAATTAGTTTTGCGAAGACCCTAAGCTTCCATTTTAAAATTTTCCGTAAAAATTCTTTCATAAATTCTAATCGCTAAACACTAGTCGCTAATCGCCAAATCGTCCGGCGGTATATTGTAATAATTTAATATAAAATGGGCTAAATCGCGAAAAGCCGGTACCACGGTTAATCCCGCCAAAGGCGCGCCTTCCGGTTTATCCAGCCGAACCAAAATTATAAATTTCGGATCGGTGGCTGGCGCAAAACCCACATAAGTATTAATTACCTGATGAGTATAACCGCCGCGCACAAAGTCTGGTACCTGCGCAGTTCCGGTTTTACCCGCAATCTTATAATTAGGTATTTGGGCGATTTGGGCATTTTTGACCGCGGAAACCATCATCGCCGTAACTTGATCGGCAGTTTCTTGAGAAATCACTCTGCGCAAAACTTGCGGCGCAGTGCCTTCAATTAAAAATGGCCTCATTAAAACTCCGTCATTAGCAATGGCGCCGATGGCCGAAATCAATTCAATAGGAGTAACGGAAATGCCTTGGCCAAAAGAAGCGGTGGCAAAATTAATATCCCGAATGTTCTTTTCTAAATTGATCAAATTGCCAGAAACTTCATCTGGCAAACCCACCAGCGTCAAATCCTTAAATCCGAATTGTTCAACATATTTATAAAAATCCCCCCTGCCAGTTTGGCGCTGGGCAAAAACTGCACCCGTATTCAAAGACTGCTCAATTACTTGAGTCATCGTCTGGGTACCATGCGCTTTATTATCCCAATTCTTAATCGTGCGGCCATTCAAAGTAACCGAACCGCTATCATAATAAGTAGTCTCGGGAGTAATTTTCCCAGCATCAATGCCAGCTGACATTGTAATAACTTTAAAAATAGAACCGGGTTCATAAACTGATTCTACGGTTGGATTTAAAAAATTTTCTACGGAATATTCGGAATAATTATTCGGATCAAAATTCGGAGCGCTAGCCATAGCGAGAATCTTTCCCGTTTTCGGATCAGCAACAATCAAGGCGCCCCCAACCGCATTATATTGGTCAATAAGATCGCCCAAAATTTCTTCTCCGCGCGCTTGAATATTCCGATCAATAGTCAATATCAAATCCTTTCCGTGTTGAGGTTCAATGACTTTTGCTCCATCTAAATGCCCTGCCCGCCCGCTCAATGAATCTTCATAATAAGCTTCTAATCCGTAGCGGCCTATAATTTGATCATCTTCATCGCTGGGAGAAAGAAAACCTAAAATATGAGCCGCTAAAGATTCAAACGGATAAAAACGAAAATTTTTATCATTAATATAAACTCCGGCAATTTTCGCCTCTTGAATTGCCCAAACCTGTTCCGGGCTAGCCTTCGCCAAAAGAAGCTCGTAAAGATCATTCAGCTTGCTAAGCTTTAAAATTAATTTATCTTTTTCTAATCCTAAAATCTGGCTAAGAACGCCCGCCGCGCCCTCTCTATCCTCAATCTCTTTAGGTACGGCGTAAACCACGGGATAATCTTTATTAATCGCCGCGGGAATTAAATTATGATTTTTATCCGTAAAATAAATATTGCCGCGGCGCGCCCGCAATAAACCCGCGGAACCTACTTGAGACTCCGCTTTAGCAATATAATCTTGCCCTCTTTCAATTTGAAGATAATAAATTTTAAAAATCAGCGCTGAATAAATAAAAATCACGCCGGAAACAATAGTCGCTAAACGAAAAGTCATGGCTGTGGCAAATTAGAAGCCGCGACAGAAACACCGGCCTCCAAATAACCAGGCCGCGCTTCTTTAACTAAAGCTAATTCTGAAGCAACCTTTTTTAAATTATCGAATCCTAAAATTTTATATAAACCGTTTTTTAATTCGGCATTCACGGCCTGCGATTTCTGCAAGGCATCGGTATTATCTGACAAACCATGCCTTAAAGAGACAATATTGCTATATAAATAAATGTTTAAAACTGCCGCCAAAATAGCCGCCCCAATTAACAAAACAAAAATGGAATCTAGGTGAAATTTATTTTTATTAGGCTGTAAAATAGTCATAAAATTTCTGCCGCTCTTAACTTGGCCGAACGGGATCGCGGATTAATCGCAATCTCTTCTAGGCTCGCTGTAATCGGTTTTTTTGTTAAAATTTTTAACTTGCCGACCTTTTTAAAATCACGAAAATAATTTTTGACAATCCGATCTTCTAAAGAATGAAAGCTGATAATCACCACTCGGCCACCGGGATTCAAAATTTCTTCCAGATGTTTCAAAACTTTTTCTAAATTTCCTAATTCGTTATTAACGTAGATGCGCAACGCTTGAAACGTTCGGGTGGCGGGATGTATCCGCCCGCGTTCATAACCCATTGGCACCGCTCGAGAAATCGCTTGAACTAATTCACCAGTAGTTTCAATCGGTTTAATTTTCTCTTGATCTTTAATCGCTCGGGCTATCCTTCCAAAAAATCTTTCCTCGCCAAAATTTTTAATCACTCCCGCCAACTCCTCTTCGCTTAAATCCTTCAATACATCTTTGGCCGGCTTGGTGACGGAATTATAAGCCATCAATAGAGGCTCATCTTTTTGAAAACTGAATCCCCTGCCCGATCCCAACTGCTCTGAAGAAAATCCCAAATCCAGCAATAATCCATCGGCTTTAAAAGTTTTTACCTGCCTGCCGGCAAGCAGGTTTTTCAGAATTTCTGACAAATCCGAATAATTAGCGACTTCGTAAGAAAAACGCGAATCGCTAATAGCATGCACGCTAAAACTCTGTTCATCCCAATCTACGCCAAGCAATTTCCCATCTGGGCCAAGCTTCTTTAAAATTTCTTGCGCATGGCCGCCGCTACCAAAAGTTCCATCGATTATAAATTCTCCGGGTTGTGGATCAAGAAAATTAATTACCTCGTTTAAAAGAACCGGCTTATGCATAAACCCCAAACCTCAAATTCCAAATCACAAATAAACCCCCTGGTATTTTGAACATTGAAATTTGGAGCTTATTTGAAGATTGATATTTATTATTTGGCGTTTCATTTTAAATTCCTAACTCTCCTAATTTTTCCGCTATCTCATCGGACGCTGATTCGGTTTTAGACTTATAACCCTTCCAACGCGCCTCATCCCAAATTTCCACACGATTATATAAGCCCGTTACTACCGCGATTTTTTTAAGATCCGCGTATTGACGCAAATAATCCGGTATCAAAACTCTTCCCTGCTGATCAATTTCCACATCCATCGCGCCAGCCAACATCAAACGAACAAAAGCTCGCGAATTGGCTTGCGCTAAAGGTAAAGCAATTAATTTTTGAGCTAAAATTTCCCACTCATTGCTTGTAAAAAGAAAAAGACAGCGATCTAATCCTCTGGTGATAATCGCGCCGTTACCTAGCTGTTTACGAAATTTAACCGGTACAGCCATCCGGCCCTTTGTGTCTAAGCTATGTGTGTATTCGCCAATAAATGGCATTTGAGTTATCCCCAGTGAGGTCTAGTTATCCCCATATTTATCCACATTTCCCCACTGCCCTATCATTATGCGCCACTAAGCCAAAGAGCGTCAAACCAAGGGCTGTGGACAAATCAAAAAAATCAGCTATATTAAAAGCAGTATTTTAAAAAACCAAGGGGGATTTATATGAAAGAGGCGACGGGTGAAAAATAAAAAAATCTACCAGAGCAATAACCTTCTGGCAAATTGGATTTTTAATCAGCTCCTAAAAATTATAAGAACAGCAAAGAAAAAGAAAAGATTAGTGGGTAATCTCGTCAAACTTTATAAAGTTTGCGATTTAAGAAATACTGATGATAAAAAGAAAGAAAAACTAAGCGGCTTGATTATTACGAGAAAGAAACGCACTTGCTGCATTTATATTAACTTTAAGGATGCTCCCTCTGAACAAATCAAAACCCTGATTCATGAACTCGGACATTTTATTTTCTGGTGGGAATACGAACCGCCAATTATTAAATTGGAGAATTTAATTTGGGACGCGCTGTCTCAAGAACAAAAAGAAATCTTATTTGAGTTTATTAGAAAACTGAAAATCACTAGACAGCCAAAATAATTGAGCGCATAAATTATGCGCTCAATTTTTATCTTATGCGCCCTGTTGAGACCCCGCACTAAAAAGAGCGCTGCTCTACGGCATAAAGCCTAGAGAAAAAAGCGCTCTTTTAGTGACGAGGCGCAATCAAACCAAGAAACGGATTGCAACCTCGTACCAAATTCTGATGGGCATTACTGGGATTGAACCAGTGACCTTTGCAATGTGAATGCAACGCTCTACCACTGAGCTAAATGCCCGTTATTTGGTACGGGGCAAGTGTTGAATGCAACCGTTTTACCACTAAACTATGCGCCCTTTTACAGTCAATATAAATAAAAAATCGCCCGAATTCAATTGGGACGATTTTTTATCTAAAAACTATTTCAGCTCTACAGTCGCGCCTGCGGCTTCCAATTTCTTTTTCAATTCTTCTGCTTCTTCTTTCTTTAATCCAGTTTTTACTGGTTTTGGAGCGGCATCAACCATATCTTTAGATTCTTTCAAACCAAGGCCGGTCGCCTCTCTAAGGGCCTTGATAACTTGGATTTTCTGTTCACCGCCACTTTTCAAAATAACGTCCCAAGCAGTTTTCTCTTCCGCTTCACCTCCACCAGTCGCGCCGCTACCGGCCGCTGCCATCGGCATAGCCGCAGAAACTCCAAACTTCGTTTCCATTGCCTTAACTAACTCTGCCAGTTCGGTAACTTTTAATTCTCCAACTTTTGAAATTATATCTTCTATATTGTTCATTTTTTAAATTTATAAATTTTTGACTTCGTTTTGTTCGACCGTTTTTTCTGCCACAGGAGCAACTGCCGCTGGCGCGGCTACTAGCTCCGGCGATTTCTTACTCAATTGATCAATGATATACATAAACGCGCGAATTGTGCCTGCCATTACGCCAACCACTTGCGCCAATAATATTTCTTTCGTTGGCAGTTTGGCAATGACCGTAAATTCGTCCGCGGTCATAAAAACCTTATTTTCTAAGTCATAATTGCCTAAAATCTGAAAATTTTTCTTTTCTTTGGTTAAATCTTTAGAAAACTTATAGATCGGAGTAGCAATCGAACTTAAATCTTGTTTCGTATAAATCACGCCTACCTGCGCTTTAAACTGCAAAGGATCAAAATCCATTCCAGAATCTTTCAAGGCTAATTTCAAAAGAGTTTTTTTAGCTATTCTAAACTTAGATCCAGATTTTTTTAACTCTTGCTTTAATTTATTGATATCCTTGGTGCCAACAGTACTAAAATCCGCAAAAACTAAATTTTTGCTGTCTTTAATATAACTGGCAGTATCAGAAATAACTTTGGTTTTTTGCGCTTTAGTTAACATATTTTTAAAAAAAATAACGGCTTTTGAGCCGCAGACAAATTTAACAACTGGCGACTAGTAGTTAGCGACTAGAAAATCTTAGATCAATTCATTCTAGTGGCTAGTGGCTAATCACTAATAGCTAATTTTTCCTCGAGCGGACTTATATCCTCTATTAGGAAACCGCTTGTCTACGGACTATTGCCAATAAGTATACATCACCCATGAATGTCGTCAAGGGGTATAGAAAACGCTCGACTAAAAAATCAAAGCGAAAATAAAATAGACAATTATAGCTAAAACTACAATGAACTTAATTAACATACCGGCAAATAAACCGATTAAAACGCCTAAGGCGGTATGAAAAGACTTTGTAGTATCTTTGCCGCTTAGCATCTCCCCCGCCACAGCGCCTAACAACGGCCCAAGAATAATTCCAAAAGGCCCAAAAATAAAAAATCCAAAAACTAATCCTAAAGAAGCGCCCAAAAATCCGTACTTACTAGCCTCATATTTTTTGGCACCGATTAGGGGCGCGATAATATCCACCACA
>MHJF01000007.1:14875-23373 GCA_001818675.1 Candidatus Harrisonbacteria bacterium RIFCSPHIGHO2_02_FULL_40_20 | reverse complement strand
CCTTGCCATCGGTTTGGCATGGATTGCATGATGTGGAAGAAAGATTCCGGAAGCGTTATTTAGATTTATTATTAAATTCCGAAGTTAAAGAAAAATTATCCCAAAGATCTAAAATTATTGAGTATTTTCGGCAGACCTTATATAAAGAAGGATTTCTAGAAGTAGAAACGCCGATGTTGCAGCCAATTCCGGGTGGCGCTATTGCTCGTCCATTTGTTACACACCATAATGCTTTAGATATTGATTTATATCTTCGGATTGCGCCGGAACTTTATTTGAAACGTTTATTGGCGGGCGGAGAGGAAAAAATCTTTGAAATTGGCAGAAGTTTTAGAAATGAAGGTATTGATAAAGATCATAACCCGGAATTTACTACTATTGAGCTTTATTGGGCTTATCAAGATTATCGTAGCTTGATGAAATTTGTAGAAAAATTAATGAAGAAGTTTGTGCCTGGAAAATGGGGAGTGACTGAATTTACAGAACTTTTTAAAAAATACGCCAATCGTGATTGGCGAGGCTTGGAGGCGGATGAATTAGAAGAAATTTATAAAAAACAGATTAGGCCTAAGGTTGTGAAGCCGACTTGGGTTATTAATTATCCGGAAAAAATTATGCCTTTGGCTAAGTTAGTGGAAAATAATCAGGATTTAACCGAAAGTTTTCAGCTTATTGTAAATGGAGTGGAGTTGGTAAAAGGATTTTCGGAAATGAATGATCCGGTATTTCAGAGGAAGCAGATGGAGGAGCAGGAAAAAGATTTTCGGGCTGGAAATCCGGAGGCTTCCCGTTTGGACGCAGATTTTTTGGAAATGTTAGAATACGGCATGCCACCGGCGGCGGGCATGGCAATCGGCATTGATCGTTTAGTGGCTTTTGCCACTAAGTCTCATTCTGTCAAAGAAATCATTGCTTTTCCGACTTTACGGCCGAAAGCAGATTGATTTGCTATAATATAATTAATGGTTAAGGTAATGGTTTTTGGAGCTTTTGATGGCCTTCACGAAGGCCATAAAGAGATGTTTAAAGAAGCCAAAACTTATGGCCAGTATTTAGTCGCTGTTGTGACCCAAGATCATATTATTCAGCACCTTAAGGGGCATTTGCCTAAATTGGATCTTGGCGAACGTATGGCGGCTCTTCAAGACGAGGATGCGGTTGACGAGGTTTTGGTAGGCGATATAGTTTTAGAAACTTGGGAGGTGGTTAAAAAATATCGGCCGGATGTAATTGCTTGCGGTTATGATCAAGCTGATTTAAAAAAGAGTTTAGAGAAAAATTTAGCCAAGATTGGCTATAAGCCGCGGATTGTTACTTTAAAAGCCTTCGAGCCGGATAAGTATCATAGTAGTTTATTGAACAATTAACATCTTACACCCCACATCTAACATCTTACTTTATGCTAGACATCAATTTGCTCCGCAATGAACCGGAGAAAGTAAAAAAAGAAATTGCGAAAAAAAATGTTGACCCGAAAAAGGTTGACGATTTTTTATCTTTGGATGAAAAATGGCGCGTGAGCTTAAAAGCCATTGAAGAAAAAAGAGGTTTACAGAAAAAATTAAGCGAAGCGCGAGATATTGAAGCGGCTAAAAAGAATAAAGAAGAAATAAAGTCTTTAGAAGCGCAATTAGCAGTTTTAGAAAAAGATCGTGAGATCGCTTGGATTAAAATTCCGAACTTGCCGGATGCTGATGTACCGGCGGGGAAAGATGAAACTGGCAATCAAGTAATTAGAAAATGGGGAGAGCCGAGAAAATTTGATTTTGAGGCTAAAGATCATATGGCGCTTGGGGAAGCTTTGGGGATTATTGATGTAGAAACTGCTGCCAAAGTTTCTGGCGCCAGGTTTAATTATTTAAAAGGAGGAGCCGTGCTTTTAGAAATGGCGATTGTTAAATATGTTTTTGATGTTTTAACCAGTGAAAAGACTTTGAAAAAAATTGTTAAGAATATAGATAAAAATTATTCGGTTAAGCCATTTATTCCGGTTTTGCCTCCGGTAATGATTAAGCCCGAGGTTTTTAAAAAAATGGCTCGTTTAGATCCGGGTCAAGAAGAAGAGCGTTATCATTTACCCAAAGATGATTTATATCTTATAGGTAGCGCTGAACACGCGTTAGGTCCTATGCATATGGGCGAAACTCTTGAAGAAGACAAATTGCCAATTCGGTATCTTGGTTTTTCTTCGGCTTTTAGGCGAGAATCAGGATCTTATGGAAAAGATACCCATGGCATTCTGCGAGTCCATCAATTTGATAAATTAGAAATAGAATCATTTACTGTTCTGGAAAATTCTCGTAAGGAGCAGGATTTTATAGTGGCGATTCAAGAGTATTTAATGCAGTCTTTGAATTTGCCTTATCAGGTGGTAGCAATTTGTACTGGCGATATGGGCGGGCCGGATACGCGTCAAATAGATATTGAAACTTGGATGCCTGGACAAAATCAATATCGAGAAACTCATACTTCAGACTTGATGACAGATTACCAGTCGCGGCGTCTTGGCACCAAAGTAAAAAGAAAAGATGGCGGGGTAGAGTTTGTTCATATGAATGACGCGACTGGTTTTGCTTTGGGTCGGATTTTAATCGCGATTATAGAAAATTATCAGGAAAAAGACGGGTCAGTAATTGTGCCGAAGGTTTTAAGAAAATATGCCGGATTTAAAAAAATATCGAGCACATAATAAATTTATGTGCTCGATTAATGAAGGTTTAGAATGGATTTGATTTTCTGATATTCTGAATCATCTAAAAAATTGTATTCGTGGAGAAGGTCAATTTTTTGTTTATATCTGATATCGTTTCCTAAATTTCCTTTGAAATTAGAGTGACGATGTAAGTATTCGATTAGCAGGCAAAGATATTCATAAAAAGTGGCAACATCTTCATAAACATTGGTTGCTCCGTAGGGGCTGACACATCCGTAACGCGGGCTGTCAGTATTATCTTCCCAGACATAAAGTCCGGATTTTGGTTCACGATGCTTTTGGCCGTAAACATCATTACCGGCAGTTCTTTGCCATTGTTTCAGAAATTTTCCACCAGCTTTAAAAGTATGAAGATGGGCAGTTTCGTGTTGAACAGTAGAGCGGTCCAAAAAAATTTTTTCTTTAACGCAGATTTTTCCTTTTCCACAGCCAACATGAGCCAGATCTGCTTCGGAGCCGAAATGGTGATCTTCTCTGAAAGAAATAGTCTTGATATTACTTATAACTCGGCTATTCATGCCATTAAAGGCAGCAGAGATTTCTAACAGTTGGATTGAAGAAGGATCGCCCCGGATTAAGATTGTGTATTGATTGTAGCGGTAATAATCTTTTGATCCAAAAAGAGATTGGATTTCCAAATAAACCGATGGAGCAAAAAAGAAAAAAGCAGTCGAAGAGAGAAAGCCTAACAGCCCGATTGCAATTGATTCTCTAAGATTTGCTTTTCGTTTGGTCGTCTTCCAACCTAATAAAATCGCAACGATAACAAGGACCAGAATCAAAATTTTTATAAATAAGAGAATTACACCCCAATATTGGTGAAAAAAGATATTCATTAAATCCTCCGGTATTGCGGGTTGGGCCAATCTTTACGAAATCAGCGCGTCTAGTTAAACTGTTAATGAGCTTTGCGATAAATTATACTAAACATTTATACAAATGTCCAGTCAAAACTATAAAACCTGGATTAATCTAAAATCTTCATTAGCTGATCATAATTTGAAGATATTCCGATCCCTTATTGGTCCAAAAGTAAAACTTTGGGCTGTTGTTAAATCTAATGCTTATGGGCACGGTTTATTAACATTTTCTAAATTAGTAAATGAGCTTGGGGTGGATGGTTTTTGCGCGGATAGCGTTATAGAGGGAATAAAGTTGCGAGACAGCGGTATTAAAAAGCCAATTTTAGTTTTGGGCCCGACTTTGCCGAATTTATTGGCAGAAGCGAGGCGAAAAAATATTACGATTACCATTTCTAATTTCGATTTATTAGATAGATATTTAAAATCTAAAGAAAAACCCGATTTTCATTTAAAAATTGATACCGGCATGCATCGGCAGGGGTTTTATTTTTCAGAAATTGGTAAATTTCTGAAAAAACTTCGAACCTCGAACTCCGAACCTCGAACGCGCCTGAAGGGCGTCTATACTCATTTTGCTTCCGCTAAAGATATAAATTATACAACTTTTACCGATAAGCAATTTTTAGAATTCCAAAAGGCGATTCAGTTATTAGAAAAATCCGGTTTTAAAAATTTGATTAAACATTGCGCCGCGACCGGAGCCACCTTAATTAATAACAAATATCATTTAGATGCGGTGCGGATTGGCATTGGGCTTTATGGATTGTGGCCGTCTATGGAGTTGGAAGCGCAGTTAGGTAATAAAATTAAGCTACAGCCGGCGTTGTCTTGGTATTCGGTTGTCAGCGAAGTCAAAGATCTAAAGAAGGGTGATTATGTTGGTTACGATTTAGTGGAGCGTGTGATTAGGCCATCTAAGATAGCAGTAATCCCCATTGGTTATTGGCATGGTTTTGATCGCAGATTGTCCGGCATTGGCGAAGTTCTCATTAATGGCCGCCGTGCCAGGGTTTTAGGAAGAGTTTCTATGGATCTTATTGTTGTGGATGTGACGGGCATCAAATGTAAATTTGGCGATCGCGCCACTTTAATCGGCAAGCAAGGAAAAGAGGAAATAACTTTATATGAAATGGCGCGAAAAATTGGCACTAGCCACTATGAAGTCGTAACTAGAATTAACCCATTGATTGAGCGCACAATAATTTAAAAATTTTGAATGTCATCAGAAATTTCAAGCTCTAAGCATCAAATAACAAATAAGCTCCAAATACCAAATTACAAACCTGCTTGGAATTTAGAAAATTGTAATTTATTTGAAATTTGGCATTTGGGGTTTGGAATTTAATTTATTTATGGATCTTTATCAATCTCAAAACGGAAATAAACAAAATAGCCTTTGGCCACGGCTGAAGCTTTATCTTTTTTTTGGTGCCATTGGGTTATTAATGATTGGGGGGCTATACGCTCTTATTTTTTCTCAAATTTTTCAGGTTAAAGTTCAGATTTCTGGTTTGCAAAGATTGACCGAAGATCGTTTCTTTCACGATTTTGCCACTGCAGTTTTTCAAAATCGTTTAAAGGGTTTTTTAGGATTCAACAATTATTTTACTTGGCCATCAAACATTAAATTAAAAAATCCGTTGGTGGCTAGCGTGGATATTGATAAGCGGCTTTTAGAGAAAAAGATTTTAGTTAAAGTAGAAGAGCGTCAGTCATACGGTATTTGGTGCGGAGGTATGCCACACCCCACATCTTACATCTCACATTCTTCATGCTATTGGTTTGATAAAGGGGGCGTTCTTTTTGAAGAAGCCCCAGTGCCGGAAGGACATTTAATTTTACGCATAGATTCGGATTTAGAGACAATTCCGATGTTGGGGGAGCTGGCCGTCAGCGCGGAATTTTATGCTAATATAGATAAAATCTTTAAATTTTTCAGCGAAACAGGACTGCCTATAGATAGTTATGTTTTAAAAAATGATTTGCAGGAATTTCGCGCGCAGGTTAAAGATAGTCCTGAGATAAGATTTAGTCTGCGTTTTGACGTTAAAAATTCTTTGGATGCGTTAGAGCTTCTGATGCAAAAAGGAGATTGGAAAAAATCTAATTATGTTGATTTAACCGTAGAGAATAGGGTCTATATACAGTAGTTAGCCACTAGCGACTAGGGTTTAGTTTATAGATAAATATTGTTCCGGCGTGGGCGTAAGGTTCGTGAGGATTTTCTAGCCACTGGTATTCATCCTCCGGTTTTCTTAGATAAGCGCCTATAATTTTCGCTTTAGCCATTTGTAAATTAGTAGCGGAAATTGCCAGCCAATTAATGTTATCGGTGGTGGGAGTTCCTTCGGCGGAAAGCCAAGGTTCGGCGCGGTTGCCAAGATAATATTGAAGATCTCCGCTACCGTAATAATCCACAGCAATTTTTTCTTCGGGAGGTAAATTAGATTTTATCCATTGGGATAGTTGATTTAATCCCTGCCCCAAATCATAATTTTCATCTACTAAATATCTATAGCCTTTCATTGACCCGCCAGCCGCCATATTAAAATAAGAGGTGAAATGAGGATAAGCGATGAGGGCGGAAGAGAGATATAAAGTAAGGGCTAGTATTAAAAGAATTGTTTTTACGGAAATTCCAGCTAATTCATTAGCAAGAATAGTCAGTTTTATAATAAAATTGCGAGCTTTATTAAGATTTTCTAAATTAAACCAATTTTTTATAGATTCAGAAGTTAAGATTAAGATAAAAGGCAAAATCGGCAAGATTTTTTTATTCCCAACGGCAGCATAAGCGATTATTAAGAGAATCATAGCAAATTCTGGAAAGTGAGTACTGAAATATTCCAAAGTTTTTCCTGATCTTTTGAATAAGGTGCTGGCAAGGTTTTTAATAAATTTCCAAAATCCGATTAAGAGCGCGGCTATAACTGCCAATACTAAAGGTAGGGGTTCTTTTAAAGTAAAAACTGCCGGTAAATAGTACCAAGGGGCAGAATCATAAATATTTTCGAAAATATAAGTTGGGCTATTAAGAGATTGTAAATAAACCGATATGCCATTGAAATAATATTCTATAGGTTTTAATAGGAGGTGCGGATTAAGCCCTAGAAAAGTTTTTTCTGGATATGGCGATTGCCAAGTAAATAATAAAGTGAATAAGTATATTAATATGGCTGCAATGATGAAAATGAAGATCAGATGGCGGCAATATCTAAAAGCTTTTGCGATAAATCTTTTCCTTCTCTCGGTGGAATTAGTGAGCGGCCAATCTTCCATTACGCGGGTGAAATAAAAAATTATCATTAATAAGATGCAATATGGGATTAAGAATACAGCAGAAAAATTAAAAAGTTGGGCAAGGCCTAGGCTCAATCCAGCCAGTATTAAATTTCTCGTATTTTTATTAAGTAAAAATTTTAAAAAAGCCGTCAAGGCTATAAAAATTCCCAGAGTTGTCCCAATGTCCGCAATAACATAATGTCCTTTAGATAAGAGCGTGGGTGAAAAAGCTAAGAAAAATACCGGCAATAATGCCCACCAGCGTCCAATTAATTCTTTTGAGAAAACATAAGTTAAAAGAATTAGAATAAAGGCTAATATGATAGGAATAATTCTAGCTAGGTTTAGGTTAAGTTCGGGGCTTTGAGTATCGGCATTTTTTATTAAAAGTGGCAAAGAAGAAAGGATGCCTGTTAATGGCGACGTATTAGCAATGCCTTCGCAATTAAGTGTTGTCAGGCATTGGCGTCCCGAATTAATGTTGATATTTTCATTGATAACAGCGGATTCTTGCCAAGCTGATGAAAGTATTAAAAAAATAGCGGCAGAAGCTATTAAAGAAAAAATTGCTATGCGGAGAGTTGCGCTAAGCTTGCTTAACATATATATAATTATAACAGATATGTTTTTCAAATTTCCCAAAGACGACAAAGATTTTAAGTGGACCCGGCATATTAAAGATAAAATGCTTTTTTATCATATTTCCGAACAAAAAATTAAGGCAATTTTGAAATCTCCGGATAGGCGTGAGGAGGGGATTGCGCCTAATACTTCGGCGGTAATGAAAAGAAATGACAAACCCAAGCGTCAGGAAGAAATTTGGGTGATGTACAGCGCCGCTGGCGCAAGTTCAAAGTTTAAAGTTAAAAGTTCTAAGTTAATTCTGGTGAGCGCTTGGCGTTATCCGGGCAAGAGCAAGCCAGGTAAGGAGATCCCGATACCAGAGGATATTCTGGTAGAGTTGAATCTAAATTAAAAATAAAAAAACGCCCATTTATAGGCGTTTTGCTAGAGTTCTATTTTTATAATTCGGGTCTGCGGTAACTTCTTTTACTTTTCCAAGCCAGTCGGGGATTTTGACGCGGTCATTTTTTTCTGTGAGCTCAATTTCTAAAAGCATCAATCCGGCCAGGCGTTTCGGGGCTTTAAAAACATCTAATTCAAAATACTGATTTTTCCAAAGAAAACAAATTCTTTCTTTGGAAATAAGTTCGGTATCGGGGTCTTGCCGTTCTAATAGTTCGCGGTACTCCGCGCTAGTAATTCTTTTTTCTTTTTCTTCGCGGACCGTGGGAGATATAGTCGGTAGTTTGAAGGTTCTAAAATAAATAGAGTGGCCTTCTTGGCTGCGTCTGCGTATTCGGCTTTGCGGTCCCGAGGTTTTAAGATATCCCTGTTCAATCTGAACAGTTTGGTGGGGAACAGGAATATCCGATAGATTAAACGACTCTTGCATTAAAAATTTTCTTTCAATTTCTAATGACGCTGGTATACCGAGTATTCTTTGGATTGCTTTTAGCAATCGGCGCATTTTTCCCTGAAAGAGAGTGGAGTTATTTATGACGGCAAGATGAGAATGTCCTAGCCAAACATGTTGGGTGCGTTGGTCGGCTTCTATGGCTTGTTCCGGTGTTTTTTCC
>MHJF01000007.1:0-14841 GCA_001818675.1 Candidatus Harrisonbacteria bacterium RIFCSPHIGHO2_02_FULL_40_20 | reverse complement strand
CTGGACGCCCGTCTGCGACAGTGAGAAGATGAAACACCGCGTCGTACCTTTTATCGCGCAGGCCGACAACACCCCAACGATTCCTTTTTAAGATTTTTCGGAATTCTTTGGGTTCTAGATAAGCCGCCGCATCCATACAGCCACGATCCAGCAGTATTAATTTTTTCTTGCCATTTTTAATTCTGGCTAATTCAGCGAAGATTTTTTCTTCTAACAGAATTTGAGTTCTTATCAGTAATTCTTCAAAAGCCAGATATTTTTTCTTCGATTGAGCTTTTAGGGTCAGCGGGGAAACTCCACTGTTAATTAAAAGCGTCGCCGCTTCCGGAACGCAAATTACTGAAACCCCATGATTGGCCAGCTTCTCCGGCACATAATTGAACGCGGTAGTTTTCCCCGCGCACGGCCCGCCCGTGAGGACGATTCTTTTCATTTATTCTCCCACTCCTATCTATTTGTTAAAAATCTGTAAATATTTTAACATAATTGCTATGAAACTTTCTATCGGCATTGTGGGCCTGCCAAACGTAGGAAAGTCCACTCTTTTTAAAGCAATCACTAAAAATGATGTTTTGATTGCGAATTATCCTTTTGCCACCATTGATCCCAATGTGGGCGTGATTCCGGTTCCGGATGAACGATTAAAAAAGCTGGCGGATTTGAGTAATTCCAAAAAGGTTATTCCTGCGGTAGTAGAATTTTACGATATTGCCGGTTTGGTTAAGGGCGCCAATAAAGGCGAGGGGTTGGGCAATCATTTTTTGTCGCATATCCGCGATACTAACGCGATTGTAATGGTTTTGCGGTGTTTTAAAAGTGATGAGATTATCCATGTGGAAAATTCCGTGGATCCTTTGCGGGATTTGGAAATTATCAATACCGAGCTGGCATTAAAAGATTTAGAAACTATTGAAAAGGTTTGGAAAAAAGCCGAAGGCGAAGCAAAAATCGGCAATAAAAATGCGGAAAAAGATTTGGAAGCGCTTAAGCAAGCTAAAGCCGCATTGGAGGCCGGAAATCTTCTGATAGGGGAGCGTTATGCGCTTATTCGTACGAATGTGCGAATAAGCGAATTAAATTTATTGACAACGAAAAAGCAAATTTATCTTTTGAACGGCAAACCAGAAGATGTTTCTGAAGAGCTGAAAAAGAAAATTGCGGATTTGGGCGGCTCTTATCTTGTGGCGGATTTATCTGTGGAACCAGACTTGGGAGAACTGATTAAAAAGGCCTATGAAAGTTTGGGTTTAATCAGTTTTTTTACCACGGGCGAAGATGAAACTCGGGCTTGGACAATTGCGCGCGGCATAAAAGCGCCGCAAGCCGCAGGCGTGATTCATACAGATTTTGAGAAAAAATTCATTAGGGCTGAAGTTATTGGATGGGATAAGTTGCTGGAGGCAGGCGGCTGGTCTAAGGCAAAACCCAAGGGGTGGTTGCGTTTAGAAGGAAAGGAATATGTGGTACAAGATGGAGACGTAATAGAAGTGAGGCATGGATAAATAACTAGCGATTTTTTTTCAACCATCTGGCGATGAGGGTTAGTTGGGGGGAGGAAATAAAAAAGCCCGCGTTCTCCGTCGGTCGACGGATACTAGCGGGCTTTAGATTTTACGTCTTGAAACACTGACATTCTTCGAACCTGCTTTTGTTGTGGTCGTTTTTTTCCATCACTTTCCAGAACGTCTTTCCGATGAAGATCTGGATCTCCGTTACGGGAATCAGATAGTCCGAACCGTCGGGTTCTTCTGACGCTTTTTTGTTACCACACGCCAGAAGCGCGTCCCGGACCACTCTTTCGTGTTCCAGTCGCAGTTGCCACTCTTTCATGTTTTTCTCCTTGTTAAAGAGTTGGATTACCACGAATCTCTCGCGGCAGAGATTATCGGATTACTTGATTCCGATAATAACTTAATATAGCATATCTAGTTATAAACGTCAAGTTTGGTACTATCCCATGGGATAGTACCATCTAACTACTTGATAGAATTCAGAATCTCGCTAGTTTTCCTATAGGCGTCTTTGAGTTTGGGATCACGGATAGGGATGATGCCTTTGGCAATTTGTTCGGCTTGTTGTTTTAAATTTGCCACAATATTCCGGCGGGCGATTTCTCCCTCTTCGCTTTCTGATCCGTTAATTAAATCTTTGGCTAGTGTGGCTACTTCTTCAATAGGGGAAGTGATGAGTAAAACCGGCAGTTTTTTAAAAGTTCTTTTAACCGCGCCCGCGTGAGTATATTCCGTGGCGTATTTAACGGTGGCGCCATTTTGCACTTTTTGGATGGCGTCTTTTTTGTTGAGAAGATTGGTGGTGTCATCAATCGCGGCAATGGGTTGAAAAGTGACCGTATCAAAAATGAGATTATCTACGCCGTTAAAATAGTCATCAAATTTACTGGTGCGGACAGTGACAAAACGGCCGCCAAACCAAGATCCGTTCATTCCCAAAGTTTTTACAGTTTCCAATAGCTCACCATTTTTTTGGATGATATTTTGGTGGGCTTGTTCCGCTGGTTTTTTCAAAGAATTCTCCATTAGCCATTGTTTTTCTTGCCCAGTGACTCGATGCAGGTCTTTTTGAATTTCACTTTCTGCTATAAATGCTAGAAATTTTCTTGGATCTATTCGGCAGTCATCATCTACAGGGAAACCTTTTTCGCGTAGTTTTTTCGCTCGCTCTTGAAGCGGGAATTTTAGTTTTTCTACATAACCCCAAACCGAAGCAACAATTTCTTTTTTAGAGGCGGCCTCTTCGGCTTTTTCCAAGATTGGGCGCTCAAATCTTGATAGCATTATTATAAATTAACCCAAAACTTTCTAACTTACAAATTATTTCTGCCTTAGTATATAATTAGTATTATTATGAACCCCGAACCCAAATTTGAGCATTCAGCTTTAGAACAAGATATTGAGCGGTTAGCCGGAGACATCAAAGACAGAAAAATTTCAGGAGTTGTAGAACAAAAGCGGGCGATTAAGGAATCTTTAGGTCAAGTGATTAAGCCAGCGCCTATTTCTTCTCATCCGGCTAACCATACTCAATCTAATGTATTGCCAAGTTATCTTCAGGATGCTCCGGACGCCATCAAATTAAATGTGGAAAAATTATTGGATTTGGCTTGGCATAAAGGGGTATTAGCCGCTGCTAATCAAGCTAAAAAGGGCGGCCCATTAATTTTAGACGCTTTTCACGATGCAGTTACGGATAAATTGTATGAAGAATTAAAAAAACGAGGACACCTTGGATAATTTTCATTTTTTAATTTCTAATTTTTAATGATGAACTTAGTACTTTTAGTTATTGTAAGTTTAGGTGCTGGTTTTGGTATTTTTTGGTTTTTTCATAAAATTGTTTGGAAAAAGCTTTTTCTTAGTTCTTTAAAGTTGCGGCTTTTGTCTGTGCGGTTGCCTCAATATGAAGAAACTAAAGAAAAAAAAGATATTATTCCAGAAATTAATCATTTCAGCCAGTTGCTGGGAGCTCTTTCTAATTTAAAAGCTCCATTTTCTTTTGAAGTGGCGGTGCATAATGTAGGCGAAGATATTAATTTTTATGTTGCGGTCCCGGAGGCCACCGTAGAATTTACGAGCCGCCAGATTCAGGGTTTATGGCCGAACGCGCAAGTGGAGCGGGTGGAAGATTACACTATTTTTAATCCTCAAGGAGCTGTTCGAGGGGCATATTTAAAACAAGAGCAGGGGCAGATTGCTCCTATCCGCACTTATGTTGAAGCGGGTTTGGATACTTTTTCCGCTGTGTTAAGTAATTTTTCTAAATTAAATGCCGTAAGTGAAGGATTGGCGTTGCAAATTTTAGTAAAGCCCGCGCCTAAATTTGCGCGGCAAAATATCAGCGAGCGGGTTAAAAAATTAAAAAGGGGCGATCAAAAGCCATCTAAAGATAAAGATAAGCCCGCCGAGCCGATAATTATTGATCAAGAAGCGATTAAAATTTTGGAACAGCGGCTCACTAAGCCATTATTTGCGGTGAATGTTCGTTTATTGTCCTCTGCGCAAAATGATGATCGGGCGAAATCTTTATTAGAAGGTTTAGGTGGATCTTTTAGCCAGTTTGCTTCGCCGACCCACAACAGTTTTAAGGAAATGAAGCCGCGGAATCTTCAGAAATTTATTTTTGAGTTTATTTTTCGGCAATTTAATTGGCATGAGACTATGATTTTAGGCGCGGATGAGCTTGCAAGTATTTATCATTTTCCAACTAGTCTTACCGACATTCCCAGGATTAAATGGGTGAAGACTCGCGATGCCCAACCGCCATTAACTTTGCCCAAAGCCGGAACTTTAATAGGGGAGAGCGTGTTTCGTTCAGAAATCCGGCCGGTTTTCATCACTGATGAGGATAGGCGCCGGCATGTTTATACTGTTGGCCAAACTGGCACGGGAAAATCTAATTTGTTAGTGAATATGGTGGTTGGAGATATTGAAAAAGGCAAAGGTGTGGCAGTAATTGATCCGCATGGAGATTTAATCCAAAGCATTTTAAATGTGATACCGGACAGCCGGGAAAAAGATGTGATTATTTTTGATCCGGGAGATATTCAAAAGCCATTGGGTATGAATATGTTGGAAAATGACCCAAGCCGTCCGGAAGAAAAAACTTTTATTGTTAACGAAATGCAGAGTATTTTTAACAAGTTGTTTACAGCGGAAACTATGGGCCCGATGTTTGAACAATATATGAGAAGCGCGCTTTTACTTTTGATGGACGATCCGTCAGAAAAAGCGACGTTGATGGAGGTGCCGCGAGTTTTTACGGACGCGGAATATCGCAAACGTTTGTTGTCTAGAGCCACTAATCCGGCAGTAATAGATTTTTGGGAAAAAGAAGCCGTGAAGGTTGGCGGGGAAGCTTCTTTGGCGAATATGACACCGTATATCACTTCCAAGTTTAATAATTTTATTGCCAATGATTATGTGCGCCCGATTATTGGCCAGCAGATTTCGGCTTTTAATTTTCGGCGGTTGATGGACGAAGGAAAAATTCTGTTGGTGAATCTTTCTAAGGGGCGAATAGGGGATATTAATGCCGGGCTTTTAGGTATGGTGGTGGTGGGCAAGATTTTGATGTCAGCACTTTCTCGCGTGGATTTGCCCCAAGAAAAAAGGCGGGACTTTAATCTTTATATTGATGAGTTTCAAAATTTTACCACGGATTCCATTGCTACGATTTTATCCGAGGCGCGCAAATATCGTTTGAATTTGGTAATTGCCCATCAATTTATCGCGCAACTAGAAGAAAAGATTCGGGACGCGGTTTTTGGCAACGTCGGTTCGCAAATTGTTTTTCGGGTAGGCGCGGAAGACGCGGAATTTTTAGTTAAGCAATTTGAACCGATATTTACAAAAAATGACTTGATTAATCTGGATAATTTTAACGCTTACGTGAAGATTTTAATCAATGGCCAGACAACGTCGCCGTTTAATATCCATACTTTAAAAGCTAAGGCGGGCATTCCGGAAAAAGGACCGCGGATTAAAGAATGGGCGCGGAATACTTATGGGCGGGACCGGAGTGAAATAGAAATGAATATTTTGGCAAGATTGAGGCGGTAGGCGGTTTCCTATTTCCTCCGCCAATTAAGTCTCCGGTCGTCATAAATTAAAACTCAGTCGTTATACGGAAAATTTATAACTCGCCCTCTCCGCCAGCTGGCGGATTCGGAACTCAAACATATAAATTTTCTTACTCCTTCGTTAATTTATTGAGACGCCCTCCGACAGATTGGCTCTAGAAATAGGAAGCCTTATGAGAAATTTGGTTTTTTTTAATCTTTTTTGTGGGGTTGTTAGAGCGAGAGGAAAATAAACAATATAAGGTTAAGGTGCCTCATACTGGAGAAGTTCTAGTATCATTTGTCAAATTTCGGTTTTTTAGCCCACCTTATTTTTAAAGCAGCGTGATGGAGGCCAGCTATAAATTACTGTGAATCATAGAAAAATATCCATGTTTGAGTCCCGAGTCCGATATTCATCGGACGAGGTCGAGTTGGATATTTTTCGACCCTAAGAGGGAATGATGAGCAGATAATTTATCTGGCCGGATATCTTAGCTGTGGAGAAAATAAGGCGGGCTATCAAGCCCCAACTTTGATATGTTCTTTGGCATATTCCAGCTTGGCTCCTACTTTTTTGCCGGGGTTGAAGATGTTTTGCGGGTCAAAGATTTTTTTGATTTCCTCAAAAATGGCGTAGATTTTTTCTCCGTAGAGCATTTTAAGATATGGGCTGCGGATCAGGCCGTCGTTGTGTTCCGCGCTGAATGAACCGTGGTATTCAACAATCAATTTGTTTACTTCTTCCATTACTTGGAAGATTTTTTGTTTTTCTGATTCGTCCGCTAATTTCATTAGGGGAATGATGTGAAAATTGCCGTCGCCGACGTGTCCGGCAATGGTATAAAGAAGTTCGTAGCGGTCTAAAATCGCGTAAAGTTTTGGGAGGAATTCCGGCAAGTATTCTGGTTTGACTATCAAGTCGTCAATAAACGGCGCGGTGCGTTTATCTTTTACTCGTTTGCGGAGCAAGTTGAAACTTTCATGTCGAATAGCCCAATATTTTTTGGCTTTTGCTTCGGTGTTTGTAATTCTGGTTTGAATGGGAAAATTGGTTAAGCGTTTTTGCGCGTTAGCGAGTTGGCCGCTAATTTCTTCTTGATTATCGCCTTCAAATTCGGCAAGCAATATGAGTTTGGGAATGCCGCCAGTCAGCGTCATTATAAATTCCGGCAGAAATTGAAAAGCAAGCGATAAGGCATTTTTCGCGCCCATGCTTTTGGCAAAACCCCAGAAGAATTTTACTGCCAGCTTAAAAGTATGGTCATCAAAAGATTCAAAACTTACTGGTTGGAGCGGCAAAATAGTATGCACAATATCCGGAAGTGATTTAAGGTCTTTTAAAAATATGACCAGCAAACCGGAATGTTTTTTAGCTTGAATTAACCGGAAAGTTGCTTCGGTCATAATACCCAGAGTTCCTTGGGCTCCTGCTATCAAGCGTGCAAGATTAAATTCTTGTTTTTCTTTATCCCAAACTTTCCAGATGTTATAGCCGGAAGAATTTTTATTGACATCTATTTTAGATTTTTGGATTAAATCATAGTTTTTATCAAGTAATGTGAAAACTTTGCGATATATTTCGCCTTCATAGTTTTTTTGTGCCATTTTGGCGTCCAGATCTTGACGGTTAAGTTTTTTTAGTTCATATTCTTCGCCGTCGTTTAATACCATCTTTAAAGATTCAATAAAATCTTCAGTTTTGCCGTATTTTAAAGTCATTTCACCGCCGGAGTTATTATTAACCATTCCGCCAATAGCGCAAATTTCTCTGGAAGCCGGAAAAGAGGGGAGTAGCCAGCCGTGTTTCAGGGTTTCTTTTTCAAAATCGCGGTAAAATACACCTGGTTGGGCAACAGCTTTTTGGTCAGCTACGGAAATTCGATTAAAATGTTTTTTAAAATCTAAAACAATGGATTCGGTTAGCGGACCGCCAGTCATATCGGTGCCAGCCGAGCGAGCGGTTAAAGAAAGTTCGGGCTGTTGAGATTTATTTTCCGCAACAAATTTAACTAGTTTTTTAATATCTTCGCTATTTTTAGGAAAAACCACCGCCTGCGGTTGTACTTCAAACAAACTCGCGTCCCTACTGTAATACTTGAGTGTTTCTTGGTCAGTAGCCACTTCACCGCTTATTATATTCTTCAATTCTTCTAGCAGTGCCATAGAAATAATTTTAACATAATAAAACCGACTTCATAGCCGGTTTTATTTTAAATACCCAACTCGTTTTAGCCAATATTCGTTTTCCCATTCCCAGAGCCGTTTGGCGGCTAAAAACGCTTCAAAGTCATTTTTCCAGTAAGGGGATTCTTGGATAGCGGTAACGCCGGTTAGGGGGCCCCATTCGTGGCTTTGGTCGTCCGCGCATAATTTTACGCCCGGCAATGAAGGATAGGGTTTTCTAATTTTTTCTTTGCCGCCTTTAGGGCGCATTGTTGAGCGGCATTTTTGACAGGTTTTAATTTGATCAACGCGAAGAATCCAGCGGGTTTGGGGCGGGGGAACAGCCGGATCATTGGTGAGGGCATGCATATAAGCGGAAGTCTGGAGATCATAGTCTCGGTAAAAATCCATTGAAGTTTTGATGTCCAGAACGCCAAATTTTCCGCCGATGAGAGCCAAAGAATCAATGGTGCCGGCGTACGCGTGTTCTAAATTTAAAATTCTTCGTTCAATGTGTTCTTGGGATACTTGGATATTGTTTTTATCCAAGAAATTTTTAAAAGCGGTGATGGCGGGCAGAATACCTGGATCAATCTCTTGGTTTTCGCCAAGAAAGATTTTTTCAATAGTGTTATGAATTAGAGTTCCTTCTTCCGCGGATTTTTGAGTTTGAGCATTTGCCGCGGCAAAACTGGAAGCGGCGCCATAATAACGATATAAAGCCGGTTTAGCTTTAATAGTTACGATTTTAGTAACGCGAGGATACCAATAGCCATTAATTTCATAGCCGTTAGCTTCTTTAAAATCTTCGGGAGTTTTATAATAATCCATGAAATTGGAATTTAAAATTTAAAAGGCAAAATTCAAAAGTTTGGTGTTCTTCGGACGGATTTTAAAACACTTTTAATTTTTGAATTGTAATTTTGACTTTTGATTTTTAGATTTTGATTTATTTTAACAAAAGTTGAGTATAATTTATAATATCACCAGCGCCCATCATTACAATTATAGGGTTTAGGGGGTAGGGTTTAGGGGGTAGAGATTTAATGATATTTTCGATTGATTTTTTTAAGTCTTTTTCTGGTTTGATAATATAAGTAGCGTTGGTGGCTTGAGCGAGTTTTTCTATAAGTCTGCGGTTCTCGGCAACGGCCTTGGAGTTTTCCCTGCCAGCCACCTCATAGGTGGGGATTAGGATAAGCTGGTCTGCGTCTTTAAACGCGGTTTTAAAGTCATTAAATAGCAGTTTAAGCCTCTCCATCTGGTGGGGCTGAAAAACGCATATAAGGGCATTTTTAGGGTATTTCTCGCGAAATCCAGCTAGGGTAGCCTTGATTTCTGTGGGATGGTGGGCGTAATCGTCATAGACTAAAACTTTGAACTTTGAACTTTGAACTTTGAACTTTTCGCTGACATTTAACTTTCCTCGATATTCCATTCGGCGCCAGGCGCCGGTGTATTTTCCGAGCGCGCGCAAAATTATTTTTTCTGGGATTTTTAAATATTGGCCAATGGCATAGGCGAGTAAAGCATTTTGAACATTATGTTCGCCGGGAATTTTTAATACCGCTTTTATTTTTTTGGCGATGGCGGGATTTTTCGGCCGTTCTAGCACAATGCCACACTGGTTTCTAAATTTCTCAAAGGCTTTTTTTACGTTGGCGAAATTTTTATAAAAATCCAAATGTTCTTTATCTATATTAGTAATCACCGTGATTTCCGGAGCATAATGGAGAAAAGACGCTTTCCATTCGTCGGCTTCCAGAATTAGCCACGGGCTTTGTCCTTTGCGGAAATTGACTCCATAGGAGTCATCGCGAGCGGAGCGTGGCGATCTTATATTAGTGTAAGATTGCCACGTCTCCGCCAACTGGCGGATCCTCGCAATGACGTGGGGGGAAAATTCTTTTAATAAACTGCCGACTATGACCGTGGGATCCAGGCCAGCTTCAATTAAAACCAACGTGGTCATTGCGGTAGTAGTAGTTTTGCCGTGCGCGCCAGCAATGGCAATGGTTTGGTATTTTCGAGTGAGTTCGCCTATTGCTTCGGGGTAAGATTGTATTTTGATTGTAGCTCTTCGACTATGCTCAGAGGCTAATTGGCGGGCTTTTTTTAATTCTGGATTGTTGTTCGGAATCGCTTGATTATAAATCACCGTGGAAACATCGGGACGTAAATTGTTTGCCGAATGTTTTCCGATGTAAATCACCGCGCCTTCTTTTTTTAAGGCGTCAGTGATAGGGGAGCGGGTTAAATCCGAACCGCTTACCTTATATCCTTCTGACAAAAAATAACGCGCCAAAGCGCTCATTCCAATGCCGCCAATACCGATGAAGTGAATCAGATTGTTTTTTGCCATGTTTTAGAGTATTATATCACTAAGTTTAACGTTTGTTCTTTAAAAAAATGTTTTTGATGAGCATCTCTATCTATAAAGACGTTTTGCAGGAAATTAGTTTTTAATTGATTAAGCCAAGTCGCTAGGGAATAGCGGCTTTTTTATTACTTCTTCTGTCGTACAATAATTCTTTTACGCCAGATAAGACTTTTTGCTATTGAGTCAATATAATCGGTTCTTTGTCTGTAATGACAATTGTGTGCTCAAAATGGGCTGACAAGCTATTATCAGCGGTTGCGTAGCTGTCGTCGGGTAGCTGAATGATTTGATCAGAGCCGGCGCTGACCATTGGTTCAATTGCTAGCACCATTCCGGGCCTAAGTTTTAAGCCACTCCCCTTTCGGCCATCATTAAATACGGTGGGATCTTCATGGAGTTCTTTTCCGATTCCGTGTCCGGTTAATCCCTTTAAAACTTTAAATTTATTTTTTTTGACAAAAGAATTGATAGCATAGCCGATATCGCCAAGAGTTTTTCCAGGAATACATTCCTTAATGGCAATTTCTAAGGCTTTTCTAGTAGTGGCAATCAATCTTTGGGCAATTGGTGATATAGTTCCTATTCCAATAGTCCAGGCAGCGTCGGCATAATATCCGTCATAGATGACGCCAAAATCCAATTTTAAGAGATCCCCGGATTTTAATTTATAATTCGTTGGTAGTCCATGAACGATAACTTCATTAATAGAAGCGCAAATTGAGTTTGGATAAGGTTTTTTCGCGCCATAGGGATGGTAACCTAAAAATGCCGGTTGGCCGCCGGATTGAATAATTAATTTTTTCACGCGTTCATCAATTTCTTTTAATGATGAGCCAATTCTTATTTCCGCAATGATTTTTTTTGCCGTTACGGCAAGAATTTTTCCTGCCGCAGCAATTTTTTTAATTTCCTCGGGCTTTTTGATCATGCCAATTTTATTTTCGCATTTCGTATCCCAGAATTTTTAATACTTTTTGATGGACTTCAAACGGCATTGATTCGCCGCTAATTTTATTTACGGAATAGTTGTGTTTTCCCAACTCTTCAATAATCGGCTTAGTGCGATTTTCAAATTCTTCCAATCTAACTTTGATGGTTTCTGGCGTATCTAAAACTCTTTTATAAAGTTGGCCAGCGCAAATTGGGCATTTATCTCCGGGGTGATTAGCTAATACGGGAATTTTACAAATAGAGCAAACTTTTCGATTAGTATTTCTAAATATGGAAGCATCGGAATGGACATCAAGAAAAATAAAAAATATATTTTCTCGTTCATAACTTTTTTCCAGCGTTTGAATTAGCCCTGGCGTATTTTTGTCTCCAAAAGCTTCAAATAAAGTTCTAGGTGAACCGCTGAAGACCACAGAAAGTCCGGCTTTGGCAATTTCTTGAACTTTTGTTGTAACAAAATTGAGCACCCATTCTGGCGTCATTAGTTTTCCTCCATCCCAAAGAATCCGTTCTCTTTGAATGATAGGATCACTTTGTTTGTGCGGGTCATGCACTATCCACTCTACTTCTTTTCCAGTATCAAAATGAAAAAATCCCTTTGCCCAAGAAAGAAGATTAGCCTGTGTTCCTTTTCCGGAACCAGGCTTGCCCTGAATAATTACGACTCGCTTCATTAGCTTATTTTATACCTTCGTACTCCCTAATCACAAGTTGAGAATCTAATTGTTTCATAGTTTCTAAAGCTACCGAGACTACGATTAAAAGAGCGGTGCCGCCGATGGTCAAGGTTTGGATGCCAGTTAAAGATTGGGTGAATATGGGGAAAACCGCGATTAGGCCGAGGAAGAGAGCGCCAAAAAGTGTAATGCGATTGCTAATTTGCCCAAGAAATTTTCCCGATGGTTCGCCTGGTCGGATACCCGGGATGAATCCCCCGCTTTGTTGAAGATTCTTGGCAATTTCTTTCGGATCAAAACTAACGGCGGTATAGAAATAAGTAAAGACGACAACTAAAACAAAATAAATTAATCCATAAATAAGCTGATTATTTAAGAATCGAGTTACTAAATCCTGGATTCTTAAAGAAAAATCTGGAGCGAAGATTGAAGAAATTTGAGCAAAGAATTGCGGAAATAATAAAATAGAAATGGCAAAAATTATAGGGATGACTCCCGCTTGGTTAACTTTGAGCGGCAAATAGGTGGAAACGCCGCCATAAACTTTATTGCCGCGAATTCTTTTAGAGTAAGCGATGGGAATTTTTCTTTCACCCTCGCTTATAAAAACCACGCCAGCAATCACTATTGTGCTTATTAAAATAAAAGCAAAATAAGTTGGCAGCATAGACGGCGTGTAAGAAATAAAAGCGGATTGGATCACGCTTGGCAGGCCGCTAATAATGCCGGCAAAAATTAATAAAGAAACGCCGTTGCCAATTTTTTGTTCCGTGATGACTTCACCAATCCACATTAAGATAACAGATCCGGCGGTAATGATAATTACATTTTTAAACATATCTATCGGGCTTAAAGAGTTAATGGCTTGCTGGCTGATTAACAGATTTAAAAATCCGTAGCTTTGAAGAAGCGCTAAAGGCACGGTCAAAAATCTTGAATAGCGGTTAAATTTTGCTCGACCCACCGGCCCCTCTTCGTAATACATTGTTTTTAAAGCCGGGAAAATCATGGTTAAAAGCTGCATAATAATTGTGGCAGTGATATAGGGGCCTACACCTAACATAGCGATAGAAAGATTATTTAGGGCGCCGCCGGAAAAGAGGTTAAAAAATCCAAAAAGCTGATTGGAAGCAAAAAGATTTTTTAAATTTTCTGGATTAATGCCTGGAATGGGAATGGCGGCGAGAATTCTAAAAACCACCAGCCAAATAATTACGGTTAAAACTTTTTTCCGCACATCACCTACTGTGAAGATTTGAAGAAATTTATTCATTAACGAGATTCATTTATTATTTTTCCTCCGGCAGCTTCGATTTTTTCTTTTGCCGATTTAGATACGGGAATATTTTTGATCGTGAAAGCTTTTTTGATCTCACCATTACCTAAAATTTTAATTTTTCCTGCGTTTTCTGAAGAAATAACTCCATCTTGAGCTAATTTTTCTAATCCGTTGACATTCACCGAGAGCAATTTATTAGATTTTTTAGAATTTCGGGTTCCTCTAAGCTTAGGCAATCTTTGAATAAAATCTCTTTCGGCAGGGCGAATACGCCGGCCGGAACGGGATTTTTGCCCCTTAGTTCCATGTCCGGAAGTTGTGCCTCTTTTACCTCCCCTACCCACTTGGGTTTTTCTCTTCTTGAGAGGATGGTTGGGTTTAAGTTCGTGAAGCAACATATTTTTATTTTTTTTCGTAAAGCCTTAATTTTTTCAACGCCTCTATCGTGGCTAAAGCGTTAGTTAATTTATTCGGTGTACGGCCCAAGGCTTTTGCCGTGATGTCTTTAATTCCTAGCAAAGATAGGACTACGCGGGCTGCGCCGCCAGCTTTTAAGCCATGTCCCTCTTGCGCGGGTTTTAATTTAATTCTTGCGGCGCTAAATTTTGCTTCTACCTCATGAGGGATAGTTCTGCCTTTAATTTGGATACTGATTAGATTTTTTTTGGCCAGAGATTTAGCTTTTCCTATAGCAATGGTGACATCGCCGCCTTTGCCCACGCCTACGCCTACTCTCCCTTTTTCATCGCCGATAACAAGCGTTACTCGAAAACGAATTCTTTTTCCGCCAGCCGTAACGCGAGTAACCCTTCTTAGGTCTAGAAGTTTTTCTTTAAATTCGCTGGGTTGCTTGATAAATTTTTTCATTGGTCGATTATTCATAAGATATTTATTTTAGATTTTCTATAAATTTTTCGGCCAAAGCTTTAATACGGCCATGATATTTATAAGCTCCGCGATCAAAAGTTATGCTTTTAATTCCAACTTTTTTGGCTTTTTCAGCTAATAATTCCCCTAAAGAAGCGGCTTTATTAGTTTTATTGCCGGTTTTAATTTCTTGAGTAGATCCCGATGCTAAAGTTTGTCCCTTTTCATCATTAATGAGTTGCGCCCATAAATAGCGATTGCTGCGGAATACTGTTAATCGAGGTCTCATCAATGTGCCAAAAATTGACGCCCGAGTTCGATTTTTTCTGCGTTGACGCTTTAAATTATTTTCTAGAATTCTTTTCATCCTGTTAGAAACAGGATGCGCTTTTAAAGGCGCATCCGTATATTGATTGCCTAACGTCGACTAACGCTAGTTGCTGTTTATTTATTAAATACATGTTTAAGTTATATTGTCTCTAACGGGATTCATATATTTTAGGCGGTAGCTGTTGCGCCAGCGACTTTTTTACCGGCTTTTCTGCGAATTACTTCTCCTTGATAATGGATGCCTTTGCCTTTGTATGGTTCGGGTTTTTTTATTTTTCTGATTTGAGCGGCCACCTGCCCTACTAATTGGCGGTCGATGCCCGAAATTTTAATGCCATTTTTATCAACGATTATTTTTATGTTTTCTGGCGCCGTGTATTTAACTGGACGGGTGAAGCCAACGCTTAAAATTAAAGTGTTGCCTTCCATAGAGGCGCGATAACCTACTCCCTCAATTTCTAATATCTTAAAGAAACCCTCAGTCGCTCCTTGAAGAGCATTTTTGAATAATGAAGTCATGGTGCCCCAATTGGCGCGAGCTTGCTTGTGCATTGAAGATGGTTTAAAAATTGCCTGGTTGCCGTTAATTTCTAAATTTATATATTCCAGCAGTTTT
>MHJF01000006.1 GCA_001818675.1 Candidatus Harrisonbacteria bacterium RIFCSPHIGHO2_02_FULL_40_20 | reverse complement strand
GACCTTTTTTGGATATTTATTTTTATATTTAGTTTATTCATATAGCTACATATTTATTCTCCGCGCATAGAGGGCGGGGTAGGGTTGCCCTTATTTCTCTTGTTTTGGTTTTTTGGTTCCGTAACCTGATCTTTGCTGTTTTCGGGCTTCTATTCCTGCAGTGTCTAAGACCCCACGGATAATATGATATCGCACTCCCGGTAAATCTTTGACGCGCCCGCCTCGAATTACGACTACCGAATGTTCTTGTAAATTATGGCCTTCTCCTGGAATATAGGCAGTAACCTCATGGCCGTTAGTAAGCCTAACGCGCGCAACTTTACGTAGTGCCGAGTTGGGTTTTTTGGGGGTAGTGGTAAAAACCTTTAAACAAACTCCTCTTTTGAAAGGCGAAGCAGTTTTAACTGGCCTATTTTGTAAAGTATTAAAATACTCCCCCATTGCCGGAGATTTACTCTTATAGATTTTTGGCTTGCGCCCTCTTTTTACTAATTGCCTATAGGTAGACATTGTGCCAGGTAGTAGAAACTCGACAGTAATTTATTTTGGCTGCCAGGCAGCAAGCGAGTTTTCACTACCTGGTATGAGAAATATAGTATCAGAATCATTGGTGAGTAGCAAGTAATAAATAGTCACTAAGTAAAAATCACTCTTTTCTATATTTAAAACAGCGGGTGGCCAACCAAGAAGGCGTAAGTCCAATAAATTATTGGGGTGATTAATTGAAAGCCAAAAAGTATAAAGAATATTAGAATATAAAACCCATATTGGGTTAGGAACCGGCGCGCATTATCATATTTTGAAGGCAAGAGAGCAAAAAGTATACTGGCTCCGTCTAAGGGCGGAATAGGCAAAAGATTAAAAATAGCTAAAAGAATGTTAATCAAAACCACTACGTTAAATAATATTAAGAGAGGCGCTACGGTTTCTAGCCCAGCAAAAGGATTAATGATTCGGATAATGATTGCAAAAATAGCGGCTAATATAAGATTGCTTAAAGGGCCAGCTATGCTGATGAAAGCGGCTCCGGAACGAGGATTTTTTAAATTCAGCGGATTATAAGGCACTGGTTTTGCCCAACCTAAAATAAATCCCCCTGCAGAAATTAAATATAAGCTTAAGGGCAAAATTATCGATCCAATCGGATCAATATGTTTAAGCGGATTTAAAGTTAAACGGCCTGCATCTTTTGCGGTGGTGTCCCCTAATTTCAAGGCCATAGCGCCATGAGAAATTTCGTGGATGATGATGGAAAAAATTAGCGCAACGAATTGAAAAATTAAAAAGAAAATGCTGTCCATATTTATAATCATACAATTGACCCATAACATTTGACAATTAGCCATAATAAAAAAACCGAGCACATAAAACTTATGTGCTCGATAAATTTTTATATTTTCTTGAGAGCTTGATTCAGGTCATCAATCAAATCCTTGGGGTCTTCTCGACCAATAGATAATCGCAACATCGCATCAATGATTCCGGCTTTTTCTCTGTCTGCTGGCGACATCTTTCCGTGCGTGGTTGTTGTCGGATGAATTACTAGCGATCTAGCTTCACCGATATTAGCGGCATGCCAGAAAAGTTTCAGAGATTTTAATACAGTCCAGGCTTCATTTTGCCCGCCTTTGACCTCAATGGCCATTAGTCCGCCAAAACCGTTGGGCATTAATTTTCGATTTTTTTTGGCTCTAGGTCCTTGAGTGGGATAAAAAACTCTTATTACTTTTTTATGATTTGCCAAGAATTGAGCAACTAATTCAGCATTTCGGCAATGTTCAGCCATTCTGCCAAAAAGTGATTCAATATGATAAGAAAGAATAGCAGCATTGTCTGGAGAAATACAGGGTCCGGTTTCTCTAAACCAGCCGTTTCGCATATCGTCTATTAAAGCTTTTTTACCAAGAATAATTCCGCCAATTACTTCTCCATCTCCCATATATTTAGAAAGCGAATGAATTACAATGTCTGCGCCAAGTTTAATCGGGTTAAGAAGCGCCGGAGTAGCTAAGGTGCTGTCTACCACCAGCGGCAATCGAAGATTGCGGGTGATTTCCGACAGTCTTTTAATATCAAAAATATCGATCAACGGATTGGATGGCGTTTCTACATATATAAATTTTGTTTCTATTGAGCCCATGCATTTATATGTAAAAGCGTCGTAATAGGCGTCTTGGTCAGGATTGGTTATAAAATTTACCGTTATGCCAAGTTGCGGTAAAAATTCTTGGAATAAATGAAAAGTGCCTCCGTAAAGCCGATTGGAAGAAATAATTTTGCCGTTACGATGGGCTAAATATTCCGCTACTAATTTGATTGCGGACATTCCAGAGGAAGTTACTAATCCGGCTTCCGCGTTTTCCATAGCCGCGATTTTATCTTCTAATCGGCCAACAGTCGGATTATTTATCCTGGTATAGACGAAACCGTTTTCTTTGCCATCAAAAAGTCTTTGCGCTCGTTGAGGCGACCCTAAGGGAAAAGCCACCACTCGCTGGACACTTTGCCGCAGTTCGCGATCTTGAAGCGATCCACCGCCATGAATTTCTAAAGTTTTAGGACGCAAACTAACAGGTTGCATCTGTCACCTCCCTAAATCAAAACTGTGTTTTGATCGGCTATAGCCCGATGGGCTCGCCCATTTAGGGGCGAACAATTTGCCAAGCAAATTGTTTTAGCCTTTTTGTTTATTATAAACGAACCGAATTTAAAATAACATAAACTTAATCTTTTAGCAAATGAAAACCGAGCGCATAAATTTATGCGCTCGGTAAAAGCGATTTAATAGACGTAGTTAATAGTTTCTCGTCTTTTGCATCTTCGCCGCTAATGGAAATTAATGCGTGGGCTACATTTTTCGGCAGAACAAATTCTTTTGATGCTTGAAAAAGTTCTTGCTGGCGCATTGGATCTAAAATACCGCGTCGTTCAAAATTGCGTTGTAGGACTTGGGGAGATTCCGGAGACATTAGAATAATTGCAACATTAATTTCAAAGCGCATTTGATATAATGCCGTTGCTCCTTTTGGGGTAATGGCAAAAATTCCAGAAGTTTTTTCAAGCGTAGAGCGTATTTCTGCTAGTGAAGTTCCATAATAATTGCCAAGATAATAATCTCGTTCTAAAAAACGGTGATCTTTAATGCCTTTTTCAAACTCTTCACGGGAAATAAAAGCATAAGATAATTTATCTTGTTCGCTTCTCGGTGGCCGCGTTGTGGTATTTTTTACTCTTGCTAGTTTAGTTTTAAACTGTTGTAATAATTTGTCGGTCCAAAAAGTTTTTCCAATCGCGCTTGGGCCGACAAGAGCAATTAAAATATTTTTACCACGCAGTTTTTCTAACGGACTGTCATATTTGCTTTTTAATTTTTCGTATTGTGTTTCCCATTCTAGATCAAAACTCGGGAAGGTTCGAATATCTTTTTTTTGTTTTAAACTTTCCGAAAGTTCTAACATAGTGCCGTCGGATACGCCAAATATTCCAGTGGCATCGCAAAACCCCATGACATGCAGCATAAATTTTAATGTTCGCGTTCTGCCGATAGATCCGCCTTCAAAATCTTCATACTCTCCAATATCAAAAGGAATAACTGGAACATACCCAAGTTCTCGCGCCGCTCTTCGAATGGGTTCTCTTAAATGACGAAGTCTTGTTGGAATCGCGCAATACATAATTTTCCCAGCCATTTGATCTCCTTTTTTAAGTTTTTGTTGGTAATGTTCTATTTTTATGTTAATAAAAATCCGTCCCGATGTCCATCGGGGCGGATTAATAATTATGAGGTTTTTAATCCTCTAGATAATAAATTTTGGCTAATAGTCATTTCATTCAGATAAAACTTCAGATGTTCTTTAGTGCCCACCTTCTTGCCTTTACCAGAACATTTGATGCCGCCGAAAGGTTGCCGGTCAACCATCGCGCCGACAATCGGGCGATTAATATAAACATTGCCAGCCTGAATTTTTTCTAAGAAGTAATCAATATCGCCAGTAGAACCGGTATAAATTCCAGCCGTAAGTCCGTAACGAGTAGAATTAGCAATTTCCAGAGCTCGATCTAAACTGCTAGCGTTTAAAATGAAAAGTACTGGGCCGAAAACCTCTTCTTGGATGTCTGGATGCCCATAAAATTCCCAAGGAAGATTATAGAAGACTACTGGGCGCGCAAACCAGCCGCCTTTTGGAATATCGGCTTTTTCAATTGTGTCAATTCCTTTTTGGGATATTCGCTGGATTCTTTCAGTAATCCGTTGATGAGCTGCCCCATCAATTACCGCGGTTAATAAATTATTTTCAGGATTTTCCGGATGGCCAATTTTTAACGAACCAAGAGAAATTCTGCTAATAAAATTTTTAATCCATTGATCATCGCGGCTGCCTACTAAAATGAGTCTTTGCAGGGCGGAACATTTTTGGCCATTAAAAGAAAATCTTGAGCGGATTACTCCAGCCATAGCTTCATCTAAATCGGCGCTGGGACAGATAATCAGAGAATTACTGCCGCCCATTTCTAAATCCGAGTTTTTTATTCCGAGCTTTCCTGAAGTTTCCAAAGCGGATTTTTCAATTAGTCGCCCGACTTTTTCTGAACCCGTAAAACTGATTTGCGTTACCGATGGCAAAGTTATTAAAATATTTCCTACTTCTTTGCCTCCTGGAAGATAAGCTAATAATTCCGGCGAAATTCCGGCATCCAAAAAATATTTTGTTGTATGCCAGCCGACTATTGGAGCTTGTTCCGCGGGTTTAAATAAAACCGGGCAACCAGCCGCCAATGACGCGGCTATTTTTTCTACCGAAAGAGAAAACGGAAAATTCCAAGTAGAGATTGCGGCGGTTGTTCCTCGCGGCCTAAATCTAGTTAAATTGCATTCCGCCTGGACATACGGTTGGCGCGTTGTATCTTTTCCATATTTTAATGCCGCTCGAGCATACAGCTCTAAAAAATCAATTGCTTCTTCAATTTCACCTAAAGCCTCATCCCAAGTTTTACTAATTTCGTAAACTAGTAAAGCCGCCATTTCAAATTTTTTCTCGCGAACAATTTGAGCGGTTTTTAAAAGATATTCAGCTCGCTTTTCCCAAGGAAGTTTTCTCCAAGATTGGCCGGCATGCTCCGCAGATTTTTCTGCGCAAGTGATTAGTAATTTGTCGGGCTGGAAAGTTACCCCCACTAATCTATTTTTATCAGCCGGATCATAAGAAGATAGAATTTCCGAAGTTATGTAGCCTCGGCCATCAACAATAATTGGATAAGTTTTTTGGCAAGTTATTTTTCTTTTTTCTAATGCTTCTAACATCCGCTTTCTGTTATCTGGATTAGTCCAATCAATATGGGGTTCGTTTCTAAATTCGTTCAAATTCATTCTGCCACCTCCTTGTATATAACTCTCTGGCGCGTTATGAGCCAAAATCGGCTAGCGCCAGGAGTGACGATGAAGATGTATGAAGATACTTCAAAGAGGAACGACGCAGGGATAGCCAATTTTGGCCATAACCCACAGGGATGAAAAAGTTATTTTGATCAATAACTTCGTTGCTCGGGTTCGGCGTGAGTCCATCACGCCTGCACCCTCGCGCCTAGTTCTGATCCAAAATAACTTTCATCGCGCTTAGAGCTTATATTCAAGGAGATGGCTGCACCTCTTTGTTTCGATTTTTCAAGGATTGAATGATTGCCAGGGATTTTTTTAATTCCTCCTTGGAGCTTTGCATAATGAAAGACAATTGGGATTCATTAATACGCCGCAAGAGATAAGCCATAGCTTCTGCTAAGTCACCTTTAGGGAAAAGAATCGGCATATAAAACCGAACTGGAATTTCTTTTTTAACTAATTCTTCGGCAATTGCTTCGCCAATTCCAAAAAGCACTTGGTATTCTGGAACAGGGTGAACGCGGTTTTGAGAATAACGTTCCGCAAAGCCTATGCTAGGAATATTGTGGGTAGCAGGAATAATTCGCAGGCCATTTTCAATCCCTTCGCGAAGCAGTTCGTGATAATTATCGTCAGTCTGCTGTTTGCCTTGCCAGACTGGCGGATGTTCCCAACCTAAAATTTCTGATCGATAACATTCAAAATCCCAATAAGCTCCCCGCACGAGTCTTACCCAAAGAGGATTTTTATAGTCGCTAAGAACTGCCAGTTTATTTAATGTTTCACCAGACGATCGGAGATAAGCTTGCAATACAAAACGGATTAAATTTCCAAACTCTTTATAGAGTTTTTTAAAAATTAAGAAATGAATTTCTCGGAAGTTGTATTCTTCCGCATCTAAATAAGCATGCCCACCAAATTTTTTAACGGCGATTAAAATTGGCCTTAATCTTTCACAAATCTTTTCCGAGGCATATTCTGGCGCGCAAGGATTAAATTGCGAATAAAATGCCGAACCTTTCAAAGAAATACTCAAACTGCTATAAGGAATTTTAGACCCAATTTCACCAATCAATTTAAGATAAGCTTCTTGATATCGAGCGGCTTCACTTTCAGAAATAACTGCCTCTCCTAGGATATCTAAATTTACTAAACAGCCTTTTTGAGAGTAGTTTTTTATCGCGTTCAGAACTTCTTTCGTGCCGTTACCAGCAATAAAACGGCTAGCAAATAAATTAATTCCTAGCTTTAAAGTTTGAAAAAACAGCCAGGGAGAGATTCTTGCTAAGAGAAAAAGCGGCAAGAATGGCAAAGGAAGGCCTCCTTTTAATGAGCCGAATTTTTCTCTAAATAATTTTGCTGCCGTATACGGAGATTCCAGACAGATGATTGCCGAGAGAAAACTAATAAATCTTTTGATAACCTCTGGATTTTTCCCAAACCAAGTAACTGGATTAGTAATTTGCATTCGTCTTCTTTCGTTTTTAGGATTTCAAAAAACCGGCATTATCATAACAGAAAATTTTCGTTTTAACAATCAAAAAAACCGTCTTTACGGGACGGTTTTTCCTTGCCGATGTTTTTTTAGATATTCCATTACTAGGGCGGTGGAGTTGTCCTCGGTGTCCATAGTGCTTAAAAATCGGAAAGAGCCTTTACCAAAAACATTTTCAATTAACCTAGCGACTGGCAGTAATTTGCCATTAAAATTGGTTGCAAAGAATATTTTCATTACGCCATCTTTTGATTGGAATTGATTTTTATGCGTTTCGTATATTCGATCAACAAGATAATATAAAACTTTGCGTTGATTGTAGTAACAAAAAGTTCCATATATTTTTCCGGTTTCATCAATAAACATTATTTCATCAACAGGAATGCCATTTTCTTTTGCCGCTTTTTCTTTCAATTTTTTTCCTTTTACCGAATTATTAAAATCTAAATTTTCTTTTAAATCAGGAATGCCGGCAATTAATTCTGGGAAGTAATGTTTTTCTATTTCTGCTACCACGGCTTCTGCTAATCCTTCAAATTTAGTAAAATCTCCTGATTCTTCTTCCTTTTTTTCTGTGGCATTTATTTCTAATCCCATTCTATGTATATTAGATTCGGTGCTAGTTATTTCAACATTAAGAAAATTCTTAAGGTGCACCATCTCATGGAAAGTAGTAGATATGCGATCAAACGGATGGATTAATTTTTCTGCATTTAAAATAATTCCTTGTAAACTATGAATGGTAGTTGCTACTGATTCTATTTCGTTTTCACCTCGTATTTGTAGGAAAATTGTTTGGGGAAGAACATGAATATTTCGTTCGGGTATATCAAAAGGTGTAGTGCCAGATGCCTCAATCAATTTATTGGTTATTTCATTAGCTTTTTTGATTGCAGATTTTTCAAAGGGCTTTTTATCATATTCAACCGCTTTTATCATTTCTACAATCTCGGATGGGAGATGTTCAAGATGTTTTTCTCCAAATCTTTCTAAAATAGATCGTTTTGCGGCAGCTTTTTTTTCTGGAGAAGATGGATTAAATATTGCCGGTTCTGGCCGTTCAAGTGGGGGTAATTTTTCAGGCATATCCAGATTTTATCAGACGAAGTTTATTTGCGCAATTAGTAAATTTTAGATATTATAATCATCAGTAATTTTGACAAATGAAAAGGCTAAAACAATTTGCCAAGTAAATTGTTCGCCCCTAAATGGGCGAGCCCATCGGGCTATAGCCGATCAAAACACAGTTTTGATTTAGGGAGATAATCTATGGACAGAGTTATTTTAGAAAGTCCTTATGCCGGAGATGTGGAAGTTAACCTAAATTATTTACGTTTATGTATGCGCGATTGTTTGATGCGTGGAGAAGCTCCTTTTGCCAGTCACGGATTATATACGCAATTAGGCGTATTGGATGATTGTGATCTAGAGCAGCGCGCAATAGGCATTGAAGCGGGTTTAGCTTGGGGCACTGCCGCAAGGAAAACTGTTATATATATAGATCGAGGAATTTCTAGAGGAATGCGGTATGGAATAGAGCGAGCTAGTAAAGAAGGTAGGTTGGTGGAGTATCGCACGCTTCACCCAATTAGAATTGTGACTATTACTGGTTCATCTGGCGCGGGTAAAACCAGCATTATTAAAAAATTATTGGCGCAAAATCCGCTTTTTAAATTAGTAATAAGTTTCACCACCAGAACAGCAAGGTCGTCGGATCTTCCAGGAGAATATCAATGCGGAGTTTCTGCGGAAACTTTTGAGGCTTGGAATAAAGAAAATAAATTTCTTTGGTTGATTTCTGCGCACGGCAATTCTTATGGGACTCTTAAAGACTCTGTTGTTGACGCTCTTATCGGATCGGATCTTTCGTTTATGCCAATAGTTCCGGATGTTATTAAGCCTTTGCGAGATTATGCGGAAACTAAATTAACTGGGAGAGTTTTGTCTTTTTACATCCTATCTCCGCCAGAAGAAGAACTTCGCAGGCGCTTGAAGATTCGCGGCGAAGATGACGCAACCATCGAAAAAAGAGTCGGTGATTGCAAACAATGGGACGAAGCCGTGCAAAATTCCGGCATTCCCTACATTTTTATCACTAATGAAGAATTAGATCGTGGCGTTGAAAAAGCTTCCCTAGAGATTTTAAAATATCTTGGAGTTTATGATCCTATGTCTATACCAATATTAAATTCTTAATTAAAAAAGTAATACCCTCCGACGTTACGTCGGGGGGTATTTTATAAACATTACCGTTGACGGTAGTGTTATTTTTATATTGCGAAATACAGTAATAAATTTATCGATAGTATCAAATTCTTAGTGCTATCCTATAGGATAGCACTAAGAAAATCAAAGCTAAATTATTTGATATTAAATATCTATTTTAATTAAAGATTTTTTATGAAATCCGTCTTTGCAACCGCATTGAATCAGCGGCTTGCCGCTATAAGAACAAGTTTTTGATTGGCACGGAGTGGGCTTGTCAGAAATTCCTTTACACTCCCCTTCGCAAAAATAATGGATAATGGAATGTGTATGTTTGCGTTTTTTATAGATATAAAAGCCGACTAAAGCAATAATCAGCACTACTAAAATTATATCTCCTATTTCGCTGTATTTTCTAATTACAGTCCAATTGCTTCCTAAGTAATATCCTAAATAAGTAAGAATGGCATTCCATAAGCCCGCGCCAAGGGTTGTATAAAAAATAAATTTTACGAGATTCATTTTTCCGGTACCGGCGGGAATAGATATCAAATGCCTGACCACCGGAACAAAACGGCTGATAAAAATCGTTTTATCGCCAAAGCGTTCAAAAAATCTTTCGGTAATTACTAAATCGTGCTCATTTAATAAAAGATATTTTCCGTATTTTGTAATTAAAGGCCTGCCGCCGTATAAACCCATATAATAAGAAATTAAAGATCCGATAATACTGCCTAGGGTGCTGAAAAGAATAATTAACCAAAAAGACATCTGACCGGAAAACCAGAGCATTCCAGCAAAAGGCATCACTGCTTCGCTCGGAACTGGCGCCACCATACTTTCTAAAGCCATTAAAACCACAATGCCGGCATATCCAGCAGTAGAAATTATATCGGTAAAAAGATTTATTAACGGTTCAATCATGTTGATATATGAATATTATAATAGTTTTGTTGAATATCTCAAAAAAATGAGATAACCTGAAGCAAATATGGTGGGGTCGCATAGTGGCCTAGTGCACCGCCTTGGAAAGGCGGCATACCGCAAGGTATCGAGAGTTCGAATCTCTCCCCCACCGCCAGACAGAAGATTGGATTTTATAAAAAATCCCCCGGCAAAATCGCCGAGGGATTTTTTTTATTTAATACTCCCCCATTCCGGGCATTCCTCCGGGCATCGGGCCAGCTCCTGCTGAAGAATCCTTTTTAGGAATATCCGTTACTGCCGCGCCAATGGTTAAATAATTTCCCGCAACAGAAATAGCATTTAACAAAGCCACTTTGGTTACTTTTAAAGGATCAACGATCCCAGCTTGTTTAAGATCAACTACTTTTTGAGCGTTGCCGTCAAATCCTTTCCAACTATCTTTTTTAGAAAGATTTTTTAAAATTTGATCTATATTTTGTCCGCTATTAGCAATAATCGCTTTAATTGGGGCTTCGGTTGCCGCTAAAAGAATTTTGCTGGCGGCGTCCGATTTTCCTTCTAGTTCCGCGCCCGCGTTATATAACGCCATGCCTCCACCCGGCACAATTCCCTCTTCCATAGCCGCGCGAGTTGCGGCAACCGCGTCCTCTACTCGTTGCTTTAATTCTTTTTGAGCAGATTCCGTTGGCGCGCCTACTTTAATAATTGCTACGCCGCCAGAAAGTTTGCCAATTCTTTCTTGAAGTTTTTCTTTATCAAAATCCGAATCCACTTTTTTTAATTGAGCCCTTAATTGAGAAACTCTTTTTTCAATTTCGGTTTTTTCGCCTTTGCCAGCCACAATCGTGGTGTTATCTTTATTAGCAATTACTCTATGGGCGCTACCGAGATCGGCTAGTTCTACGGATTCTAGTTTTTTCCCGACATCTTCAGAGATAAATTGAGCGCCGGTAATAATCGCCACGTCTTGCAGCATTTCTTTTCTTCGATCGCCAAAACCCGGAGCTTTCACGGCTAAAACGCTAAAAATACCTCTTAATTTATTAAGAACTAAAGTTGTCAACGCCTCCCCCTCTACTTCATCAGCAATAATCACCATTTCTTTTTTACCGCTTTGCACCACTTTTTCTAAAAGAGGCAAAAGCTCATTAATGCTGGAAATTTTCTTATCGGTAACTAAAATATGCGGATTTTCTAAAGCCGCTTCCATTTTTTCGCTATTGGTTATCATATAAGGAGAAATATAACCTCGATCAAATTGCATGCCCTCCACCATTTCGTGGGAGTTGCTGATAGTATTGGAATCTTCCACAGTGACTACTCCCTCTTTGCCGATTTTACTCATTACTTCGGATATTAATTTTCCAATGGTTTTATCTTTAGCAGAAAGCGAAGCTACTTCTTCAATTTTTTTAGAGTCATTAATAACTTCTCTTTGCTTTTCTAAATTTTTAATAATCGCCTCCGATCCCCTTTTTAAATCTTCCGAAAGCTGGATAACATTTATGCTGTTATTTTTTAAAGCTTTTTCTCCTTCTTCAATTAAGGCGTGCGCTAAAACAATGGCGGTAGTGGTGCCATCGCCCACTGCGTCATTAGTTTTATCCGCTGCTTGTTTAAGGAGTTCCGCGCCGAGATTTTCAAATTTACCCTCTAATTCAATTTCTTTAGCAACAGTTACGCCGTCAAAAGTAACTTGGGGAGCGCCATAGCCTTTTTCTATCACAACCGCCCGCCCGCGAGGCCCTAAGGTAGTGCTCACGGCTTTAGCTAAAATATCAATCCCCTTTTTTAATTCTGACCTGGCTTTTTCGTCAAATAAAATTTGTTTTGCCATAAAATTTAATTTAAAATTGCTAAAATATCTGTTTCTTCTCCAACTAAATATTTTTTGCCTTCAATTTCAATTTCATCCGGGCCGTATTTCTTAAAAAGGACAACATCGCCCACTTTAACGGACATCGGCATTCGTTCGCCTTTATCATTAAATTTGCCGGGGCCAACTGCAATCACCTTGCCTTGAATGGGTTTTTCTTTTTCGGCGGTATCCGGCAAAACAATGCCAGACTTGGTGGTTTTAGTTTCTACGACCGATTCTATAAAAAGATGGTTAGATAAGGGTTTTAAATTCATATCCTATAAATTATACTTGTTGGCAATCTACTGTCAAGAGTGCCAAGAGTATATAAAACCCCGCTTTTCGGGGTTTTATCAATTTAAGGATTGATTCTATTTAAAGAATAAAAAGCTTCTCTAACAGCTTTTTGAATCAATAATTTAGTTTGTCTGATGAGATCTAATTTGATAGCGCGATATTTATCGGAATTTGGATCATGATGCATTAATAACTCCGCGGCCTCTAAAATGATGACGTGTTTTATATAAGGATGCATTCGATGATGGCGCTGCAGCCTTCTAGCAGAACTTTTTACTTGCAGGGGCAGACAAAAACCTCCTTCAAGAAAAAGCAAAACATCAATGCCCATCCTGTCTTGGTCGCTATTTTTGCGGCAATGGCGCACGTGCCTAATAACCCATGCTTCGCGTTTTAATTCTTTGGCCGCCTTGACCACGATGCTTTCCGCAACATCACCCTTAACCTGTTGGTTATTAATCAACTAAACCTCCCTTTTAAGGTGCAAATTACTCTTTAAAAATACCAAACTTAGTTTTTAATTGCAAGATAAATATTTAATTTTTTTGGTTTTGCAAAAAATTTTGTATTCTTTGGGTGTCTGGATGGAATTCTAATTCATTATCGTTATAAATTATTCGTGGTTGATATCCTAGGCCATCATTTTTTAATCCATGTTTAATTCTTTTAATTTGAGCGGATTTTAAAAAGTTTTCTAGTTTGTTTCCTAATTTTCCGCCTAAGATTATTTCAAGGAATTTTTTCATAATGCCGAATTTTTGATTTTGATGCCTTAAGTCATTTTGATAAATTTGTGGTTGTTCCATCCATCCTTGATTAGCTTGCCAAAAGTAATTGATTTTTTCCGGTTCTCCTAATATCGGCACAAGATTTTTATAAAGAGCCTGCCAATAATGATTATGAGGCGGCGATAGCTGGAAAGATTTTTCCGTAATGAAATGATTAAGGCAAATTTTATCTGTAGCGGATTCGCGATGGCTAAGTTTTTTTCTGCGCCAGCCGAAAATACTAAAAGCCACGACAGAAAAAAATCGAGCCGTAAAAATACGCCCAGATTTAACGGAAATTATGACATCAAAATCCGATTCAGGCTTTACATTGCCTAAAGCCATGGAACCTGCGGCTAAAACAAATTCAATAAAGGGAATATGACGGAAAAGCCAGCTTCTCCAAAGAAATTTTTTCCATTTTTGATCAAATAATACCCTTTGGTCCCAATGATATCCTTCCGACATTTGACCTAAAACATTTACCATTTAGCCAATCTAGTTCTCGATAGCCGGCTGCTCTATTGCCATAGGTTCAATTTTAATAGCTTCTCCGGTTATTTTTAATACGTCTTTATCAATCTTCCCGAACTCTTTATAAGCACTATTGTACATATTGACGGTGGTGCCAAGATTTTTGCCGATTTTTTGCATATATTCATCGTAAGCGCCAAGATGTTTACCCAAGCCTTCTACTTGCTTAATGATTTCTTTAGCTTGCTCGGAAATTTTTTGATTCCGCAATCCTTGTAAAACAGTTTGCAAGTAAGCCAAGAAGGAAGTCGGAGAAACCACGATTACTCTTTTCTGCCCGGCATAATGGATAAGATTTTTCGTGTCATCAGTGACCGCGCCAACTTTATTGATTAAAAGATCATAATAAATGGCTTCCGAAGGAATAAACATAAAAGCGAAGTCCATCGTATTTTCTTCGGGTTTAACATATTTAGAGGTTTCATCAATTCTTAATTTCAAATCATTTACTAAAGCTTGTTCGTATTTTTTCCGTTCGGGTGAATTAGGCGCGCTTTCTAAAATGCGATTATAGTTTTCTAAACTGAACTTGGAATCAATTGGAATAATCCGCTTATCTATGATTACTACTGCATCTACAATCACTCCGTCCGAAAAAGCATACTGCATCTGATAAGCCCCTGGCGGCAAGACATTTTTAAGCACAGTTTCTAAATAATATTCTCCTAAAATGCCCCTTTGCTTAGGATTTTTTAAAATGTCTTGCAGATTTTTAAGCTGTTCCGAAAAGTTCATTACTTGCTTATTAGTCTCTTCCAACCGTACCAGTTTTTCGGTAACATCCCGAATAATATTGGTGCTATGCCCAAATTGCTGTTGCATTAAACGAGTTGACTCTCCCATTTTTACATCTAGGGTTCTGGCAATTTCATTAATCTGACCTTGAAGCATCAAAAGCGGTTGATTGTTTTCCGGCTGCTGGCGTTGTTTTCTTAAAAAAGAAAAAATTATAGCAAAACCGGCGATTAGCACCGTTAAAATTAATATTAGAGAGAGCATATCCATAAAATCATATTAACATTTTCTTTAAAACAAAAAAGGCGCCCTCACAGCGTCTTTTTTGTTCTTTCGGCCAACTCAATTTTATTCTTAAATAAACGACGGATGATTTTTTTGATCATTAAGCTAAAAATCAGTCCGCAATTTATTTTCGAACAATATCAAGCCCACCTCAAGAAGATTGTACTTCTTAATATAGCATAAATTATAAAAATGGGAGCTGTGGATAAGTAACGTCGTCCATTCTTCTCTCGTAAGCTAAGTTTCAGTCGGAATAAATTATCCATCGCCCCTTCATCACGCTGGTGCGAAAAGAGGCTACGAACCCGATCAAGTTAAGGAATCTTACTCTAACTCTAAAATAGCAAACTACCGACTGAGCCTATCAGCAAAATACCTATAAAATTTAAAAAATAAGATATTGGAATAAAATAGCGAGTTTTGATTTTGGATATTCCCATCATTGCTAATCCAATTTCATCCGGTAAAGGAGAGGCGACAAGTAAGGCTCCAATAAAAGGAGTTAAAAATCTAAAAATTTCTAAATGCAGGATGTGAACCAATCTTTTGATTTTTACTTGTTGAAAAAGGGCAATAAAATCGTCAGAAATTCTATCTCGAACAAAACGAAAAATTATCAGATCTCCTATCACCGATCCAATAGCTCCCACTATGGCAATTAAAAAAATGGATTCTGTTTGGCTGAATTTTACTAAAGCTACTCCCGCGGGTCCAATGGTAAGGGCCGAAGTGAAGAAAAAACCTGCGATAAAAATTCCTAAAATTTTGAGCCCTTCGGTAGCGTTAATAATGCTATTAAATATTCCCGATTTTGCTAATAAAATAGCCGCTACAATACTGACGGTTAAAATTAAGATATTCTTAAAAAGATGGCTTTGAATTTCTTTCTGCGGCGTTTTTTGAAAATGACGAATCATAAATTTTAAGATTTATTATTACTAGATAAAAACGCAAGAGCAAAAGCGGCTAATGCCAAACCAATATCGCGAAAAACTACTAACATTAAATGAGAGTTTAAAATTACAATTCCTAAAAGCATAAATCCGCTGAAAATACCTGCCCAAAAAGATTGATACCCCGATAAAATCCAGAGCCCCATTATTATTTCTATGACGCTAAATAAATTAAGAATTAAGGTGCTTTGCAAGAAAACCGGCAGCCAGCCGATCCAATCATTAGGACTAATCAGTCCGCCAATAGCCGCGTAAAAAAATACAAAAGCTAAGCCTAGACGCAGTAAAATTATTCCTATTTTATTCATGGGCATTATCTTCTTTAAAGACTATAAATTTATAGCCGCAAAAATTAAAAATCAAAGTTACGGGCACAGCAACCAATTTAGCTATATTTTCCCAAACTTCTTTTGATAAGCCCCCGGGCGCGCTGACTGACGTGGTTAAAAGATAAACCACTAAAGTATTGACGCTAATAGTAATTAAACTCACAAAAAAGAACCTAGTAAATTCTTTTTTCGTAACGGGGCCTTGGCTTTGAAAAGACCAAAATTTATTCATTAAATAACTATTCGTCATAGCAATAGCGACTGAAAATATATTAAATACAGCTAACATTGGCCCCGAATAAACTTTAAAAATAAAGCTTAGTAAATTAAACAAACCGAAATCTAAGACGGCATTTAAAGATCCAACGGCGGAAAATTTAGTGAATTGCCAAAAAAAATGAAAAGCCGAGCCTAGAATACTGCCAATAAAAAGCGCGATGTTCGCCAAAATAACAAAACTTATAAATAATAAAAATACATTGTTTAAGCTTAAAACCCAAAATCCCGGCTTAATATTTTCTAAGATAGGAATAATCAGCAAACTAAATCCTCCGCCTATCATTGAAGCTATCCAGTAATCTTTTTTTGTAGCTAAAGAATAATGTGTAAAAATCATCAGTTCAAAATTCTAAGATTTTTTTTGATAATTCTGAATGGGCTTTCAACAAATCTGTGCCATGCCCACCGGTTTCATAAATTATCAATTCGGAATTTTTAAACGCCAATTCTTTTAATTTTTGATTCATCTTGGCATTATTGCCTCCAGAGCGTTGATCATCTTTGGCGGCAATCAGTAAAACTTTTTGGTCCGGCTTTAATTTTTTAATCAGTCTATCTGTTTTTACGCCGCGATAATCCAAACCCGCTGACAAAAGAATAGCTTTTTTAAACTCTGGATGTTCCGCGAGATATTGCAGGCTTAGATTGGCTCCGATAGATGCGCCTGCAAAATAAATATTGTTGGGATTCACTTTTTGTTTTTCAAGAAATTCAACTGCTGCATTTAAATCTAAAATGCTTTTTTGGTGTTCTTCATCGCTAAAATTTTTATAGCCATTTGGACCGCCATCGGATTGGCCATGTCCTCGAAGATCAATAGCTATACTGGCATAACCTTGTTTTTGAGCAAAATGAGCAAAATCCCGCCATGATTCTTTCGTAGCCGGCATCATATGGGTTAAAACGACGTAGCCTTTTGGATCAGCTACGTCGTATAGATCATAAGCTATTTTTACTCCATCGTAGGTTTTCAGAAACATTATCGAATTTCGTATACAACATTTACTTGAATAATAACTTCTTGAGACCCTGGTTCTATAGCTGGAGCTGTCACAGTAGCATCACCGCCTAAGCCTAATTTTTCCGCTCTTCCAAAATAGATTGGGCCTGGATAACCTCCGGTTGATTCCGAGAAACTCACTACTCTTTTAATACGAACGCCATTTTGCCTTGCCATAATTTTTGCTTTTTCCGCCGCCTTAGCAAAAGCTTCTTCGCGCGCCTGGTTTAAAAATTTATCTTGATCTTCAACTTCAAAATATAAGCTATTAATTTGGTTAATGCCTTGTTTCGGCAATCCGCCGATAATTTTTCCAATATCTTCAAACTTACGGATTTTCACCAAAATAGTTTGGTTGATTGTGTAGCCAGTAATAAAATTGGTTCCTTTTCTCTCATCATATTGATAACGAGGCGACAAGTCGTAATTAGAGGTTTTAATATCTTTATCGTCAATATCGAAACTTTTTACAAATTCAACCGCTTTATTTAATTTTTCGTCATTTTCTTTGGCAATTTTTTCTGGATCTGATCCTTCAATGATGGAGCCGAAAGATAAGTTGGCAATATCAGGAACTACTACGGTTTTTCCTTCCGCGGTTACTGTTATAGTTCTAGTCGGCTGTAATGAGGAGGTGTAGCTCCATAGCGCTTTTAATCCTAAAAGCATAAATAAAATCACGACGACTAACGTGGTGTTAATTAAAATCCAAAATGAATTTTTTATATCTAATTTCATATTTTTTAATATTGTTTTGCTATTTTGACTATTTTTATAATCTCCTCTGATTTTAAACTTGCGCCTCCGACTAAAGCGCCATTAATCTCTTCATGTTTTAAAAATTCTTCCGCATTTTGGCTATTCACTGATCCCCCATAAATAATTTTAGGGTTTAGAGTATAGCCACTAGTCACTAGTGTTTCCTTTATAAATTTTACCATATTTAACATATTCTCTGGAGTATCTGGAGTGCCGGTACCAATTGCCCAAATGGGCTCATAGGCAATAATAGGGTTTAGGGTATGGGGTTGATTAGCTAATAGCGATAAGCCAATTTTTAATTCTCGTTTTATAATTTCTTCGGTTTTGCCGGCAGCTCGCTCGTCTTTAGTTTCGCCTACGCACAAAATAGGCGTTAAATCGTTATCAACAGCGGCGGCAATTTTTTTTGCCACTATTTTGTCAGTTTCTCCTAAATTTTGCCTGCGTTCCGAATGGCCAATAATCGCGTATTTTACACCTAAATTTTTTAATTCCACTGGAGAAACTTCACCGGTATACGCGCCTTTATCTTCCCAAAATAAATCTTGAGCTCCTAGCTTAGCTTTGTGAATAGTTTTGCTAACAGCTTCTAAAAAGAGAAATGGCGGACAAATAATAAGGTCCTCAACATCGCTTTCTTTTGCTATTTTTTCCGCTTCTTTTAAAGAAGCGGGATTCATCTTCCAGTTGGCAATAATGATTTTATCCATTGAACTTATTTTATCATAAATCCCACACATAAAATATTATGTGTGGGATAAAAAAGAGCCGATATGTTTTCACATATCGGCTCACTGTATTTATCCTTCGGTTTCCTCAGGATTAAGCATTTCTTTAACCTGGATTGTTCCATCGGCATCAGTTTCAAGAGCGCGTTCCGGCATCAGCATAACCGGACTTATTCCAACCCTATTCCCCACAGAATCTTTTTGCCAAACTTTTCGAGGAAAACCATCGGGCAAGAAAAGAGGGTCACGTTGTTCCATATTGATACTCAATGCCCGTACGCCATCAACTGACTTGCCTAATTCATAAAATGGGTTGTTCCATACGCGAACTTGCCACATTGATTCATAAACCAATTTCATTAAACCCAAATTGATGTTTTCTAGAAGACTCTTAAAGTGATCGGATCCCGTTGCATGATCATGATCAATAAATACAAATCGCGCTTTGTATTTTCCGTCTGCCCTTTCCACTAAGAAAGCATCAACCAATTCGTATCCTAAGATTTTCAAATTGGAAACAAAAACAGAAAGAGTACAATTTTTCTGGGGCAGAATGACTAATTCTCCACTTGAATCGTAATTGTGAGTTTTCTCAGCCTCAACTCTTAAGGTTTTGCCAAAATAGAGCATCGTACTAGCCTTAGTAATCAAAAACTGCATAGAAATCAGACGATAGGCGCCATCACGAAGGTTAATCATGCCTAGCCCCTTTCTTTGAAAACTGAGTTTAAAAGAACTTCAAAACTCTCAATAGTATAGAAGATGGCTGAAGATTTGTCAAATATTTTATTTTTATGCCGACGGGAGGGATCGAACCTCCGACCTAACGCTTATGAAGCGCTCGCTCTAACCACTGAGCTACGCCGGCAAAATTTTTATATTGTTGCGGGGGTTGGATTTGAACCAACGACCTCAAGGTTATGAGCCTTGCGAGCTACCGAGCTGCTCTACCCCGCGGGATTATTGTATAATAAAATTGATGAAAATTGCAATTTTAGGCTTCGCGCGGGAAGGAAAATCTTTGCTTAAATTTTTAAAAAAATCTAAACGATTCCGCGGCGCAAAAATTTCAATTCTAGACCAAAGACAGCACACGAATAGCGCAACCTCTCCGCCAGTTGGCGGATCAGGGTACACGAATGCGCCCACACGAATATTTGGAAAAAATTATCTTGACCATCTAGAGCACTTTGATTTAATTTTTCGTTCTCCGGGGATTCCTTATAATCTTTCTCAAATTCAAAAAGCTATTAAAAATGGCGTTAAATTTTCTAGCGCTACCCAATTATTTTTTGAACTCTGCCCAGCTAGGGTTATTGGCATAACCGGAACTAAAGGTAAGGGCACTACCTCTACTCTTCTCTATAAAATCCTTAAAAATTGCGGTTTTCCGGTTTATCTAGCTGGGAATATAGGCAAACCGGCTTTAGATCTCTTGCCTAGACTCAATAAAAAATCTTGGGTGATATTAGAATTATCTAGTTTTCAACTGCAGGATTTAAAAAACACGCCCGCGCATCCAAAAATTGCCGCGATTTTAGATATATTTCCCGACCATTTAGACGCGCATAAAAATTTAAAAGAGTATTTTACGGCTAAAGCTAATTTAGCCTTACATCAGAAAAAAAATGATGCGATTTTTTATTTCAACGATAATCCCGATTCAAAAAAAATAGCCCGAAAAAGCGCTGGTAAAAAAATCGGCATTACTGGCTCTCCATTCGGATTGCGTAAAAATTTTGTGATGGCGGCAACCATAGCTGCTTATCTTGGCTGTCCGCAAGAAAAAATCATTAAAACTATTAAAAAATTCAAAGGATTAGAACATCGAATGGAATTAGTACGTACGGTAATGGTTCGACAAGCTCACCATAAAAATAAATCAAAGATTTATTTTTACAATGACTCCGCAGCTACTAATCCCCTAACCACGGTTGCGGCAATTGATCATTTTCATAACCAATCACTAATTTTAATTGCGGGCGGCAGAAACAAAGGCTTAGATTATAAAATTTTAGCCACTGCTATTAGAAACGCTAAAAAAATAAAAATGGTAATGCTATTTGGCGAAAATAAGCATGAAATTAAAAAATATCTTGTAGGAATAAAAAATAAAGAATTAAGAATTAGGGAAGAGAAAAACTTTGAAACCGCTGTTAAGGTTGTTTATAATTTTGCGAAAAAATCTTTAATTCCTAATTCCTCATTCATAATTCTTTTTTCCCCAGCCAGCGCTAGTTTTGATATGTTTAAAGATTACGCTGACCGCGGAAACCAATTTAAAAAAATTGTAAAAAATCTTAAAATTTAGTAATGTTATTTTTGATGCAGCCGTAGTGTAGCCTGGTTAACACGTCTCCCTGTCACGGAGAAGATCGCCGGTTCAAATCCGGTCGGCTGCGCAAAGATTTTGTAACGTTATTTATAAATTAATTATTTCCTCCCAAGGCAAATCGGCTTTTCCAAAATGCCCGTAACTTGCGGTTTGACGATAAATAGGCCGGCGAAGATTCAAACGCTCAATAATTGCCAATGGGCGAAAATCAAACTTACCCTTAACTTTATTAGTAATATCCTCCCCTGACTCGTTAAGAATTTCTACCATTAAAGGCGTAGCTTTGCCTATCGCATAAGCAACGGAAACTAAGCAAGTTTTAGCAAAAGAATTAGCAACAATATTTTTAGCAACAAAACGAGCCATATATGCCGCGGAACGGTCTACTTTTGTCGGATCTTTGCCTGAAAAACAACCGCCGCCATGAGGAATCAAACCCCCATAAGTATCTACCATTATTTTTCTGCCAGTTAATCCAGTGTCAGCATAAAATCCTCCATTCACAAACCTGCCGGTTGGATTTACTAAAACTTGGATTTTAGAAACATTTTCAACTAAAGGACTGATTAATTTTTGCACTAACTCTTTTTTAATATCTTCAATAGCAACTTTTTCGTCATGTTGAGTGCTGACTAATAAAGTTTTAATTGCGCTGCCATCCATAGTAACTTGAGATTTTCCGTCTGGTTTTAACCAAATAATACTGCCGCTGGTACGCAACTTTTCTAAACCAGAAGTTAATTGATGGACTAAAACAACGCCTTTTTGTAAAAATTCTGGTGTTTCATTAGTCGCATATCCATACATAATGCCTTGATCACCTGCTCCGCCGGTATCTACTCCTTGGGCAATGTCAGGAGATTGCTGAACAACATTAATAATAATTTTTAGCTCTTCTTTGTAGCCGATATCTTGATAAACTTCACGAGCCACTTTTTCAAAATCAACCTTAGCTTTAGTGGTAATTTCTCCACCAACAACTAATAAGCCATGCGAACCAAACGTTTCAATTGCCACGCGGCTTTCCGGATCTTGTTTTAAACATTCGTCTAAAACTGTGTCCGAAATTTGATCGCAAATTTTATCCGGATGGCCAGAAGTTACGCTTTCTACAGTATAGATTTTTGGATTATACATTTAAAAACATATTATCAAGAAAAATAATTTATTACAAGAAAACCCCCCTCCAATTTAGCGTCGGAGGGGGAATAAATCTTTGTTTCCTAAACTATGAGAGGATATACCGCTTTCTTATTTGTTAACTCAAAAATAAAAGTGTATCCTTCAATTTTTTCTAATTGTAATAACTCCACGCATCCGTGAGCAGATAATTTAGGATCTCTGTCGGCTATTCTACATTCATCTTCGCTGGCAATCTTCAATAAAACTCCGTACGTACAATTTTCTCCAAAATTTAGGCTGAAGCTTTGAGGTTTTTCTGGCCGTTGTAAAGAAAATACCGCTACATTCATTCCGTGTATATCTGAACAAGTGCCAATGCCTTCGCTAAAACCTAAGAAATAAAGAGGCCTGCCATTAACTAAACGAAATCTGATTCTATACGGAAAAACTGTAAAAGATTGCCTATTTTGAAATGGGGAAAACTCTTCAATAGCGCGCCTTTGGTACTGTCTAATAAATGCCATTTGCCCGCCTTTCTAAAAGGAGGTGGAACTCTCATTAAAAAGAACAGTTATATATTACCACAAAAATTTGGAAAGTCAAGACTACTCAATTAACCCCAGTTCTTTAAAAGCTTGCCCATAGCTTTTGATTACTTCTTCGGCTTCAACTTTACTGATGACAAAATTGGATTCTTGGCGGACTCGATCTCTAATTTTATGAGCTATTTGAATCTGCTCAACATTACTTATAGCGGTAGGCGGCAGCTGTTGAAATCTTTCATGAACATCATTGCCTCGATAACCGCCCATTTTTAAAATATCGTCAAAGATTGCGTCTGCGTCTAAAATAGCCATTTTCCAGCGCACCATATCATTAGACTTTAAACGCTTTAGGATTCTTTTCCAGGTTCTCCATTGCCTTCTTTTACCGGTGTCCCCTATTCCGATGGCGTCAGAGAACTCATCAAAACGCTTTCTAGCATAACCGCTACCAGCAATACAATAATAAATCCCCCAAATAAAAAACGCGGAAAGGCCTAAGCTAATTACTTTTAATAATGGCAAAGCTGGCGTTAAAATTTGCCCGCCGAAATCTCTAATTTTAAAAAAATATTCTATAACTATCGGAATAAATTGATCCATATTTAAGTTATATACTTTGCCTGTTCATAATATTTTCCGGCGGTTAAAATATCTCTTTCGCGCCAATGTTTTCCAATCAATTGAAATCCTACCGGCAGTTCCGGTTTTTGATTTGCCGGTATGGATATTGCCGGCAATCCGGCTAAATTAACAGGAATCGTAAAAATATCTGAAAGATACATCGCTAGTGGATCATCAATTCTTTCCCCAAATTTAAATGGCACGGTTGGCGCAACGGGAGTCAAAATCATATCTACTTCTTTAAAAGCTTCTGTAAAATCATTTTTAATTAAAGAACGCACCTTTTGGGCCTTAGAGTAATAAGCATCATAATAACCAGAAGATAAAACAAAAGTGCCTAAAATAATTCTTCGTTGCACCTCATCTCCAAAGCCAGCGCTTTTATTTTGGCGATATAAATCTAAAAGATTATTGGAATCTTTAAGCCTGGAATAACGAATACCATCCAACCTTGATAAATTTGAGCTAACCTCCGCGGGCATAATTATATAGTAGCAAGATAAAGCGTATTGAGTGTGAGGCAAACGAATGTTCTTAAAATGAATGCCCAAGCTTTTAAAAAGCTTGATGCTATTATCTAAAGCTTGGGACGTTGGTTGGTCTAAGCCGCCCACAAAATATTCTTCCGGTATACCGATAGTCATATTCTTTAAATCATCTAAGGTTAGTTCGTGTTTATCTTCTTTTGGGAAATCCACGCTAGTAGAGTCCAATAGATCCACGCCAGCCATAGTTTTAAATAAAATTTCTGCGTCTTCTACAGTTTTAGTTATCGGGCCAATTTGATCTAAACTGGACGCCATAGCAATCAATCCATAACGAGAAACTGCCCCATAAGTTGGTTTCAAGCCCACTACGCTGCAGAAACTAGCAGGTTGGCGTATAGAACCTCCTGTATCCGATCCTAATGCGGCTAAAGCCATACTATCAGCGACTGCTGCCACCGATCCCCCAGACGAACCTCCTGGCACGCGTTCTAAATCACGAGGATTTTTAGTCTTTTTAAAAGCCGAAGTTTCCGTAGAAGAACCCATAGCAAATTCATCCATATTAGTTTTACCCAAAAATACTGCCCCAGAGGATTTTAATTTATTAATAACCGTAGCATCATAGGAAGCTATATACTTTTCTAACATCTTTGAAGCAGCCGTAGCTGGCTGGCCAGAAATTAAAATATTGTCTTTGATAGCTAAGGGCGCTCCATCAAGCGGGCTCAAAGATTCTCCTTTAGCTACTTTAATGTCGGTTTTTTCTGCTTGTAAAAAAGCGTCTTCTTTGGCTAAAGACAAATAAGCATTGATTTCTCGATCTCGAACTTCAATACGATTGTAATATTCTTTAACTATTTCTGCGGCAGAAAATTTCTTGTCTAAAAGCCCTTGATGAAATTTTTTAATTGTAAGATCGTGTAAATGCATACAAAATTAAAATCTTAAATCCTAAACGTTTTGGACTTTGGTCATTGAAATTTATTTAGGATTTGGTGTTTAGAATTTATTTGAATACCGGGGGTATTCTAAGGTATCCTTTTTCTCTTTCAGGGAAAGCATCAACGACATTGCGAGTTTCCACGGTTTTGTCTCTTTTTTGATCATCTTCCCGGAAAACATTTTTCATTTGGGTCCCACCGGTCATTGGCAAAACATTTTCTGTATTTAAACTTTGCAATTCTTGAAAATGACCAAGAATGCTCTGGAGGTCTTTAATAAATTTTTCCTCTTTTTTAGGATTAATCTCTAAACGAGCCAAATCCGCTAAATGTTCTAAGGATTTTTTATTGATTTCTGACATACGATATATTTTACAACATTTTTAAGAATTCTTTTTCATTAAGTATTTTAATGCCTAGCTGATTAGCTTTCTCTAATTTTGATCCTGGATCTGTCCCCGCGACTAGATAACTGGTTTTTTTAGAAACGGTTTCGCTGACTTCTCCACCTAAATTTCTAATCTTTTCTTTAGCCGCGTCTCTGGAAATTGACTCTAAAGACCCAGTTAAAACAAAAACTAAGCTCTTTAATTTACCTCCGGATTTTATTTTGCCAGCCTCTATTTCAATACCCAGCTTTTCTAGCTTCTTAATTAAGACCCGACTGCGTTTATCTTGAAAATATTCAAAAATACTTTGGGCAACTGCGGGGCCAATATCTGGAATCTCTTGTAAATTTTCTAAAGAAAGATTGCTAAAAATAATAAGAAGCTCACTGGGTTTTTTTAATTTTGAATTCAGAGAATGCGCTTTCTCCGCTAAAACTCTGGCAGTTTCCTCTCCAACATGGATGATCCCAAGGCTATATAAAAATCTTGGCAGTGTAATTTTCTTTTTTGCGCTTAATTCCTTAATAATATTCTCTGCTGATTTTTCCCCAAATCGCTCTAAGGCCTTAATGTCGCCCGCTTTTAAATCAAAAATATCCGCGGCATCACTAATTAATCCTTCATCTAAAAAACGATCAATGATTTTAGGCCCAACTCCTCTTAAATCAAAAGACGCTCTAGAAACAAAATGATAAAGTTGTTCCTTGTGCCGCGCGCCACAATCTTTATTACTGCACTTATGCAAAGCTCCTTCTTTAATGACTCTAGAACCGTCAATTGGGCACTGGGTTAACATTCTAAATTCTTTTTCTTTGCCAGTACGCAATTCTCTTAATACCTTAGTAATTTTTGGTATCACATCGCCAGCCCGACTCACCACCACTGTATCGCCTATCTTAAGATTCAAACGTTGAATTTCATCATAATTATGCAAAGTGGCGTGGCTAATAGTAACGCCTCCCACTCTTACCGGCCTTAATGTAGCCACCGGCGTTAAAACCCCAGTTCTACCAACCTGAACTTTAATTTCTTCTACAATGGTTGTTGCTTCTCTAGGAGAAAATTTATAAGCGATAGCTGCTCTTGGCGCCTTGCCTATTATGCCAGAAGTTTCAAAAATTTTATTGTTATTTAAAATCACCACGATACCATCAACTTCATATAAAAGCTTTTCGCGATGTTTTTCCCAATAATCCCGAAAATCAAAAACTTCCTTTAAAGATTTAATTAGTTTATTGTCTGGATTTATTTTAAACCCCCAAGAATGCAATAATTGGTGCTCTTCTTCATGAGTTTTAAAATGTATACCCTCCTTCGCTAAAGCTTCGGAGGGCGAAGCGACAGAGTATTCAAAAGAATTTAATTTACGGCTAGCAACAATTTTGGAATCCAGCTGGCGGATAGATCCGGCGGCAACATTTCTTGGATTAGCATATATTTTTTCCCCTTTCTTCTCTTGCTCTTTATTCATTCTCGCAAATTCTTTCTTATTTAAGAAAATTTCTCCCCGAACAACTAAGTGCTTTGGGTGGTCTCCTTTTAATCTTAAGGGGATAGCCTCAACAGTTTTTAAATTTTGCGTCACATCTTCTCCTACGGTACCGTCGCCACGTGTTGCACCTCGTACCAAAATGCCATTTTCGTAAATTAATTCAATTGCTAATCCGTCAATTTTTAATTCGCAAAAAAAGCCATCTTCTGGTTCAACTCCTAATTTTCTGCCTAAATAGTTTTCTATACGCCCAAACCAATCTTGAACATCTTCTTGAGAAAAAGCGTCATTAAAAGAAAGCATGGCTTTCTCATGCTGAATCTTTTTAAATGCCTTAAGGGGCGCACCGCCAATACGCTGGGTTGGAGAATCGGAAGTTATCAAATCGGGATATTGTTGTTCCAAATCAAACAGCTCTTTTTTTAAAGAATCTAGGGCTTCATCAGAAATCAACGATTTATCTAAAACATGGTAAGAATACCGATAACGATCGATTTCTTTTTTTAATTTTTCAATTCGTTCTTGAGCGGTTTTTTTATCCATACCCGGTGCTACAACTGCGATTGCAATGCTTTGGGCAATGCCTGACAGTAGTGGTTAATTATGACCTTGGTATAAAATTTATTTGTTTGATTTAAATTCATAGACGCATTGAATTGCCCCTATCGTAGTTGTCGCTACCGGGCATAAAAACTCTCTATGAATATAATTTTATCATAAACTACGTATTTTATTGAGCCCAATTTTGAAAGAATCTTTAAGGGTGTCAAAAAATACAGGCAGTTCAAGATAATCAATAAAAATTGCTATCCAGGCTAGCTAAACCAGAAAAATTACATGGCCAGCTTCTGAAAAACGATTCACTACAAATTCATCAGTTATCCATAAAAGGTGCGGCCATTGGCTATTAATTAAAATCAAAAACCAAAGGCTCTTCCAATTAAATTGAGTATAAAACTGGCCGAAATAAAGCAGGGTGGCAGTGATTAAAGCCGGAATTTCTGTGTAATCCACTAAAGCAATTAAAATATTAAGTATGTCAGATAATTCTAAAAAACTTCTATCCAATAAACGCAAAGCCACCACATTAGCAGTCAATCAATAAAGATGGATTAACTGCCAAACAAATAAAAAGGCTGTTAAAACCATAATTAGAGATCTCTGAATCTCAATCCATCTTAAAAATCTAACAATAATATTTTTAAACATTCTTTCTTCGGAGTGCTGGGAATTGCCGCCCAAATTTATTTTGGGCGAGCCTCGCCCCGACTGCGATCGGGGCGGGAACCCAGGCTACGTGCTTGTCCAGTACCGAGCTTTGCTCTGGTACTGGGCTCCCAAAGCCCCGTACCAAAAATTTTCTATCAGGGTACTCGGATTCGAACCGAGACTAAATCCTCCCAAAGGACTCGTGCTGCCGTTACACTATACCCTGTTAATTTTGATACGGGGTAGACACGCGCCTGCCTGCCGGCAGGCAGGTACTGCCGTTATACTACACTCCGGTTGCCTGACCAAACACTTCTTGCAATTATAATACGATTTTATCTAATTCTGCGAGGGCTTTATTGAAACGCCCGTCAAATTCATTAATAGCTTGCGCTTCTTCGTTCACTTTTTGGATCAATCCCCCTACTTGATCCCTGGATTCATAAATATTGCTGTAACGATGATTAAATTTAGCGCTTAATACTTCAAAAAGCTGTTTTAAATAATCATTATAACTTATCAATCGGCTAACTAAAGCGACTTCCGAAGTTATGGCTTCCATAGCTTTCTGGCGAGCATTCGATGGCTTAATACTTGATAAAAATCGAGCCATTTTTTCTAACTGTCTGGAAAGATTAACTGCTTCTTCTTGAGTAACGCGGTTAGCAATCAATTGCTGAGAAATTAAAATCAAAGCTTCGGCGGTTTCGCCATTTTTATCATATTCTGATATTTTTTCTAAACTTGCCAACGCTCCTCCAGATAAAGCAACGATTTTTTGGGCAATAGCGGCGCCTTCCAGCCTAGCCTCGGTGAATTTAGCTGGTATGTACGTAGACGGAAAAAACACCATCTTGCCTAATAAAATAAAACCGCCCACAAAGATGCCTGCGATTATGAAAATTCTATATCTTGATTTTAATTTCATCTTAAATTATTTATAGTATATAGGCGTCTTCTTAGCAAGTAAGCCCATTTTTTCTTCCGCACCAAAAGAAGAATTGTCTGCGAGAGTAGCACAGTGGTAGTGCGCCTGCCTTCCAAGCAGGATACGCGGGTTCGATTCCCGTCTCTCGCTCAATTTTTTAAAAAAATGCCCTCCTTCAACGTAATGCTGAAGGAGGGTTTTATTTATCTTCGGGCCAAAACACCATCCCGATGGAAATGAGTGCGCCGCGCAACTTCCTCCATCTCAATAGGAACAACTATCGCCGCATGTTCATCACAGAAAGCTTCCGTGTGAACGATCTCTGTGCCTTCTCCAAACTTCTGAAACCTCGCCTCGCCCTTAATCGGATTCCAGCCATAAAGATGACGATCCTGAACCCTACGAATCGTCGTAGGAACTAAAATTTGCCGCTGACCAGGAAGAGTGATGTGTCCATCACCGAACATGCACTTAAAAGACATAGCCGGTTCCTCCGAAATAGATTTGGGGTGCGCTTAAGCAAAGTTGCTTAAGTTTTTATATATTAGCATAACGTAAGACAATATGTCAAATAGCCAAAAAAAGACCGGCATTTGCCGGTCTAGAGTTTAATTATTACGGGCGAATCTCCACCAGCAAGCTGATCTTTTTCAAAAATTTCTTTTTTAAAGATTAATTCTTCCCCATCCCGATCAACCCAGAGCACATCTCCGTTAACAATCAAGCCCTTTTTTTGATTCACTAATCGAGCCAGCCCAACTTTTAATATTCTATCTAATCTCTTTTCAATCATTCTCGCTCCATAAGAATTATATTTCATCGCCCCGTCAAGAATAAAATTCTTAGCTGCTTCAGTAAATCGGACAATGATGCCTAAAATTCCCTGGGTTAAATTACGCTCATTAAAAAGATCCAGTTCTAAATCAAAGATTTCGGACATTGTTTCCCGGCTTAACGGCCGAAAAACTACAATTTTATCAATCCGTCCTAAAAATTCTGGCTTAAATTCTTTTTCAGCCGCCGCATTCGCAACTTTAAAAATTTCTTTATCTAATAACGCTGAATCTCGCGGAGCCTCTGTGGCGGGATAAAAACCTAAATTAGCTTTTTTCATTCCCAACAAGGCGGCTATTTCATCACTGCCAACATTAGACGTCATAAAAATAAAAGAATTCCTAAAAGAAGTAACGCCACTTCCAACTCCCAATACTCCCCGATCCATAATTTCTAATAAATGTTTACGAAAGTCCGGGTGCGCTTTTTCAATTTCATCAAATAAAATAATGGAGTTAAATTTCATTAGTTCAGAACATGTTTTATGAATATCCAATAAAGTTTCAATGGGTAAGGACTCTACTTGATTATTTTTTGTGCACTCCACAAGCCATTGATAATATTCATTATGATTGCGCGCCACTTTTTCTATTTTAAGGATCGCTTTTTTAAGGATTTCAGCCGATTTTTTAGCCTCCGCATCATAAGCGGCTCTTTTATTTGATTCTTCGAGTTTCTTTTCCATCTCCGTCTTCAACTTAGCAAGATTAATTTGATCACTAGTATTATTAACCGATAAAATATTTATTAATTCCCCAGTTCTTAATTTTTGTAAAAGATCAAATCTATCAAGATTAAATTGTGAAAATGGCAAATATTTTTGTTCTGCCCAAGGATCTTCCGGAGAATTTTTAACATGACCGATAAAACCAGGAGGCGCGCCAGTTAAACGGGAGGCTTCGTGGCCGTGATTATATTCCGCGCAACGAACTTTAGTAAAAGCGTTAAAATTCCCAAATAAACATTTTGCCAAAACCTCGCTAACACGAGTTTTCCCCACACCAGAGGGGCCAAGAAACGCCATTACGGAAATAGGTTTTTCCGGATTTCTCATTCCAGCTTTAAAAACCTCTAAAGCATCCACAACATATTCTAAAGCCCTATTTTGCCCCTTAATATAACGTTGGCAAACATTTAAAATTTCCCGAGTTTCCGGAGACAATTCTCCAAAATCTAATTTTAGAAACTTTGGAGCACGTTTTTTTTCTTTGCTAGTCATACCGGCTCCTTTCAAAAAATCAAGATTTTATTTTTAAAGTACGCTTCAACTGACTATTCTTAATAATAATCTGAAAAATAAATTTGGCAACTCCCTTATTTTGTTTTGTCATCGCGAGCGACCGCAAGGAGCGCGGCGATCTTACAAAAAACATTAATGTTAGATTCCTGCCTGCCGGCAGGCAGGGCTTCGGCTTTATGGCCTCGCAATGACACACATAGAGAATAAAAAGCCCCCTCCTTTTCACACAAATGTGTAAAAGAAGGGGGTAAACTTTACTTTTTAGATTTAATTAAAACCGTTTCAAGGTTTCTCTTTCTTATTTCAACATCCTGACGAATCAAAGCTAGGGCTTCAGCGCCGCGATCAAAATATTCAATCGTAAATCTTGTTAACAAACCAGACTCGCTATGGGTAATCGAATAAATCACATACCCGACATCAGAAAGCTTTCCTAAGCCAGTGATAAATTTCGTCTTACCCTGCAAGCAGGGCATCATAATGAAAACAATGCCCTTATAAAGCATAGCGCAATAAACATGGCCGCCACCCGACAACAGAGAAAAAATTTTACCGCGATACTTAGAATTTTCCTTTTCAATTTCTTTCAGTAAGCCCTCGGCAACCTGCTGGCCCTTATACGACTTGGCGTATCCAGTGCCCCAGTTGTAATGCCGAAGCCAAGTTATAATCTGGCCATCTGATTGTTCACCTTCTTGAATGCCAAGATGCCTAATATCTGGGCGAATTTTTGAAATCGGATCTAAAAGATCATAACCAACTTTATCTAAAAACCAACGGTCGTGATCTCCGGTAATAGCAAGAGTCGTAATGCCTTTGCGTTCCGGAAAAAGAGCAATCACATCATTAGTCAGTGGCGTAGCGCGCGATTCACGCACCTCACCTTTATTGTATTCTTCGTGTTTTGGCAAACCATTAGTAATATCGCCGCAATGATACACAACTTCAATTTTTTTCTCCACAAAAAGATCGTAAGCCTCGTGAACAATCTTTAAAAGTTCAGAATTGTGCCCAATATGGGTGTCGGAAACTCCGCCGCGCCTAATGGTTGTGTGAAAATATTTCTTAAAATCAATTTTGGGAGCGTTAAAACCCGCTCGTGAACCCATCCAAAGTTGATAATTTTTAGACGGATTCTCTCCGTTATCCGGCTCTTGAATATTAAATCCAACTTTTTGCAGCTTAATAATCAAAGCCTTCACGGAATCATCGCTACGATCCATGGCCTGCGTAAGTTCGCCTAAACTCTTTGGAGATTGCTCCAATAATTTCAAAATCTTTTTGCCATCAACAGTCAAGCTTTTCATAATAGATTCGTTATCGGAGAATTTTTCACGATAATCATCCTTAATCGCTAAAAGCGGATAAATGGCTTTTTGAACCGAAAATGCGCCTTCTTTAGTGAATCGAATATTGAGAATTGTTAACCCGATAGTCGGAACTACCGAACGGCGCTTCTTTCTCATCATTGACTGCGGAATCGTTCGCAAACCCGGGACAGAAATTAACTCCGGAATAATACCGCCGGAAAGATCGCAGAAAATACCTTGCCCAGCCACCGCCACAATATCTGGACGATCGCCGGAATAAAGATCTTTCACGTCCTGAATAAGATTTTCCGCAAATCCCTGAATAGGATAAGACTTGGAATAAGGCGAATCATCACCGCCATGATAAGCGGCTTTTAAAACTGGCCAACGTTTGCCTTTTTCGGGGCCTCGCCGTAAAGGGAAATCAGATTGCCAATCTCCGCGATAGACAAGATCATCACGCTGCATACAAATTTCCGCTAAAATATTCCTGCCATCTTTTCGCCATTGCATATCGTGATAACCGGAAATAAGGCGAGTTCTAAATTTCTTAGATTGAGGATAATTCTGAACAATATACTGCGCCTGCTCATCAGCAGTTAATTTATGAAATTCATCTTGCTTAAGAGGCGTTGGTTTACCGGCGGAAACATCAAGGTGAATCATAACATCCACGCCTTCATTTTCCGCAATCTGAAAAGCGCGGCACAAATTCGTCGGCTGTTCAGATTTACTACCTAACATTGTATCCGCAATAAAACCGATTTTCACTTCAAAATCTTTGATCATCATATCTTCAGGCGATAATTCAATTGACGCATTGCCTAGATAAAAAACCTCTTCATGCTTTACAATAAAAATCCCTTTATCACGAAGTTTCTGCGCCACCTCAACAACGCCAGCTGAAGACTTATCTAAAGCCGAAGATAATGTCTTAATATGACAAGGACCGGCAGTTAAAATTTCTACCATCTTCTGTTCTATCGCCGTCAATTCGGGACTAACCACTTTCTTTGTCATTGCATACCTCCCTAAATCAAAACGAGGTTTTGATCGGGCGATCCGCCAGTTGGCGGATTTAGCCTTTTCATTTATTAAGGTGCGGAAAACTACTAAAATGATTTTCGCGGAAAACTTTTAAAAAATCAAGTGGCCTCTTAATCTAAAATTAGAAATTAAAAATTAAAAATTGTACAATATTTAAGATATGGCAAAATCTCGTCCGGTAGTTTTAGCAATTTTAGACGGATTCGGCATTTGGCGCGAAAAACGCGGCAATCCCATTTTAGCCGCTAAGACTCCCAACCTAGAATTTTTTAGCCGTAATTTCCCCGGCGTTGCTCTGCAAGCCTCTGGCGTTGAAGTTGGGCTATCTTGGGGAGAAATGGGCAATTCAGAAGTCGGCCACATTAATATAGGGGCGGGTTTAATTGTTTATCAAAGTTTATCCCGCATCCAATTTGCCATCCAAGATGGATCTTTTGCTAAGTTAAAGATTTGGGATGAGCTCATTGAACACGCGGAAAAAAATAAATCTTCCATTCAACTAATGGGCCTACTTTCTAATGGGGGCATTCACTCACATATTGACCATCTTTTAGAGATCCTAAATATTTTAGCCATTAAAAAAGTAAGTCGCCCAGTTTATATCCATGTTTTTACTGATGGTCAAGACGTTTCCCCAAAATCCGCGCTCACTTTTTTTAATATGCTAGAAAAGAAAATGCAGGAATTAAAAATTGCCAAAGTTGCCACGATAATGGGCCGTTATTACGCAATGGATAAAAGCTTAAAAATAGATTTAACCGAAAAAGCCTTTCTCTGCCTCACCGAAGGAAAATGTGAGGCTAAGGCCAAATCTCCGCAAGAAGTAATAGATAAAAATTATTCACAAAACTCTGGAGATGAATTTTTTGAACCCACGCTTTTAGATGAAAAAGGATTAATTCAAGAAAATGATTCTGTCTTCTTTTATAATTTTCGCGCTGATCGCGCCAGGCAATTAACGGACGTTTTCCTAAAACAAAACTATAAAAAAATGCTCTTGGCAACTATGACGGAATATAACAAAGATTATCCCCTGAAAATTGCTGTGACTCCCCAAGCAATCCATAATCCCCTTGCTAAGGTTGTTGCGGAATCAGGGAAAAAACAATTTCATGTAGCCGAAACTGAAAAATACGCCCACATAACTTATTTTTTAAATGGCGGCACAGAAAAAGCTTTCTCCGGAGAAGAGCGCATTATTGTTCCTTCTCCAAAAGTAGACGCTTTTGGATATGTAAAAACCCCGGAAATGTCTAGCTATAAAATTACCGAAGAATTAATCAAAGCGATTGAGTCAAAAAAATACGAATTTTTAGCAGTAAATTTTGCCGCTACGGATATTCTTGGGCATAGCGGTAATTTTGAAGCCGCTATCCAAGCTATCCAAGCCGTAGATGATTGTTTGGGAAAAATTTGGACCGTTTTAGAAAAAAATAATGGGGCTTTGGTCATTACTGCGGATCACGGAAATTGCGAAGAAATGATCAATTTAGCTACAACCAAAGTAGATACAGAACACTCTACCAATCCTGTGCCATGTTGGATGATTGCTCAAGACTTAAAATTAAAAAACCCGGGTGAACCGAACCTAGAACCGATTATTCCTAACGGCATTCTTGCTGATGTGGCGCCCACTATTTTAGAGCTTATGAGTATTACTAAAGCAAAAGAGATGGCTGGCCGAAGTCTTTTAAGTGAAGCTAAACCCCTGGTTCTAAAATAATATCCCAACTTACCAAACTGGCTTTAGTAACCGCCAAAGGCTGTGAAGCATAAGCCCTATAGCCTTCCTTAGCGCAGGTTATATAATAGTTTCCCGGCGTGACTAAAAATTTAAACCTTCCGTAGGCATCGGTAACCCTACTGGTTAAAAGCCAATTTTTATCTACATCAAAAATTCTTACTACCACTAAAGCTAAAGGCTGTTGAGTTAATTTATCTATTACCCGACCAAAAGATTTAAGTATTTTCTTAGATAAGAAAAATTTGGCTATATCTAAACTGACATAAACTAACAAAACAATAACATTAAAAAGTGTCGGTAAAATCACTAAAATTCCGATGCTCGCAAGCGTTCCAAGAGCCAAAATCCAAGGATTAAGAATGTTAATAATTTTCATTAAAGAATTCAAAAATTTAACTAATGGCTTCGCTACGGCAATAGCGCCGCTTTCGGGTATTAAAGCCACTTCTATGTTAAAAGCCTCTTCTCCGCCTTTGACATTCAATGCCGCTGTTTTTACATCTTGAAATCCTTCTTTAGAAATAACCAGATAATAGGACCCCGGAGAAATTAAAAATCCAAAACGCCCGTTTTCATCCGTAAATTGAGTATCTTTTAATTTCTGAAATGTAACCTCAAAAACCCTGACCGTGGCATTTTTAATAGCTCTGCCAGTTAATCTATTAAAAACTTTTCCCCAGGGTTTATGCCGCCTAATGCGAAATGATCCTAAACCAATAAACTGCAGAAACCTTAATGCTTCAGCAATATGAACTGCTAAAGAAGCGTTAGCAGTAACAGCGCTACTTACTAAAGCGCTAGCTCCAGCCACCTCTAAAGTGATTGCTATTGGCAAAGCTACATTTTTAGCAACTGCCACTACTTGCAGATTAGATCGAATAGATTGCACAACCGATACAGCGCCCGTACCGCGAATCGTGGTTTCCACTGTAATCAAATCGCTTTCAAAGTTTTGGCCTATTTGAGTCCATTGTCCGCGCAACTTTCCGGAAATTTGATAAGTCCCAGCCGGACCAATAATGGAAACTGGCAAACTTACTTTTTGATTAGACTCTACTTGGCTGATCGCCACATTCAGAGTTCGAGTTCCTAAATTCCAAACCATCCCAGCGCTTAAATTTACAGGCTGAATTTGTTCCGGAAAAAATATAAATAAAGTAAGGTTACTCACCGGGCTTGCTCCATTAACAAAGGTAAAAATTACCTGTTGCGCTATTTGCGCAAAAGCTGAAACTGTTAAAAATATCATAACAGCCGCGGCAAAAACCAATCTAAACTTGAATAAAAAACTAATGCCCATAAGAAGCTAAGGGATAACCTCTTCTAAACTTGAACTTCTAACCTGCACAGTGGCTTGTCGAGAAATCGGATTATTAGAATTTGGCCCCTGCAAACAATTGAGGGTATAAGTTGTAGTCTGGGCGGGGCTCACCGGGCGTGAACCATTAACCAAAACCGATCCAATGCCCTGATTAATAGAGCAAGAATTTAAACCAACAGTAGACCAAATAAGATTAGAGACGCCTCCAATTCCAATAGACGCTGGGCTAGAATTGAATTCAATGATGAAAGAAACATTTTCATTATTGTCGGTTGCCGAAAAACAGCTAGGGTCATTTGGAAAATCCGGCAAACCGTCGCCATCGTTATCTAAAGAATCTGAACATTGGGGCAATTGTTCTCCACCTCCGCCGCTACCTCCTCCACTTCCACCGCCATTGCCGCCTCCGCCGCTACCTCCATCATTAAGCTCATCATCGTCATCAGCCGAAGAACAGCCCGGATCATTGGGATAATCAGAAAGCTCATCGCCATCATTATCCAAGCCATCGGAACATTGAGGCGGGTTTACGATATTAGTTTCATCATCGTCATCAGCCGAAGAACAGCCCGGATCATTGGGATAATCTATTCTTCCGTCGCCATCGTTATCTAAAGAATCTGAACATTGGGGCAAACGATCCCGACAAATAAAATTTTGGCCTAAAGCCGCATTGCCGCAAGAAATATCATTACAAGCATGAACCCACCATTGATAAGCATTGTTGAGGCGAGAAATAAAACTAAAAGAAGTGGCTGGAGCTTGAATATCCTGGCAAAAATCGCCGGCCGCAGATGAACAAGTCCCTGTCCAATCATCAGCTAAATTATTAATTCTCAAAGCGTAAAATTTCGCGCCGCTAACCGGGAACCAAGCAATCGTCGCTCGAGTTCCGGGAACCGGACAAAAACTGGAAAGATTAGTTGGCTGCTCTGTTCCCGGATTACTCACTAAAATATGCTCGTAAACATCTAAATAATAATATCCTTGCTCTTCTAACGGCCTCTGGCAAACAGGATTATTAGGATCGGCTTCGCAAATCCAAGGATGATAACCAGCAAAGAAAAATCCGGCTTTGTGCGGTCCCGCGGCTAAATCCGCCGGTACGGAAAAAGAATAATTAAAACTTAAACAATATTTTCCCGCTCCACAAAAAACTTCTGTTAGGGATAAATAACCGGATAATTCCGTATTGTCAATATAAAATTTAATTTTATCTTTATCTGAAGTATTAGTAACATTCCCACATCCTTCTTGATAAATTTGGCCAGAAAACCTGATGGTATCGCCAGCTATCACAGTCTGATTATGCGTTGGGTCTTGCAAAGAATAACCAAAACCGTAATCATTACGAACTTCAACAATAGAGGCCTTCGCAATGTCCACGTTTAAAAATAAAAATCCAGCGACAAACAAAAGAGGTAAAATAACTTGTGATTTTCTCATACCTATTTTTTTTACTAAAAACACGATTAAGCCAGCTGCTAAGCTAGCAACAACAATCCATAATGCCGCAGTGGCTGGAAAAACGGCTTTAATCGGCGGTTGAGTAATAGAATAGTTATCCAAAACTTTCCCGCTTTTTACTATTTCTGCTTTTATCTCGGGCGATTCCGCGTAAGCATTGGCGATCACCGTAACCGTTCTACTATCTAATCTATTAAGATTAATGGATTCTGTTGTTTGCCCGATAACTTTGCCTTGATCAATTAAAGTAACTACTAATTCCGCCGATCCGGCTTTAGTTTGGGCATCAGCAGGCCCATAATAATAAACAACTGCTTTATAAGTTTTAAAAGTGGGGTCAGGCGGCAGAGCTTGAATAGCCACCACTTCTCCTCCGATACCCTCGGTTACCCATCTAAATAAAGCATGATTAGAAATTGTATTGCCCTCTTTATCAAGTAGAACTATATCAGCAACCAACGCTTCCGGATCCGAATATTTATATCTAAAATCAAAAGATAAAATATCGCTGTCATCGCCGTCTAAAGAAAATGCCGGTTCATCATAAGATTGAAGAATTTGATCGCTCAATCCTCGTTTTAAAATTTTGACGCGTGGCATTACTAAAATAGTTTCATTAGACAGATTATGGAAAGCTGCTTCGCCTCTTATCGTGTCATTAGATTTAACTGTTACTCCAGCAGCCGCGGGATAGGTTGCGCCGCGAACAATAATCTGGGGATTACTTAGCTCCACAAACGCGCCGCCTCCGGAAATCTTAATAGGCAAAGGGTCAGCAAAACCATAAGTCATTCCTTTCGCATTCACTAAATAAACGCCGATCAAATATTCTCCATCCGCCAGCTTTTCCGGCAATTTATATTGGATACTCTTTCTGATTTTATCTTCTGGATAGATTAAAAGTTTTTCCTCAAAAATTTTTTCGTCAAACAATAACACATTTTTTAAAAGGGCAACGGAATATTGAACGTCGCTTAAAGCAACTTCATTGCCGCTAACCGCGGTAAATCTAATACCTATGCTTCCTCCCGGTTTAAATTCCGATCCGGAAAGAGAAAAATCTTGAAGATAAACAATCGGCCTGGTGGCCTCAATCGCGGATATGGGTTCCACGGCGGCTAATTCCGGCTCATCTATAGGCGATGGAAAATTAGTAGGAGCGGAAACCTGCGCTAAAGCTCCAGAAAAGAAAAGAAACACTCCCGCGCTTATTAAAGTGACAATTTTTCTCATACCCGGTGCTACAATTGCGATTGCGCTGCTTTAGACAATGTCTCGCAATCATTATTATTGATTATGACCTTTGAAAAAACATAGTTTTAGTTAAATTCATTGACGCATCGAATTGCCCTTATCGCAGTTGTCGCTACCGGGCATATAATAAATTTACCATAAATCAGCCTTAAAGATGTGCATAACTCTAGGTATATAAAAACCCCGACGTTATGTCGGGGGTAAATTCACTCAGGGTGAAGAGTTTTAAACAAGATAAGCTTTTGATTCAGTTGGCAGAGGAGTAATAAATTTCATTATGTTAATTTTTGTATAGGTGCCATCAAACCAGAATGATTCAATGACCTGCCCGGTTTTCGCAAACTGGACAGCTTTCTCAATGGCATTTTCGTCGTTGTCAGCCGAAAATTCATAACAAACAGCCTTAACATCTCGTAACTTTTCCCCGGCTTGCATAGTAAAGCCAATTCCACTAACTTCTGCTCGATACCAAGCCATAAATCCCTCCCATATTTTTTAAAAATCTAAAAATAGTATAGCAAAACAATGTTTTATTTTCAATATTATTTATTAGGCACTACACGTTTCGGCTGTTTCATATCATCTCTTTTTTGTTTAGTTTCCTCCAAATCTTTTTGTAGTCGGCTGTATTCTTCTTGGCTAAAAGCATAGATCGTAGCGGATCGAGCCGAGTACAAAATTCCTCCAAAATCATCAGCGTCTACAGCCAGAAAAATCTTTACCGGCTCTTTATCGCTAACCTTTTCTTTTAAAACCAAATCTATCTTGTCCACCGGGACCAAAGCATCCGGCCCAAATTCCCCGATTTTAATAAGCCAGTGAGAATAATATTGATCAGGAGAATATTTATAAAGGGAATTGAAAGAAACAAATTTATATTTTCCTTCCACGTATTTTTGCCAACGCTCGGCATCCTCTTCTACCGGAACTTTAATCGTCAGAGATTTACAGCGATAACGCCCCTGGCCTTCAAATTCTGCCATCGGCTCGGCTAGTTCGGCCGACAACGTTGTAAAATCTTTGCCATCCTTTCTCACCACCACTGTTATAGATTGAGGATAGGCGTATAAATTAATTGGCACGCTGAACTCAGGCGGGAATGCCACAAAAATTAATTTATAATTTCGATCGTCGTCCTTTTGAAAATCATATTCTACTTCTTTATCAAATTTCAGAATGGCTATTTCTTCTAGGCGTAGCCCAACCGGACTTTGCGAATCACTAGCGCCAAGCAATAAAATAACACTCAATAAAAAACTAGCGGTTCTCATATGCCACCTCCTTTAAAAGATGCCGAGGGCATTTTAACAAAGCCCAGCTTATTTGACAACTGCCTGCGAAGCTGTATTCAATTGATAATTGAGAACTTTGATATTATTAAATAAAGGGGTTGCTAAAAAGAAACTAACAATGAAGTACGATATTGTCATTATAGGCGCTGGGGTTGTGGGTTGCGCTATCGCGCGCGAACTGTCCTTGCGCTATCCGGATAAAAAAATTGTTGTTTTGGAAAAATTATCCAATTCTGGAATGGAAACCAGTCAATTCAACAGCGGCGTGCTTCATACCGGCTTGCATCAAAAACCAGGTTCGCTGAAAGCGCGACTGTCGTTTCGAGGAAATCAGCTGGCAGTAAAATATTGCCAGTCAAAAAAACTGCCAATTCTTCATACCGGCATGATGGTAGTAATTTCCTTAGAGGCAATCCGGAGCGGTCTTTATAAAGAAGTTTGGTCGCTGTTTGAGCTGATTAAACGCGGCAGAGCGCAGGGCATAAAATTCAAATTCTTAAGTCCAATCGGAATCCGTGCCTTAGAACCAAATATTCGAGGGCTAGGAGGCATTTTTATTCCGGCAGTCTGGGTGATTAATCCGCTGATATTTACAAGGCAACTTTGGGCGGACGCGAAAAAAAATGGCGCGCAATTTTTCTTTGATAATCCGGTAAACAATATTGAATTAATTTCTGGCGGTTATCGTATTCAAACACTGAATATGGGCGTAGAAACGAAAATGATTATTAACGCCGCCGGACTCTACGCCGATAAAATTTCTCGTCTGGCGGGATATTACGGTTATGAAATTTATCCCTGGCGAGGCGAATATTATAAAATTATTGGAAAACCGGCAGGATTCATGAAACGATTGATCTATCCGGCGATACCCGCGAGTTCTCCAGGCAAAGGCATTCATTTCAGCCCACGCGTTAATGGCGATTTATTCATCGGCCCAAACACGAGGCCTGTGCCCAGTAAAAATTACTATACTGAAAATAAAACCCCAAAAGAAGATTTTTTGAAAGCCGTGCAAAAATTCTGCCCTTCCTTAAAACCGGAAAATTTAGAATGGGCTTATTCCGGCATTCGAGCGAAAATTACTAACAATCCCGGCGAACATGATTTCATTATTCAAATGGATCGAAAAAGTCCGCCTTTAATTAACTTAATCGGCATTGAATCTCCCGGCTTGTCGTCCAGTATGGCAATTGCCGAATATGTAGCTGATCTAATAAAATAAGCCCCCGACATAATGTCGGTGGGCTTTTACTTTTATCTATTTCACTAACTTGGATAATTCAACTAGGGCCGCTTCTAACTGCATGTCTTGAGCGGCGCTGATATCATCCTTAGAAAGTTGAACTTCTTTGTCCGGTTTAACGCCCACTTTTTCCAATACTGTTCCTTCCGCAGTAAAAACTTCCTGGATTGCCACTGTCATAGCCGAACCTAATGGCAAGGATATCTGAATGGAAACTTCCACCGCGCCGGCTGTCTTCGTTCCTACCACTATCGCCCTTTTTGCTTCTTGAAGAACAGCGGCCATAATTTCGGCGGCTGAAGCTGAACGGGAATCTGCCAGCATCACCATCGGCAAATCAGTTAAGGGATTACCAGAAACAAGAAGCTCTTGTTCTTCATAATGCCTGCGAATAAACATTACGCTTTCCTTTTTCGAAAAAATTTCTAAAGCCACCATCAAGGAATCAAGCAGTCCGCCGCGATTTCCTCTTAAATCCAGAATAATGCCTTTTACGTTTTCTTTCTCTGCGCGCCGGATAATATTTTTGAGTTTTGTAGCCGAATCAGGATCAAAACCGCGGAGCTCAATATAGATAAAGCGTGAATTCCCGCTGTTAATATAACGGCTAGTGATTAAATGTAAATCAAACTCTCTTTGCGCGATAGTAAAATCAAGAGTTTTCCCTCCTCTCTCAACCGTAACTTTAACTGAAATTCTTTCTTCCCCTCGAAATAATTTAAAAATTTCGCCAATATCGTTTGGAATAGCAAGCGCGTTAACTTTAACCAGCCGATCGAACTTTCGCAGGCCAACTTCGGCAGCCGGACTGCCAGGCGTAACCCAATCAATATAGTAAAAATTATCTTCTAATTTTTTTAAAACTACGCCAATGCCGGCATACCCGCTTTTTCCTCTTCTGCTTTTTCTAATCTCATTAAGCCTTTCAGGCGTGATAAAAGCGGTATGGGAGCTATCTACGGCATCCAATAATCCTTTTAACGCCGCAAATTCCAATTGCGCGCTGTTATTAATAGCCGCGTTTAAATCTTCAGCTTTTTTATATTCGGCAGCAAAATGTTTTTTTGCTTTTACGACGGACGCGGAATCGTCAATCCTGGAAAAATTAAACTCCGCGTTTTTAGATTTCAATTCTTCCGCTATACCATCAAGAGCGGCATTAAAAAGCCTAGATGGCTTTAAACGCATCGGATCATAAAATAAACGCTCTAAATCTTGGTATGTCCCGAAAACAACTTCCGTTCCGCTTGGTTTATCAAAAAGATCCCAAACTATTTTTACAGGATTAGGAACGGTAAGGCAGATTTGGCAGCCAGTCAAAGAAAAACTAAAAACCAACGCTAGCAACACGCAAAAACGCCTCATGATCGCCTCCTTTAAAAAAGAATTTTAAAGAACAACTAGCATCTAACTCTTGAGTTAGTATTCCATAAAGAACAAGTCGCGTCAAATATTTTTAATATCCGAAGCGTTTAGATAACCAGATTTAAAATTATATGACAACTGTTCTAAAAATTTTAATCCGTCTTTAGGAAAAAGTTTTGTTTCTGATCTGCCGGATTCAGAATATTCAAAAATCCCCTCTTTTTCTAAATTACTAACAAAAATTTTGTCGCCTAAACATTTAACAATACCGCCATCCCCTATTTCACATCGCGCGATTACTTCTTGTTCTCCGCCGGTTTTTAATTTATAAATTTCTACAAATTGCATGAAAATTTAGACAATTTTAGTAATTTAAAGACGGCTTTAGCGATTTGGGTATTACGCCTTTATATTTCTTTAAAATGGCGGCCATAAATTCAATTCTTTTCAAACAAGCATCCACTGTTCTTTCATTTAAAATTTCTAACATTGCCTGTCGTAAAAGATTTTGTTGTTCGGCTGAATCAGAGAATTGTTCCAAATTTCTAATAATATCTTCCGGCATCGACTCGTCATAAAAGTCTTCATATATACTGGGTTGAATATGCTCCCTTACAAACGTTAATCCGTGATCAATAGCATGTAAACCATCCGAATTAACAAGAAAATTTGCGTCATGTCTGTCGCCATTCCAAACTATATAATCAAAAACCCACATTTTTTTAAGAGCATCTCGATAATTAGTTTTTAATAATTTATCGTCAATTTCCAATCCGACTGTCGATTCAAAAACAAATTCCTGCATACTGCCGATTTCCCCATTTACTTCCCTGATAACAGTCGTGGGCACTAAATTAAATCCTAAAAATTTATCCACCAAATAGGACGCCCGTTCATTTTTATAAAGCTCCCCGGCCCAATCAAATGGAAACTTTTCTCCACTGGCCGGCTTAAATATTGCTGAGCCATCGCCATGCAACTCTACCAAAAACACCTCATTAATTCTCTTATTATTAGCATTGCCGATTAATTTAACGCTCCGCTCTATTTCTAATGATTGTAATGCTTTTTCTTTTTGAGTTTCTAAATTCTCTCCTGCCGAATGAGGTTTTTCTTCTGTTTCTAAATGCTGAGGTTCGCCTCCAAAAAATTTCATTATATATCTTATATTATCATTAAAAAACGGCGTTAAAATAGTCTTTCTTTACACCAAATATCTTAAACAAAAAAATATAATCTATCTTTTAGCCGATTCTAATAGTTTTATAAAATCTCCAAGGCGTTCTTTGGCTTTTTGCCGGTCCTTGCCGCATCTCGCTTCTTCTTCTACGGCCCACCACTGTTCCGCTAATTCCGGGCTATATAAATCACCCAACTCATCTAATCGCTCTAAAAGCTGATTAATTTCTAACTCTAAATTTTCACGGCTTGGTTCTGTAGGTAACTTTTCCATTCTTATTTATCCGGATAACACTTTTTACAAAGCTGATAATTTTGAGAATCTGGCGCCCCAACATAAGAACAAGCAGGAACGGCTTGGAAGTTAACGCAAAGCTCCGGCGTGATAGGAATTTCGTATGACGACCCGCCAGAAGGTTGAATATATTGAGGAACTAGCGGTGACTGTTGATATTGTTGTTGGTAATTCTGGCTAGGAACAGAGCTGGATTCAACACCGCCTCCAAAAGCACTGCAAGCAGGATCATTATAATGTTCCTTGCAATAAGACATGCATTCTGTCGGATTACTACAGCCGCCGGGACCGGAAAAACCGCCACCACCAGATCCTCCACCGCCTGGACCGCCTCCGCCGCCCGGCGGACCAAATCCCTGACAATCATCCGGATTTTCTTGGCAATAAACTTGGCATTCTTCTTCGCTAGTACAACCGCCGGGACCCGAAAAATCGCCCCCTGGAAAACCTCCATGTTCACCAGGGCCGCCTGGACCGCTAAATTGAGAAAATGCCTGTTCAAAACAAACACGAATTTGATCGCCGATTTCCGGCCCACCAACGAAATCGCCTTCTAAGCCGCCCGGCCCGATAATCGCATCCACGCATTCTTTAGCTTCAGGCGGCATCTGCTCCAACGCCTTTTTCAACTGCTGCTTTCCTTCCTCCATCCGCCGCAAATCCGCTTCTTCAATAAAACCGTTTTCTTTTGCCCACGCAAAACAGGCTTTTTGATTTTCCGGCTTTTCACAATAAGTCTGGCAAGACCGGCCGCGGCATCCGCCCGGACCTACGCCTCCGGCTTTTTTAAATTTATCTATATGTTTAAGTTCTTCATCGGAGATCAGGCCGGCTTTCTCCGCGAAAGCAATGCATTCATCAAAATTTCCCTCTGCTTCGCAATAAGCTTCACAAGCTGTCTTAGATTTGCAAGCGCCAGGAGTTTGCCCGCTCTTCATCAATGGCAAAAACTTTTCTACTTCCCTTAATTCTTCTTCTGTCATAAAACCATTCTCTTTGGCAAAAGCGATACACTCATCCATATTATCGGAGTTGGTGCAATAAGCTTCACAAGCGCCTTTACTGCGGCAATTGCCGGGCATTTTCGCTCCCCGCTTAATCGCTGACTGAACTTTTTTAGCTTCTTCTAATTCCTTGCCGCTTAAAATTTCATGTTGCTCCGCAAAAACAAGGCAAGTATCAATGTGGTCAATATCATTGCAGTAAGCTTCGCAAGATTGTTGAGAATTACAGCCGCCAGGACCGCCATTTTTCACAACGTCTTTAAACTTTCGGGCTAAATCTGCGTCTTCTTTAGTCATCAATCCATGAGATTCGGCAAACGCAACACACTTGTTTAAATTCTCCGGCTGATCGCAATAAGCTCGACACTCAAATTCCGTGCCGCAATTTCCCAATTCCGCTACCGGATAAATAATTTCTGCCAAAGGCGCTTTTTCCGGAGCAGAAGTTGGTTTAACCGGCGCTACTGAAGCAGGAGCTTCTTGAACCGATTCTTTTTTTAGCTCTGCCTCCACTCCAACCCGAGCCGATACTGTCAACCCATCCTTTGGCGACGGAATCTGCAAATCATCTTGATTGTTCTGGCAATCAATAACATAAGCGCCCATTGCTGGAGTAAAATCAAAAGGATCATCAAAAGCAACATTGGCAATCACCCGACTCGTCGGACACTGGCTAATTCCTCCGCCATAAGGAAATTTACCCTTAGGCTGTAATGAAAATTCCTTAATGCCTTGCGGATCTCTAATCGTTACAGTAAAAAGCCCTTGTGAGTCTTTTTTAAAAGAAATGGACGAATTCCGGCTGACTTGAGCGTAAGTTGCCTGAATAATAAAGCCGCTCGCTAAAACCGCGAACAAAAAAATAATAGCTGTTACTAAAAAATCTTTAGAAAAATAAACTTTGAGTTTTATCATTTAAGGAGCAAAAGGATTTTGATAAACATCTTTAAAAGGATTGGTTTGGGTGACTGGATTGACATCCGGCAATTTCTTTCCAGGATTGCTTTCGGTGCCAATGTCAGCCAGAGGCGATTCGGATACCGCTTCAATAGCATCGCCGGTAGTTTTGATTGGCTCCGGCTGATTTAACCAATACAAAATTCCTGCCGCAACTAACGCGACAACCACAATAGCAATAAAAAATAATTTTGACATTATTATAATTTATTATATCACAACGTTATGAACGCTTAACCAAGCGTTGTGGATAAGCGAAAAGAGGCTGCAAAGCTGGAACAATTAAGTAAATAACCACGGGCTTACGCCCGTGGTATTGGTTAGGAAATAATAAATAGCGCCCTATTTCTAATAGGGCGCCACGTTTCTATCGCAAACGTTCATTAAAGAACTGTAAAGTCTTGCTTCGTGTATAAAAAATATAAAAAATAGCAGTATAATGGCCGCTAACGATATAGATCCGTTCGGGCATACCAATCGCCGCAATCAACGCCTTCCCTTTTTTGGTATGAATTACGTTGTCCAATAATGCGACCACCACTAAAACTTTCCGCGCGTCTATATATTTGGCGTATTTTATCGGATCAGTTTGGATCGCGCACCGGAGTTCGCAATAAAAAACATCGTCGTTCCAATGATTTTTTTCTTTAATTCGGGCGATTCCTTCTTGAACGGTTTTTTCGTGAGAATGAGTTAAAATATAAGGCAAGTCGCCCCCGGCTAATCCTAAAACCGCTGCTTTAATCCGTTTATCCAACGCAGCAATCAGAGCACTGTTGATGGCGCCTAAACTAATTCCAAAAACCCCGATATTATTTTTATCCAAATCATTTTTAGTTTCTACCCAATCCAGTACCCGTTTTAGGTCTATAACATTTTGCCTAAGGGCAAGTTCAATTCCCTTAATGCTTTCTGCCTGCAAAATCGTGGCGTTGCGATTTACTATTAAAACGGCGTAACCATTATTAGCAAAATATTTCGCGTAAAAATTAGATATAGCGCTATTGCCATCTAAAATTGGCAAGACCAAAATAACCGGAGCGATTTTCGGTTCTTTAACATCGTAATAATCAATTTCAATCTTGGTTTTTTTAATCGCCGCAACTTTGACTGGCGCAATAAACTCAACTCTTTTAAGGGTATATCTCGGGCTTTCCTCTACTATTTTTTCTATATACTTAATCGAGTGTTTTTCATAGGAATATAGCTGGGCTATTTCATCAGGCAACGGCTTTGGACCCGCGTAACTGGGGTTATCCATCTGATAGTGAACACAGGAACAAAGCAAGGTGAAAAATGGCGTTAATAAAAATAATAGGCAAAAGCGGCTCATGCTTCCTCCCTAAATCAAAACGAGGTTTTGATCGGGCGATCCGCCAACTGGCGGATTTAGCCTTTTTTAATTTTCAAAAATCCGCTGTCAAAATTTTATCACGCAATTTGAGAATTGCCAATTATGAAGGAATCGAAAAATTTTGCGGGGGCGTACGGATTCGAACCGTAATACCTGGTTTTGGAGACCAGAGTCCTGCCGTTGGACGACACCCCCTTGCTTCTTGATTCTAATAAATTTGATAAAAAAAGCCAGTTTCAACATTAAGTCGAAACTGGTTTATAAACTTTTTACAGCATACCGAGAATATAAAAACCAAATGGTAAAGATACCGACCCAAAAAGCGCCAGCTAATAAAAATCCAATCTGCCAACCCCAAAGATTACCTCCAACAATCATAATTAAAATCGCGACAATAGCATTCTCTACGATCACTTTACGGCTAGGAGAAAGCATCAAGCGCTCAATCGCTTTATGATGATTTCTAACTTTCTTAGTCTGTTCCGGATCCCCTATTCCAAACGGGGAATAATAAAATCTAGAAAATGGCCAGAACCAAGCAATTCCCCCGCCCCCAAATCCTTTAGTATCATGTACGTAGTGACAACAAACGCAAATCCCAGCAATAAACGCCCAAAACCATCCACCCAATAATCCGCCAATTAAAACTGCCGCAGGAATACCGATAATAGGACGATGAGTAAGATATTCGTGATGATTTTCAGAAAATCCGCCGCGGCGGATTAAAAGATAAACAAGATCAATATCAGGAGATACACCTAAAGCCGCGCCTAAAAAATAACCTGCCCAACCCACATCGTGGCCATATAATGATCCAATAAAAAATACTACGAAAATACCCACTGCCATATCTAAAATTCCCATCAACAGATTTCCAACTGCTTGGAACCAAAACATTTTTCTCCTTTCAAAGTACAAAACCGATAAAAAGATTATACCTATAAATGATGATTTGTACATAATAAAAAATCCCCTGAATAACAGAGGATTTTTTATCTCTTAGATTCTTTATGTATCGTGTGTTTGCGGCAATGATTACAAAATTTCTTAAATTCTATTTTTCGAGTCACCAATTTTTTATTCTTACGGGTAGAATAATTAAACCGGCTACAAACCGAACATTTTAACTTGATTAAATTAGCGCTGAATTTTGATGGCATACGAATTAATCTGTTTTTCCCGCCTTCTAATTTCTTCTACATAAAGAATACTCTTCTGTCCGAAAAATTTCAAGAGAAATGTGTTGTCGCAAAGATTTAGTACTGACTGAATTATGATATTTCAACTTTTTTATTAGATCAAAAAAGTAAAAATCGCGAAGCGATTTTTGAGCCAATGGCCGGGATTGAACCGGCGACCTACTCCTTCGCTTATACCTTCATTTTTCCGTAGCTTAAACGGATTATAGAAGGGCTAGACTGTATCTTTCCGCCTTAGGCGAACCCTTGTCAGTCGTTCGGGCCTTTTTACGTGCCACGGTCTTAACCTAACGAAAGGTCTTTAACCGTTATTCAGGATTCACTATGCGGTTACCTGCATAGTGGGCAGGGCCAGCGGCCTACCATGGAGTTGCTCTACCAGCTGAGCTACATTGGCAATAAACTAACCAGCAAATTTCTTAATTTTTTATTATGATACATTACCGTTATGACCCCATACTTACTTTTCTTTTTATAAGTGCCTATGGAGCCAGATTTTGTAATTGTTGGTTTAAAGAACTGGCTCCTATTTATTTTAAGGTTTTTTGTCCAAAAGTCCATAGCCTCTAAAACCCCTATATCATTAAATAATTGCAGTCCGAATTTAAAATCTCGTTTTTTAATTGAAAAAAAATGAACCAAGAATTCAATAAATTTTTTAATAAGCTGCGGATCTGTGTTACCTAAACGTATTGAATTCAGATTGGCTTTAGTACCCTCTCCCCAATACAATCCAAGACCCAAACCAAACAATACTCCTTCTTTTATATTTTTTGGGTATCTAAATCGGAATGGATCTCCATCGGGATTATGTTTTAAATAAATAGCCTCACTAATTGATCGAGTTTGTAGAGAATATTTTTCCATCCAATATTTAATTTTGCTTAAAGAACAATTCAAAATTGTTGCAATATCCTGCATTGATTTCCCTCTTTTAAAATAAAGCGTTTGTAATTTTTCTTTTGATAACATTAATAACATCATACTGCTATTTTAAAAAATCAACAAACCAAGTTCTTTCCAACTATGAAGCCTTCTAAAACATAAAGGCCCCGCATAATGCGAGGTCTGCCGCTTGGGAGCCGGTGAGGTGAATCGGACACCTGTCTTCGCTTTACAAAAGCGTTGCTCTGCCATTGAGCTACACCGGCATCAGTAGATTATACTAAAAATCATCAAGAGTTACTAGGTTCGAATCCATCCATAAAAATTCCCGAAGCAGCATAAATACTGCTTCGGGAATTTTTATGGGCAGGGAGGGATTCGAACCCCCGTAGCCTGAAAGGCGTCTCGTCTACAGCGAGATGCAATTGACCGCTCTGCCACCTGCCCAGTCACCAGATCGAGTATTGCAACGCTCAAAACGTTTTTGCCTACTATATTTTGAGAGTTAATAATACCCGTTCTAAGCCTTAAATTACATTGGGTTGCCAGCGTTGAAAAAAACGAAATACTCGATTCGGTGCTGGGCTTGCCCAACTCTACTCCGGCTTATCGTTGCCACCGTTTATTGTGCCATTATTATGAGTTTTCTTCAACAACTTATTAAGATAATTAGTAATAAAATTATCAATCTTTAAAACCACTACCTTAATCCTTCGAAGAGTTTTACTTAAAAAAGTATTCATTAAAAAGTCCAATCTATTCAAAGGAATTTTTGCTAAAATGCGATCAAAATAATCAAATTTAGAGCCTTGTGAAATAACTTCAGAGTTTGACTGAATCCGCGGCACCGCTCGCGCCATTATAAAAAGGATTACGCCCAAACTCAAAAATATAACTAGTTGTAATATAAATTCATACATGCCGTTTTTGTCTAAATTTTAGAGCCCGTATGTAGCGAAGACAATTTAGCTACAAAACCGAGCACCCCGCCCTCTAAGCACCTGGACCTTTTTTGGATATTTATTTTTATATTTAGTTTATTCATATAGCTACATATTTATTCTCCGCGCATAGAGGGCGGGGTAAGGTTTGGTATTGAAAAATACTACGCATTTGACTTGAATTTTTCAACCAAGCCTTATAACTCGTATCGGCAAAATCTTTCTATCCTAATATTTTCTCCTACTTTAGCAATTACGCCCTTAATGCATTGCTCAACAGTAAGGGCTTCATCACGAATATATGGCTGTTTCAAAAGCCCATCTATATTTTCCGGATTCATCGCCGCTATTTGCATGGATAAATTATGCGCCAAATCTTTAAAAAGATCAGAATGAGCCACAAAATCAGTTTCACAGCGTATTTCTAACAAGACGCCTACGCGCCCATTATGGACATAAGACTCCAAAAAACCAGCGCCCGTGGCTCGAGTGGCTTTTTTTTCCGCTTTAATTATGCCTCGCTCCTGAATTAATTTGATGGCGACATCAAAATCTCCTTTGGCGTCCACAAAAGCTTTTTTACACTCCATCACTCCAGCCCCAGTAACCTCCCGTAATTTTTTAACATCGCTGCTCATCAATTATTTATTCGCATTATTTTGAATCGCATTCGCATTATTCGCGATTACTCCGGACTTTTTCCCTTCCTCCATCGCAGACTCTAATTTTGCAAGAATCCATTGAACACTGGTTTTAGATCCGGAATTGGCAGGAATGAGATACTGGACTAAATCCGGATCGCTATCGCTATTAATAATAGCCACGACCGGAATTTTTAAAAGACTAGCCTCTTTAAGGGCGGTAATATGGACCTTAGAGTCTACTAATAAAACCGCGTCAGGCAATTTCTGCATATTATCCAAACCGCCAAAGAGCCTTTCCATCCGATCTATCTCCCGATCAAAATCTAACCGTTCTTTTTTAGTATATTTATCTAACTTGCCAGCTGCCCGATCAGCTTTTAATTGAAGGTAACGATTGATGCGGGTAGATAGGGTTTTAAAATTAGTTAAAGTGCCCCCCAACCATCGCTGAATCACGTAGGGAAAATTAAATTTCTCCGAAAACTGCTTAATAAGATCTTTCGCGGAGGGTTGAGTCCCCACCAAAAGAACTTGGCCTCCTTTTTGAACAATATCTTTTAAAAATACCCGTGCCTTCTCAACTGCTTCTAAAGTTTGGGGTAAATCAAAAATACCTACGCCATTACGGACTGCTTGAATAAAACCCAGCATCTTGGGATGGGTACTAGCCTTTTTTCTTCCATATAAAACGCCGGCCTGAGCCATTTCTTCCAAAATAGGAAAATCCTTAATAGCCTCTTCGGTATTTTCAGAAGCGTTATTTTTTACTTCAGCAATATCTTCAACAACTGACATATGAAAAATATTATAATACAAATCGGCTATTTTTTTCAAGGGGCGCCTCACAATACTTTAAAGCCTGAGCTCAAACGCGCGGCGGACATTTCCGGCGCTGCCAATAGATTTAATCGCCTGGCCATCCTCGGATATGGAAGTCTCCACATCGGCGCGATTAGTAAAAACTGGCTTTGGATAATCTGGATCTTTAATTTTTTTGTATAATTCCCATTCTAATCCAGTATCAGCGGCAAAAATCGCCTTAGCGGAATCCGTCACATTGCCCGTCTGCCGTATTTGATAAACCATCAAAATGCCCGCAATGGTAGTAACCGCTAAAACTGTTCCGGATAAAATTAAAACGGTTAAGATCAAAACCTGCCCGCTATTTTTTCCTTGAAAATTGATGTATTTAAACATTGCCATAGATTAAAAATATTATTGGTTAACCCGCGGGGAAATTGTGGTTTGAATATTATTCAAAACTCCGGTTAAGTCTCGCTGATTAGAACCGACACCTAATACGACCGTAACCCTAGTAGGAATATTATCTCCATCCTCTTCTCCAGATAAAATAAATTGCAATCGTTTAATTTTTACTTCGCTTGCCGTAATAGCCTTAAAAATATCTCCTTCTCCACGCTCTAAAGATTCCGCGCTGGTATTCCATCTATAAGTTATGTCCCTACCTTGATAATTAAGAAATTTTAAAGCGGATGGGCCTAAAGAAGAAAATAACTGTCCAGTGCGAATTTCCCTTGTCATCTGTTCAATGGCTAAGCTGGCATTATCATTAATAGCCATTAAATTAATAATATTTCTCTGGGTGCGCAAAGATCTTACAAAGATTCCTATAGAAACGCCAACAATTATAATAAATACGCCCATTGCCACCAAGAGCTCTATCATTGTAAAACCATGCCTTAATTTTAAATTTTGAATTTTAAATTTTAGTTGTTTCATAGTTTATCTCCAATTAAAGAAATGGTCTTCTAAATCAACGCTATAGTCTCCTCCTCGGGAGAGCCAATTGACTTGAGAATTTACTTTTAATTCATTGCCATTGCCTAAAACCTCAATCTTAATGGTTCTCTGAAAAGTAGTTTCTTTTCCAGAAATGTAATTATAAGTTCCGTTATTTTCATCAAAAAGAAGCGTCCGGCCCTGGCTTAAACGCAAATCTTGGTCGCGATATTCCACTTCATAAGCGCCGCTAAACAATCCGTCATTCCACGGACGGCGTTCAAGAATATTGGCATCAATCATATTTTTAACCAGCTCAACGCCCTCCGAAGCAATATAAATAGCTATGTATCTGTCGGCCACAACACGATTTAAACTGACAGCCCTTGCCGCTAAACCGTAGACTCCTAAAATCCCAAAAAAAATTATAGACATAGCAATAATAGCTTCTATAAGAGACTGGCCACTTTGAGATTTTAAATTATAAATTTTAGCTTTTAGAATCATAGTCTTGTTATCTTATTGAAAAGTCACCTGGCCAGCTTCCGTAACTTTAACTTTTAAAGAAGAAGCTTCATCTAAAGTAGCAATGGTAAGCACCGCCTCTGGTTGCGATGGAATTAAAATAACAGTCGGATCGGGCGGAATAAACAGAACATCTAAAAGAGGAGGCGGCAAGAATTTCACCGCTTTATTTAAAATAATATTTTCCACGTCCTCATCTGGCCCAGAATACCTTTTATCACTGACCGAACAATCCTCGGAAAGATCTTTAAATAAGATATAACCGTTGGGGACAAAATGCACCCCGTAACCGCAAGGGCGTCGTGGCTGGTTAAAAGTCTGAATAGCCAAAGATTTTGACCGTAAAATAGTATTCACAAGCTTTGCTTGCTCGGTTAATAAAATAATCTGCTTCTCTCCGCCCCTGCCATAAAAAATCACCATCGCCATTAAAATCGCGGAAATAGTGATAACAATCATCATTTCTACTAAAGTAAACCCTTTTTGCATGTATATATATTTTAACACTTAATCTTAATAGGTTAAAAACTGAAATAAGCTAAAGTAATAATCCAGTAAATTTTCACCCCAGAAAATTGTTAGGAAAACTCCGAGAGCTAAAAATGGCCCAAAAGGCACCGCGTCTTTTAAGGATTTTTTACCCAACAGTAATAAAAAAACCCCAACGATCGCTCCTATAATAAAACTGCTAAAAAAACTGAAAACTATATCTGGTAATCCTAATAATAAACCTAAAGCTCCGGCTAATTTCACATCGCCTATTCCCATTCCCCTACCTCGGCTTAAAACCACGATTAAGCCGAATAAAAATAAACCAAAAATAGCCGCCAAAAAATGGCTTAACAAAGGTTGAGCAGAAATATTGAATAATAACGAGTATTTGCCAAGAAAAGAAGTATTAGTAAAAGAATAAAAATATTTGAGCGCTACAAGAGCTGCCCCTAATACTAACAAAAAAACATTAATCTGATCAGGAATAATCTTTAAACGAAAATCTATCAGCGACATTAATAAAAGGCCGTAAGCCACCAGAATCCAAACGCACAAAAAAATATAGTATGGCCCAATATTCCCGCCTTGCGAAATAATATCCGCTAAATTAAAAAATTTATAAAAATGCCAAGTAAAAAACACTAAAATCGCCCCGGCAATCAATTCAGCAACAAAATATTGGAAAGAAAGAGAGGCTCCGCAGCTCAAACATTTTCCCCTCTGAATTAAATAACTAAAAATTGGAAAAAGCTCGTACCACCGCAAAACTTTTCCGCAATGAACGCAATGCGATCTGCCCAAAAATATATCCCGGGTTAAAATTTTTTTACCAGGATCATAACGAACAGCCAGGACATTTAAAAAACTGCCTATGGCTGCGCCAATGAAAAATAAAAACGCGTACCAAAAATAGACCATAGGCAAATCTTCTAAATTAGAGTCTTACGCAATAATTTCCTTGTGGAGCATCACCGCAATTAACTCCAAAAACAGTGCCATCTACATCATCCTTCAAGCCTGGATGCGAAGCTTCTTCCAAAGTAGCCATTAAAACATACTGCTGCTGATCGGAGCTAGCGCCATAAACATAAGTTTTGGCTGGCGATAATGGATCATTAGAAACAGTATTCACTCCAACCCCTCCGTTGATAATAGCCTGGCTCATAGTACCCCAAGAATTTAAACCGCTGCTTGGATATTGCTGAAACTTAGTATAGTAAAGCTCCAAAGCTCCCTGCGCCTCCCTTAAATCAGCAATTCTTCTAGTATCGCGGCCCCGGGAACGAAAAGCTCCCAAGCCAACTAAAACAATAGACGCCAAAATGCCAATAATAGAAATGACAATCAGCATTTCAATTAACGTAAAACCTTTTTTATTATAAAATCTTGAATTAGTAATTCTTATCATAAGTTTTATTTTGGAACCCATCTTAATAATAGCTTCCAAGCGCGATACTTGCCAATTTTATTTAGAACAAGGCGTGAGGAGAAGATTGTAGATAGTCTACATCTTCGACGAACAACGCAGTTATTAATATAAATTGGCAGTATCCCGAAGGGTTGCGGCTTAAATAGAATATTTCAGCGTCATTCCTCCTCAACGTGCTAAAAGCACAGTTTCGTCGTCATTCCTCGATCTATTCTATTTATTCTCTCAACGCGCTTAGGAATTATTATTAAGATGGGTTCTTTCTCGACCGTTTTAATTATTTTATCATAATTTTAGAACCCTTGCGCCAATTGATAAATCGGGATCAAAATTGAAGCAAAAAGCAATCCGACCAAAACACCCACTATCACCATTACCACTGGCTGAATTAATTCTACTAAATTATCTACCACCGTATCCACTTCTCGAATATAAAAAGTCGCTATTCGCCCCAACATTTCTTCTAAACGCCCAGTGCTTTCTCCAACCGCAACCATTTGACTCACTAACGGCGGGAAAGCTGAAGAATATTTAGATAAAATCTGGGATAACGATTCCCCTCTGCGGATTCCTTCCGCTGCTTCTTGCAAAACTTCCCGATAAACCACATTGGCTAAAGTATGTCCGCTAATTTCTATGGCTTGAGCAATAGGAATACCGCCTTTTAATAAAATTCTAGCCGCTTCAGCAAATCTCGCTATATACATTTTTCTAAAAACCTGGCCTAGTACAGGCAAACCAATAATCAGCTGATTCCAAACAGCCCTTCCCTCTTTAGTGCGAAAATAATCTATAATCACCCAAATACAAACGCCAAAGATAACAACCATCGCCCACCACCAGTCCAGAAGCAAAGCGCCGCCATCCAAAAGCAGCTTCGTAACTAACGGCAAATCCACTTGGGCATCTGCAAAAATCGGCCGCAATTGGGGGAAAACCGCCACTACCAAAATAATTACCACCACAAAAAATAAACCTAAAATAAAAGCCGGGTAAATTAAAGCGTTCCGAATTTTTGCCACCAGATTCATATCCTTTTCTAAAAAGTCGGCTAAAAAACTCATAGACTCATCCATACGCCCAGTGACCTCCGCGGAACGGATTAAATTAATATAGAATTCTGAAAAAATATCGCCATGCCTTTCCAGGGCTTGAGATAAAGAAAGTCCAGCATCAATATCCGAGGAAACTTCTAAAATAACTGATTGTAAAGTTTTATTGGAAGTTTGGGTATGAAGGATTTTTAAAGAATCCCCCAATACTACTTCGGCTTGCAATAAAGTCGCGAACTGCCGAGTAAAAATCATTAAATCTTTTCTGCTCACGCGGCGGAAAATACCCAACAATGCGGCGAACGGCCGCTTCTCCAGCTCTGCTTCCAATTTCAAAATAAAAAGATCGTGACCGCTCAAAAGGCCAAAAGCTGCTTCTCGGCTAGCCGCCTCTACAAAACCGACTTGAAGCTCTCCTAATTTTGTCCTCGCGCTGTATCGAAATTTCATCCCGTTAGAGACAGGTCTCCAGAGGCGACCGTAACTCAACCGTTTTAACGGCAATCGACTTTTTATATCTAAAATCAAATAATATTTCAGAAATCATGGATTGGTTGTCTCTAACGGGATTCATGTACTAATTATACAACTTTTATTTTTTATCTTTTCAACAACAACCTTAACTCGGTTGGATTTAAAGAGTGGAGTTCCGCGTTCTCTACGGAAATCTGTTTATTTTTCACTAAATGCGCCAAGGAACGATTAAGGGTAATCATGCCCTCTTGCATGCTGGTTTCAATCACTAAATCAATCTGATAAGCCTTGCGCTCACGGATTAAATTGCGAACCGCAGAATTAGCAATCATAATTTCACACGCTGGTATGCGGCCGCCATTCATTCTGGGAATTAAACGCTCGGAAATAATACCCACTAAGGTAGAAGCTAATTGCGAAGTAATCTGCCCTTGTTGGGCTGGAGGGAAGCTGTCAATGATGCGATCAATAGTCTGGGCCGCCGAATTAGTATGCAAAGTAGCCAGAACCAGATGGCCAGTTTCCGCGGCGGTCATTGCTACGGCCATAGACTCGGCATCGCGCATCTCGCCGATCATAATCACATCTGGGTCCTGCCGTAAAAGAGAACTAAGGGCGGAGTGAAAATTAGGGGTATCTACTTTTACTTCTCTTTGCGAAATGATGCAGCGGTCTTGAGTAAAAAGATATTCAATAGGATCTTCAACGGTAATAATATGATTCATTCTTTGATGATTAACTTCATCCAACATCGCGGCGAGCGTCGTAGATTTGCCATGTCCGGCCGGGCCTACCACCAAAACAAACCCCTGGGAAAGCTTGGTAAATTCATAAAGCACCGGAGGTAAACTTAATTCTTGTATAGTGCGAATTTTATTAGGAATTAACCGCAAAGCTGCAGCCATAAAGCCTCTTTGAAAAAAGACATTAACCCTAAATCTAGCTTTATCTTCAAAAGTATAAGCGAAATCCAGTTGCTGATCTTGCAAAAATTTAGCTTTCTGTTCGGACGTTAAAAGCGCGCCAACTAATCCCTCCGCGATTTCACTATTAACAATCTGTTCTTTAGCTAAAGGCACTAAATCGCCGTCAATTCTAATAGTGGGCTTAAAACCAACCGCAATATGCAAATCAGAAGCATTTTGTTGGGCAGTTATTAAAAGAAGTTCGTTAAGTTTTGATTTAAAATCCATGGTGGGTATATAAAAATTTTACCATAACTCTTCGGTTTCCCTTAAAACATCTTCAATCATCACTAATCCATCTAAAGCTTTTAATATTCCGTCCTGCCGCAAACTGATCATATTCTGCCGTTTAGCTTCATTGATCAGTTTATTTTCAGAAATTTCTTCAGCAAGAATATCGGCTAATTCTGGAGTCATGGCAAAAACCTCAAATAAAGCCAACCGGCCAGTGGTGCCTTTATTTTTGCAAATACCGCAGCCTGGAGAATAATAAATTTTATAAGGCTCTTTATATTTTTTTTCTCCTATAACTTCCAAATTCTTTTTAATGATAGAAGCCACTGACGGCGGCGCTTCTTTAGGTTTTTTACAATTTTGGCAGAGCCGCGCCACTAATCGTTGCGCCACCATTAAATTAACCGAGCTCGGCAGTAAAAAGGGCTCTAATTTTAGATCTACCAAGCGAGGAATAACTCCAACGGCATTATTAGTGTGTAAAGTGGTAAGGACAATATGGCCCGTTAACGCGGCGTGCACAGCCAAAGAAGCGGTTTCGCTGTCCCGAATCTCTCCCACCAAAATCACGTCGGGATCTTGCCGCAAAATTTGCCTTAAGCCCGAAGCGAAATCATAGCCAATTTCGGGCCGAACTTGAGATTGATTCAATCCGTCAATAGAATATTCTACCGGGTCTTCCAAACTAACAACGTTTACCCCTTCTTTATTAAGAATTTGCATAGCCGCGTATAAAGTGGTGGTTTTCCCCGAACCCGTTGGGCCAGTAAGCAAAACCATACCATAGGGTTTAATTAATCCTTCAGAAAAAACTTGCTGGTTCTTGCCAACTAAACCTAAATCCCCAAAGCCTTTTAATCCTACATTCGGATCCAAAACCCGAATGGCCGCTTTTTCTCCCAAAGGAGTCGGAAAAGTAGAAATACGAAAATCAATTTCCCGATCAAAAATTATAGTTCTAAAACGACCATCTTGGGGTATCCGAGTCTCATCGAGTTTCAAATTTGATAAAACCTTGATGCGAGAAATTATCTGCTGATAAATTTCAATCGGCAAAACCTGCACAATTTGCAAAACCCCATCCACCCGAAATCGCACCCGCATCTGCTTTCTCTGCGGCTCAATATGAATATCCGAAGCTTGAATATTAACGGCTTCTTTTAATAACGAGGCGACTATTTTAATGATGGGCGCTTCTTCGGCAATGGCGCTTTTAGTTTCTTCTAACTGGATAATTTGCTGAAAAGTTAGAGGTTGCCCCTTGCGCCCGCTTAAAGCGCCCAACGCCTGCTGAACATCATCGCTCAAGGGAGAATAGCGACGCAACAAAAGATCGAAATCGGTAGGAGTAATTAAATAAACCCCAACATTGAAACCTTTTTGTTTAGCAATAAATTTTAAGGCATTTTGAGCAAGAGGATTATCAGGAGCCACCATTCCCACCACCAGCATATTATCAACTTTAGAGAGAGGAACTATTTTATAAGAAAAAGCGGTTTCTTTAGGTATTAATTCTAATAAATCGTCTTTAATCTGTTTAGAATCAATTTTCTTATAAGGGATGCCTAAAATTTTTCCCTTAACTTTTGCTAATTCTTCTTCGCTAATTAAATGACGCTGATAAATAAGGCTTTCAGCGTCTTTTTTTAGACTAACGGAATCCGCCTCTAATTTAGAGGCATCCCCGCTATTTAAAAGTTTCGCCTCAACTAAGGCAGTTAAAAGACGATTATTTTCCATAACAATGAATGTTAATTAGCTGCTAGTAACTAATAAACGGGTTTGACCGGCCAAGAGAACCAACGGTCGGCAAGCCAGCATAAGAACGAAGAGCTCGAAATTCTGAACTATTAATAACTATCGCCGGATCAAATTGCGCCTTAGTAATTTCCGCGGCTGTTTCTAAGGGGGCTGGAACAATAATTTCAATAACTGGTTGAGACGCAAAAAATAGAAAGTAGACGCTAAGAAGAATAACAAATAAAATAATCGCCACGATAATAATCGCGAATAAATTAATAGATTTTTTTTGTTCTTGTATAATAATTGCCATGTTACTGTTGATAATACGCGTTAAACACGACCGTATAGGCATAAACATCTTGATTAGCCTTTGATCCTTGCTCTAAACGCAGGCTTACCAAATCAATCACCCTGACATTGGTTTCTAACGCTTGGAGGAATTTTTTAATTCCATCATAGGCTCCAATGAGCCTAAGAGTGCCCCTCACTGAGCCTAGTTTAGTCGGACTAAGAGCTAAAGGATTTAATCCAAGGGCTTGCACAACCAAACCGTTGGCATTAGCAATAGCATTGACTTGCTGAACGATAGCGGCAGCATCTTCGTTAGTGGGCAAAGCCATATTCACAGTCTGTTGGAGCTGCACCGCGCCTTTAAACTGATCTAGCAGATTTTGAATCTGGACCATAATGGTTTTTTGATTTTCTAATAACTGGGTTTTCGCGGCCAACATGGCGCGAAGCTGCTGAACTTCTTTAAACTCGGGACGGACAAAATTGGCATAAACCGCTAAAGCCCCAACTAAAAATAAAAGGCTTAATAAAACGCTAGTAGATCTTTTAGTGGAAGAGCTCATTTGGATTTAAATAATTCTGATTTTAAAACCACAGTTACATTAAACCGCACTACCCCTTGATTAAATTGCGAATTGTTAAGAAGGAATCTTTCCACCCCCGGGGTCTGTTTAAATGCTTCTAATTGTTGGGCTAAAATTTGATAAGATTCCGCGATGCCGTCTAAATTTAAACTCCGTTGCGCCACGTCTAAATCCAGCTTATTATAAAAAATTTTCTTATTAGTATTTTTTTCTATTAAGGGCAAAATTTTAGAACTGACAACATGCTGGTCTAAAAGATTCTTCAAACTCTGAATCTGATTATAAAATCTCATCAGCCTAGCCTGATCTTCTTTCGGAATTAAAGCGGCGAGTTCAGCAATTTCCACGTCTTTTTTTTCAATGCCGCTATTTAAATAAGTTTTGTATCCAAAAGCCAAACCAACATAATATAAAACCGCCGCAATCAAGACGATTAAGGAAGTAACAAAAAGACGCCAGGGCCAGACAGTTGTCATTCGCTCTCTTTCTAAAAGATTTTGGGTATCCATTTTTAAACTAAATTCCTAATAGCTGCCCCTAAGGCAACAGCAAAGGCCGGGCCAGATTTTTTAATAATCGGCTCAATTTCTGGGGGATAAATAATATTTCTAAACGGATTTGCCCTGACAGTTTTAACGGCTAATTGTTTAGTAAAGTAGTCTTCTATGCCAAGCAAATTAGCGCCGCCACCTGTCAAAACTAAACTCGTAATCCCCTCTTTATAGCTTTTTTCAAAGTTTTCTTTTGCCCGCCTTGCTTCATTAATTATAACATCCAATATCGGCAACATCAGTGTGGATAACTCGGACTCGGCGCCAGCCGCTAACAAGCCTCGCTGTTGCTTTAATTCTTCGGCCCGGCGCGGAGAAATGTTCATGCCCGAAGCCAAAGCTTGCGTTAAAGATCCTCCGGCAAAATCGGTCTGCGCCTCAAAACGCAAAAATCCATCTTTAGCAACCGCAAAAGAAGTAGATCGAGCGCCCAAATCCACAATCATCGTAGCCTCTTTAATGCCTTTTGTAAGAACTCTGGCCAAGCTCATGCCCTCAACTTCTAAAGCGTTCAGATTAAGGCTTGCTCCATTAAAAATTTTTTGATAACGATCTATCTGTTCATTGGGAATAGAAACCAAAAAAATCTGCTGTAACTTTAAACCATTTTCATCCGTCCGTTCTCCCACTTTAATATAATCTAGTTTTACTGAAGCGATGGGTAAAGGAACGTACTGTTTCGCTTGAAACGCCATTGCGGATGGCAATTCCCCTTCTGGAATATCCGGCAATTCAATCAAGGTAGTAAAGGCGGAAAAAGCCGGCAAAGAAACTGTGGCATTGCGCGACCTGATTTTGGCGCGCTGCAAAATGATGCTAAGATAAGCGGAAATCTCGGACTCTAAAGCCTTCAGGCTGCTGGTTTGAAGAGCGTTATTAAACCGTTCTAAATAACCATAAGTTTCTAAAATTCCGTAGTTTTTCAACCTTATCTCTTTGCCGCTTTTAATTAATTCCACTAATTTGATGGTGGTAGTGCCAATCTCCGCGCCCAAATAAGTTTTATCTCCAAAGAAAGCCATTATGTCATTATTATATCACATACTAAATGCCATTTTCCCCCGACTGTGTTTTAACTGCGACAAGATTGTAAAAAAAGAAGAGTCTTTCCTTTGCGCTGAATGTTTTGCTAAAATTCCTATCTATTCAACGCTCTTTTGCGGCCTTTGCCGCGCGCGATTGCCAGAAAATAAAAAAATCTGCCATAAAAATTCTCTCTACGTCTTAGGATCCGCGACTAAATACGCCGATCCAATAAAAAAAATAATTTGGGAATTAAAATATAACAAGAAAACCGCGGCCGCCAAGCCATTAAAAATGATTATGGAAACTTATCTGAATAAACTTCAGCTTATTGAGCTTATCAGCCCAATTGGCCGAATAAGCCCGATCGTTATTCCTCTTCCGCTTCATCCCACAAAAGAACGCCAACGCGGCTTTAACCAATCTAAATTAATTGCCGAAACCGCCAGCGCAAAATTAAACTTGCCTTTAGTTAAAAATTGCCTATTAAAAAATAAAAATACCCTGCCCCAGATGGAACTTAAAAACCTTGAACAAAGAACTAAGAACGTTGTTAATTCTTTTTTTGTAAAAAATCCTGAATTAATAAAAGGGAAAATTATTGTGCTGGTGGATGACATCGTAACTTCGGGATCTACCCTAACCGAAGCCGCGAAAACTTTAAAATCCTCCGGCGCTAAAAAGATAATCGCCATTACGATAGCCAAAGCCGAATAATCTATCTAAGCCGTTACGAACGCCTTATAGATTTGCCTTTTTACGTATAAAAAATTTCCCCGTCTCAACCGCTATGATATTGATTAATCCCACACCAGCAACTCCCACTAACCACAATGGCGATAAAGCAACATTTCCCAAAAGTTGTTGTAGCGGAATCCAATAGATAGAGGCAACTATAAAGCCAGCGCTGAAAAATACCGCGCCCAATAAATAAAAATTGGAAAAAGGATTATAAGTAAAAATGGGCTTGCGCAAGCTCCGAACAGAAAAAATCAGGAACAAAGAATAAGTTCCGAAAGCGGCAAAAATAAAAGTTTTAACTTCAGCAGGGTCTAATCCATATTTCAATAAGCCCCAATAAATTACAAACAGCATCAGGCTGGTAGGTATTCCAATCGTCAAAGTCAGCAATCTCATTTCTTTATCAAATAAATTTAAACTAGCTTTCCGGCGCTTTGTCATTAAGTAATCAATATGATCTTCAAAGGCTAATCCCATAGCCGGAAAACTATCTGTAACAAAGTTGATAAATAAAATTTGTAGCGCGTTCAAAGGAAGAGCCACTCCAAAAGCCAAAGCAGCGCCTATTAAAATTAGTTCATCAAAAATCGAAGACATTAAATAAACAATCACTTTCCGGATATTTTCTAAAATTCTTCGACCCTCTTCAATAGCAGTAACAATCGTAGAAAAATCATTATCTAAAAGAACGAGGTCGGAAACATCTTTCGCCACATCAGCGCCCGATCCCATAGCAATTCCGATATCGGCTTCTTTTAGAGACGCCGCGTCGTTTAGACCATCACCAGTCATCGCCACAGTTTCACCTAAAGCTTTATAGCCTTTAGCAATGCGAACTTTGCCTTCCGGACTTACCCGAGAAACGATTTTTAAAATCGGCAATTTCATTTTTAATTCATCTTCAGTTAATGCATCCAATTCAGCGCCATTGATGATTTCGTCGGGCCGCGCCGCCAAACCCACCTCTCTTGCTACAGCTTCTGCAGTCCCTTGGTGATCTCCAGTGACAATAACCACTTTGACGCCTGCTTCTTTAACGCGTTCAATAACATCTCTAACATGTGGCCTGACCGGATCGCGAAAAGCCACAATGCCCAAAAAATTTATATCATTATAAGTTTTTTTATCCCGCAAAAAGATTTCGCTTTCTGGAGTAAATCTTTTTGTGGCAATAGCTAAAACTCGCTCGCCGCTAGTAGCCAACTTATTGATTTCATGATTAATGCGTTTTTTCTCTTCTGCCGGCAAATCAGAAAATTTTAACAATATCTCCGGAGCGCCAAACATCGTCAAAAGATGGTAATCGGCATGTTCTAATAACGAAGCGGAGAATTTATTAGAAGAATTAAAAGGCAGGGAGTCTATAATTTTATTTTCTTTTCTTAATTTCGGCAGTAATACTCCATAACCAGCCGCCGAACTCACCATCGCCGCTTCTAAGGGGCGCCCGATAATTCGCCAATTCTCCGGATGTTCACGAGGATTTTCAATCACCACATCGCTATTTAAAAGCGCGAATTTTAATAAATCATCCCGATCGCAAGTAGACGCAAAACACTCCACTAAAGACAGAGACATTTTAGCTTCCGTAAGCGTTCCGGTTTTATCAGTAAGAATTATAGACGTGCTCCCCAAAGTTTCCGCCGCTAATAATTTTCTCACTACGCCACGCCTTTCTGCTAAACGCTGGACGCCAATCGCTAAAATCACCGTCATCGCAACCGGCAATCCTTCCGGCACCGCGGCAACAGCGATTGCTACCGAAGTTAAAAACATTTCTAGCATTGACTTGCCCAAAGCAATGCCTGTGAAAAAAATTACGGTGGTTAAAAATATTAAAAAAATACTGGCTTTTAGGGCAAAACGGCTAATAGCAAGCTGCAAAGGAGTTTTTTCTTTTTCTGCCGCCGCTACCAATGAAGCGATTTTACCCAATTCTGTATTTAATCCAGTTCGGCAAACAACAACGTTAGCAAAACCTTGCACAACAGAAGTGCCTTTAAAAATCATGGATCGCTGATCTCCTAGAACCGCTTTAAAACTAGAAGGCTCGGTGGTTTTAACAGAAGGCAAAGACTCCCCTGTTAAAATTGATTCATCTACCATTAAATCATTGATATAAATCAACCGGCAGTCAGCAGGCACTCGGTCGCCTTGGGTAACATGCACAATGTCTCCTGGCGTTAATTCCTCCGCATCTATTTCTAATTCTTGATTGTTTCGAAAAACCTTTGCTTTTTCTCGAACATAGCTTTGAATATGGGCAATAACCGATTCCGCTTTATTCTCTTGATAAAATCCCAAAGCGACATTAATGGCTACCGCTAAGCCAATAAAAACCGCGTCCTTGTAATCTTGTAAAAATCCCGTTATAGCAACAGCGATCAAAAGCAAAAAGATAAGCGGACTCTCAAATTGGCGTAAAAAAATCTGAAGCGCGGCGGTCCGCGTCCTCTTTAATAAAATATTCTTTCCAAAAATCCCCTGCCGTTCTTTAGCATCCTCTTCCACTAAACCGTCAAAACTAGTTTCTAAGATATCTAAAACTTCATGCTTCGGAAGCGCCCAAAAACTCCGGCTTAAAATGTCTTTTGTAATCACTTCTTTATTATATCAAATAACTAATTCGCATTTGACCAAGTTATATTTAGTACGCTAATATTTTAGCGAAAAATGTTCTTTAAAATTGAAAAGGCTAAAACAATTTGCTTCGTAAATTGTTCGCCCCTAAATGGGCGAGCCCATCGGGCTATAGCCGATCAAAACCCCGTTTTGATTTAGGGAGACGACTATGCGCGTTACTCTATCAGTGATCAAAGCTGATGTAGGAAGTATTGGTGGCCACACTAAACCAGGCGATACGATGGTTCAATCTTGCGAAGATTTAATGCGCCAAGCCAAAACCTCCGGTTTATTGATTGACGGAATAGTTACTTACACCGGCGACGATCTTTGTTTAATTATGAGCCATACTCTTGGCAAAGGCGCTTCGTTAATTCATTTATTTGCTTGGAATGTTTTTAAAGAAGCAACTCGTATCGCCAAGCATTACGGTTTTTATGGAGCGGGGCAGGATCTATTAGTGGATGCGCCTTCGGGGAACGTTCGGGGCGCAGGCCCGGCAGTGGCAGAAACAGAATTTGAACTTTTACCTAACCATCGGCCAGCCGAAGCATTTTTAGTGTTTGCCGCGGATAAATGCGGCCCGGGCGCGTACAATTTCGCGCTTTGGAACACACTCTGCAATCCGATGCGAAACGGCGGATTACTTCTTTCCCCAAAACTCTTCCTAGGATTTACCGCAACCGTCATTGATATGGACCATAAAGACAAAAATACTGATCGAATTATCAAAATTAATACAGCTGAAGGGCTTGGGCATATCAAATTAGCAGCGCTCTTAAGAAATATTGATCGATTTGCCATAGAAGCGGCCTACTCTAACGCTTATCCTAATGAACAATTCGTATCTGTTTCCGCCACGCGCCTGCACAATATTGCCGGAAAATACACCGGTAAAGATGATCCTATAATGATTGTCCGAACGCAAGGAATTTTCTCGGCGACAGAAGAAGTTGTAGAACCGTTTAAAGACTGCCCGTTTGTCACTGGCGATTGCCGCGGCAGCCATACAATGGCTCTGATGCCAGTATCTATTCAAACGCCAGTGCGCGGCGGATATTGCCAGCCAATTGTTTCTTGTCTCGCTTTTTCTATGAATCAAAATGGGCAATTTACCGAAGAAGAGATTGATATATTTGAAGGCTTGGAATGGGAAGAGGCGCGACAAAAAGCTCTAGCTAAATCCAGCTATATGCGCGAACAAGGATTTTTCGGAGTCGCGATGGCTTCTGAAGAAGAAATCGCTTACACCGGTTTAGTGGAACGAATGAAAGAATTATATCCAAGATTTGAAATTCGAAAAAACGAATAAATTTATACACAAAATCCCCGACCTTACGTCGAGGATTTTTATTTTTTCGGAAGGTGGAGGATTCGAACCTCCGATCCCGTTTCCGGGATACCGCATTTCAAGTGCGGCGCGTTAGACCACTCTGCCAACCTTCCGCTTTGTGCGGGATTGCGTTTTGTAGCTTCTCCGCCAACCGGCAGATCAAACAAAACGAAAACAAGACAAACTCTTTAAACCACCCACCGTTCATAGCGAGGCCCCGCCAACGGCGGTAGTCAAACCACCCCCACCAACTCTAATAAAAATAGCGTCTTTGAGACGCTATTTCAATATCAACTTACAAAAGTTATTTTTTCTTCAAAACTAAGCGATAGGGCTTAGAGTCTCGTTTCCGGAATCCTAATTTTTTATACAAAGCGATGGCGGCTTTGCGCTTTGGATTGCTGGTCAAATCAATCCATTCTGCCCCGCGCTTTTTTGCGACCCTAATTAAACCGCGAGTAATCTGCTCGCCAATGCTTAATCCGCGATACATCTTATCAACCACCACATCGTCAATATAACCCTTAAACCCGCTCAATGTATGCTCAAAATAAATACTTCCCATACCAACTAACTGTCCGGTTTCAGAAGAATCTTCAAGATAGGCCCTAAGAAGACAAAAATTCTTCTGCTTAAGAATTGTTTCATTAAACTTTTTTAAAGTAAGGGGCTTAGCTCTTTCCGAGAGCTGGCTTAAAAGATGATTTATTTCTGCCAGCCGCAAAATCGAACTTTTTTTAGTCGCCACTCTTTGCTCCTTTCTTATTACGACATCCTTTAACTATACAATGACGTAGCCGTTCTTCGCGCCGCTCATCGGCTTCACGATAACGCCGCTTTTCCTCTTCAGTTTCCGATACAACCGATCGAATTTTCACCGGACTGTTTTTAGAATTAATCGCTACGAAAGTAAAATAAGCTGAGGCCACGTGCCTTTGCTTCCCGATTTTTGAATTTTCTGCCAGCACTTTCACGCCTACTTCCATAGAAGTATTCCAGACTCGATTGACCGCGGCTTTAAAAACTAAAATTTCGCCTTGAGCGGCCGGACCCAAAAAACGCACGGAATCTATAAGTAAAGTCACGCAAGTTCTGCCGCTATGGCGGCGCGCCACAGTGGATGCCAAGCGATCGGCAATTTCCACTACCCTGCCGCCAAAAGCCGTACCAATGGCATTAAGATCATTGGGGAAAAGAAGATGAGTATGATCATTCGTCGCGGATTCCGAAACTTTCTTGGACCGCAAATTTTTCATAAATTCCTCCTCGTCATAATTAAAGAACTAAGAATATAATAAGCTATTACCAGATTTTTTCAAAGAAAAACTATGATGATTAAAATTAAAAAGTATTACTAAGAAGATATAACCCGACAACCAAACAACTCAAAGCGGTGATAACCACCCAGCGATCATTCACTTTAACGGCCATTTTTTTAGCGACGTCCGGGAAAAACCAGCGACCAAGCCCCTTTACTAAAGTCAACCAAGCTAAAATAGTCACCACCAACCGCCAATCACTAACCCAAATATTGTGGAACATTACCGCTAAAAGCCCCAAAACTAAATTCACAAATCCAGAGAAGATCATCAATGCCGGATTATCAGCAAAACTCTTTACAATTGAAATTAGACGCTTGCGATTAACCAGCAAGGCCACCGCCACTATCAAAAGATAAAACCCGAAAAACCTGCCGATAAAAACGGAAACATCACTAAATTCCATCATTCCTTCATACATTCCCATTCCTCCAAAAAATCTCATCGTAAGTTTATGGTATCATTCTTTATTTTCCATAACAACTTTTCTTATAATAACCAAATCTTCTCGTCTTTTTAATTCTAATTCTTTTCGTTTAACGCCTTCTATGATGATGGCGACTATGTTATAAATTTTTTCATCTACCGGATGAAGCCTTATTTCGCCTCCAGGTTTTAAAACTCTTATCATCTCCTTAATGCTTTTAGAAACCTTGTCTGCGCTATCTAATATGTGCCACGGAACGGCGTGGTTGGATATTACTAAATCTATGCTTTCATCCTTAAACGGAAGCTCTTGAGATAAACCCGCTACCATTGGTAATTGCTCTGATTTTAATTCTCGTACAGCCTTCTTAATTAAATTGGCGTTTTCTTCCGACAATTTTTCTAGATTATAGTTAGGGTCAAGAGAAATAACTCTTGAGTTAAGTTCGGGATTTTCTTTAACGCCCGCGGCAAAACCGCCGCCACCGCTACCTATATCAAGAATTATTTTATCCTCTAAGTCTTCTTGTTTTAACTTTAACTCTTCGATAATTTGTTCAAAATTCCTCCAAGTTGCGGATATTTCCTTATAATGTTTTTCTTTGCTCTCCATAAATAAATGTAGGTACCAGTAAATTTAAATTAAATTTTGGACTCGGCGAGAATCGAACTCGCGCTTCCTCACTTGCCCCGTACCTTTTCTGTAATGGACCTAGCCAGAATTGAACTGGCGCCTCCTCGTTGCAAACGAGGCGTTCTGCCACTGAACTATAGGCCCAACGGAGGGTGGAGGATTCGAACCTCCGAGGGGATTTCTCCCCAACCGCATTTCGAGTGCGGCGCGTTAAACCACTCTGCCAACCCTCCCTAAACCGCTATTGGCAATCGGGCGATCCGCCAGCTGGCAGATTTAGCCTTTGCCCTCGGACTGAATCGAACAGTCATTTTCTCCTTAGGACGGAGCTATTCTGTCCATTGAATTACGAGGGCATTTGTTGCTCTCTGGCTAATTATAGCCAATATTATACCAGATTTTAAGGCACTTGACAAATCGGTTGCCATTTGCTAGTATATATCCAAACTGAAGAGTACAAACACTACTGCCTGAAAGGGCATTTTTTGTTACCTCCAGTGATAAAAAGCATTATGAAACCTATGACCAAAAGCTTAAGTTTTGCTTTATTTCTAGCGTTTTCTTTTCAAACCCTTAATTTTTCGGGCCCTATTTCTATTACAAAAGAGCTTTTTGAGGATCAAATCAATTCTACCTCAATCAATCTGATTATGGCTCCTCAATTATATCAACCTACTAGATTGACTGTGGATATCACAGCTTATTCTTCTACTCCTGATCAAACTGATAACACTCCGTTTATTACAGCTTCGGGAACTCATGTTCGTGATGGTATTGTAGCAGCTAACTTTTTAAAAATTGGAGCTAAAATTAAAATTCCAGAACTTTATGGCGATAAGATTTTTATTGTGGAAGACCGCATGGCTTCGCGTTATTTTCATCGCGTAGATATTTGGTTTGCCAGCACTGCTCAAGCCCGTAAATTCGGGCTTCAAAAAGCCGAGATTGTTATTTTATAAATTTACTTTATAATCCTTTTCAAGGGCAAATTTTGCCTGCTCGGGCTAAATTCACCAACTAGTGAATCGCCCGAACAATTATTCAATAATTGTTTTAGGGCCTATAGTAAAATGGTATTACGTTTCCATGGCATGGAAAAGGTAGGAGTTCGATTCTCCTTAGGTCCACCAAAAAGATGTTACGTCCCGATGGACATCGGGAAAGTCGAGGTTCGACTCCCCGTAGGTCCAAAAAGAAATCCCCCGCTTTGCGGGGGAGAAAAATTTATTAACTGGTTTTAAATCCTTTCGGGGCAACAAACGCGCGCACAAATTTTTCCGGAGTTAAATAATGTCTAACTGCCTGCCACACTTCATTTAAAGTAACGCTTTGAATTTCCGCCAACGTTTCTTCAAGACCCCGAGGCAATCCGCAAAAAACCATATCCATAGACATTTTATTAAGAACTTCAAAAGAACTATCCACGCCTATCGCCAACCGGCCCTTTAATACCCGCTTGGTTTTTTTAAGCAGCGCCGGATCACCAGCGCTTTTCCGAATAACTTTAAAAATAGTATCCAAAGCCAGCTTCCAACGTTTAACGTCTGTTCCTAAAAAAATAATAAAAGAACCGACATCGTCCCACCGATATACCCCAGACCCGATAGAATAACAAAGACCAAGCTTATCCCGAACTTCCTGGAAAAGAGGGAAAGACGATCCAGCGCCCAACATATCAGAAAAAAAATCCAAAACTGCGGTTTCTCGAGTATAAAAACCGGGAATCGGAGCGGCGAGATAAATATTCACCTGCTCAACTTCCCGCTCCACAATTTTTTCCGCATTAATCGGCGGCTTAAAATCAGGCGGATGCGGAAGATCAAAAAGCGGCAATCTCCGATTCTGTTTAGTAGCTGCGGAACTAAAAGATTTATTGATAAAATCTAATACACTTTTCGCATTTACATTGCCGGCAACCAAAAAAGCAAAATTCTCCGGATAATAATGTTGCGCCTGCCAAGATAAAAAATCCTCTTTCTGAAAACTCGATACTGATTCTTCCAGCCCTAAAGTAGACCGGCCTAAAGGGTGATCGCTATATAATAACGCCTCACCCGCCTCGCCGACATAAGAACTGGGATTGTCCCGATGCCGTTTAATCTCCTCTAAAATAATTTTCATTTCGGAACCGATCTTCTTAGAATCAAATCGCGGGGCGTTTAAAATTTCCGCCAGCCAAATTATAGTCCTTTTCCAATCAGTATCGGGCGCGTGCGCGTGGAAAAAAGTGTGCTCTTTCCAAGTCCAAGCATTAGACGAACCACCCACGCTCTCCAAATAATCAGCGGCAGACCGGCTATCAGGAAAACGGGCAGTCCCCTGAAAAACCATATGTTCAAAAGCATGGGCTAATCCAGCTTCTTTTGGCCAACTTTCATCTATAGTGCCGGCATATACCAAGACTCCGGAAGAAACACTATGGACGTGAGGCATTCCTGCCACATAAAGCCAGGCTCCAAAATCAGTGCGCAGTTGCCGATAAGTCATTTTTCTTCCTTTCTATCTAATCTGAGGTTTCAAAAATCTAAAGAGATTTTAAAATACAAAAGTGGCTAATGTCAATAGAATCTGCTAATATTTTTTTGTCCGATGTCCCCGTAGTTCAATGGACAGAACGACTCCCTTCTAAGGAGTAGATCGAAGTTCGATTCTTCGCGGGGACAAAACAAAAACCCCCTCTTTTTCACACGAATGTGTAAAAAGAGGGGGTTTTTTATCCGAATATTATATATAACACCGCTACCGCCAAAATCACTATAAGTAAAACCCATTTCCACTTCTTGCCACTGGCGCTGACACTAGAAACATTCTGCGCCTGATATTCTGTCCGCTGAACAGTGCGCTGCATGCTTTCCGCCGCGCTCATCGCCTGATCAGCTTTCCGAAATAATCTAAAAATTTTATCAAACATATTTTTATTTATTATTTAGCGCGGTAATCACGAATGGCTCGAACCACTTGGGAGTCGGATTTCAAATCTTGAATAGACCGTACTTTATCCCTATTAATCTGAAGATGATTTTCTGGGCCATAAGCCTCAACGGTGCCAAACTCAACTAACACGGGATTTTGCCCCTTATTAGTCTGTAAATAAAAAACATCCTCCATATAAATAAAAGCAGAGCTAAGATTAGAAACTTTTCCAAAATAAACTGTGCCATCATCCAAAAATACTCCCTGATAATTTCCGCCCCTCGCAATAGTGCTAGAAATTGCGGGATAAATAACCTTCCAAACCAAAAGGAAAAATACGACCGCTATCGCTAAAACGACCAATAAATATAAAAATTTTTTAAAAAATGTTTTCATAATAATGATTATACTCTAAATGCGACCTTTAAAGTAGGGGGGCTTATCCACAAGAGAACAATATTCAAACCGCTGTAGAATCGGTAAAAAATACCCCGATCGTCTTCTTTAATATCTGAATATCCATACCCAAAGTTCGATTTTTAACATAATAATGGTCTAAATTAAGTTCGGATAAAAATGGCAAACTAGAAGCGCCATTCACCTGTGACAAACCGGTAAGGCCAGCTTTTGCCAAAATTAAATGTTTGTATTCATCCGGATAATGAATGACTTCTTCAGGCTCATGAGGCCGAGGGCCAACTAGCGCCAAATCTCCTTTTAAAACATTAAAGAATTGCGGAAGCTCATCTAAACGAAATTTTCTAATGATTTTACCCACGCGAGTTAATCTCGGATCCTGTTTAATCTTAAAAAATGGCCCGTCTTGGCGCTCATTAAGATTAAAAAACTTATTCTTCAAAAGATGAGCGCAGGCAACCATAGAACGAAATTTATACACATAAATCAATTTCCCCCTACTCACGCGCGCTAAACGAACAAGAGCCGGGCCCCGTGAATCTATTTTAATCGCTAAAACTATCAGAGGCCAAAAAGGAAAAGTTATTGCTAACCCCACCAAAGCGCCAGTGATATCAAACAATCTACGCATAATACTTATTATACACAAAGCCACTAGCCACTAGCCACTAGCCACGAGTAGAATACTAATAACGCCTGTAAACTAGTGGCTAACCACTAGTCGCTAGTCGCTAAATATATGAAAGTCGCTTTATTGCACGATTATCTCAACCAACTCGGAGGCGGAGAACGAGTTTTAGAGACACTAATAGAAATTTTTCCAGAGGCTCCAATTTATACCCTACTTCATGACCCAGAAAAAACCCTCAATCGTTTTCACGATCGGGTACAAAAAACCAGTTTTTTAGATATTCCATTTATCCGAAAATATCATCGCTGGTTTATTCCGTTAATGCCGTTGGCTGTTAGCAGTTTGAAGTTAAACGCGGATTACGACCTGATAATTTCCGACACAGCTGGATACGCAAAAGGAATTCGCGTTGCCCGCAACCCCTCACATCCCACATCTCACACCAAACACATTTCTTATATTCATACTCCCCTACGATACGCGTGGGAACCGGAATACATAAATTCAAAATTCAAAATTCAAAATTCAAAATTAAGGAATTTGATTTTAAAACCGCTGTTGTCCGCTCTGCGAAAATGGGATTATAAAACAGCGCAAAAGCCAGATGTTTTAATTGCCAACTCTCAATTTATCGCGGATAAAATCAAAAAGTATTATAACCGAAAAGCGACAGTAATCTATCCGCCAGTGAATACTGATAATTTCTTCTTTGAACCTCGAACCTCGAACCTCGAACCTCGAACGCCCTACTATTTAGCCGTTGGGCGGCTCATGCACTACAAACGCTTTGATTTAATTATTGAGGCTTTTGCAAACTTAGGATTGCCTTTAAAAATTGTTGGATCGGGGCCAGAAGAAAAAAAAATCAAAAATCAATCCGCCAGCCGGCGGACAAAAATCAAAAATATAGAATTTCTTGGCAATGTCAGTGATGATAAATTAAGGGGGCTATATAACGAAGCGCAAGCGTTAATTTTCCCCCAAGTGGAAGATTTTGGATTAGTGGCCGCGGAAGCGCAAGCTTGCGGACTGCCGGTCATTGCCTATGCCGCCGGCGGAGCGCTGGAAATTATAGAAAATAAAAAAACTGGAATTTTCTTTCAAGAACAAACATCGGACGCAATCGTTACGGCCATTAAAGAATTTGAAAATAAAAAGTTTAATCCTTCGATAAACTCAGGACTTAACAGCCGCGCGGAAATCGCCGAAAAAGCAAAAAGATTTTCTAAAGAAAGATTTAAAAAGGAATTTTTAGATTTGATTTAGACGATCCGGATAATTCCCTTCCATTCCATCTACGCCTAAACGGCGCATTTTATTTGCTATTTTGCGATCATTCACTGTCCAAACATAAACTTTCAGATTATTTTTATGCGCGACATCAATGAACTTCTTACTTATTTTTTTGTAATCTAAAGCAATAATACTCGCTCCTAAACTTAAAGACTTTTTAATAAAATGCCTAACAGAAAAAACACGATCAGCAATTAACTGGGTGCGCGCCTCTGGCATAAGTTTTTTAACCTTTTTAATCACAGTTTTCTTAAAACTGCCTACGATCACCCAATTTTTAACCTTTAACTTTTTAATCAAACGCACTATTTCTTTTTCTAGCCCATAATCTTTAACTTCAATGGTGCAACCAATTTTATTTTTTAATACTAATAAAACCTCTTCTAGCGTAGGAATAATTTCTCCATTTTCCATCCGAAACCGGCGAATTTCTTTTAAAGTTAGCTTTTTAATAACTCCCCTGCCATTGGTAGTACGATTTAATTTCGCGTCATGCATAACTATCGCCTTACCATCTTTAGTGCGGCGAATATCAAACTCTACTTCATCCACGCCCATTTTTATGGCTTTTTTAAAAGACTCTAAAGAGTTTTCTAAAACATAACCCGACGCGCCCCGATGCCCGATTACTAAAATCTTTTTCATCCCATTAGTATAATTATTTAATTAACTTTGCCAAAATTCTAAAAAGAACTTAATATATAGAAAGTTTGGCTTGAAAATAAAAGAAGGTGGCGAATGCCTATCTTTGGAACACTGGCGGTAATTGCCTCAATGACTATTGCTCTTGTAGGTTTTCCGACACAAATTTACCGAAATTATAAAAGGCAAAATTGTGACGGAATAGCTCCTGTTCTAATATATTCCGCTTTTATTTCTTACCTGCTCTGGACTCTTTATGCGTGGACTAAACCCGATCTCTTCCTCATTGTGACAGATACAACGGGAGTCATTCTCACATCAATCTTGATCCTACAAAACATTTATTATAAAAATAAGGCCCTGCGATAACTATCGACGGGTCTTTTTTATAATTACCCAAATTATTGCCACTGGTAAACTCAAAACCATAATCCAACCAAAAATGTTGACGAGAATCTTAAAAGCGCCTCCAGTAATAACGCTTAAAACTACCGCAACTACCCAGCCCATTGCTCCGATTATAAATATAATAATTCCTAAAATTAATATTTTCATAAAAGTTTTTACTTGAAATAATGCTTCTTTAATATTATAGTGAAATAGTTCTTTTACAAATACTAGGGTTCACAGAAAGGAAGCAGATGATTAAAATTTGGATTGAGATTGATGGCAAGATTGAATCTACGGAAATCACGGAAAAAACTTATGGCTTTCTCCAAGACGGCGCCATTATAAGAAATAGACCGATAAAATGGTTTCTAAATCAAATTGTAAAAAATTACGGAGAGCTGACTGAAGAAAACATCCTCAAATTTATAGAAGAAAAATGGATTATCTAAACAATTGGAAGCTCCGGGAGAAGGAGTGACGTTAAAAATAACCCTATCTCCCGTGACTGCGTTTTATTGACGACTACACATAGACTTATGGTAAGATATTATGCTACTTTAAATTCAAAACTTAATTTCTCTAATGGAGAAATACAATGAAATATCTGCGTTATATCCTGAAGCTCTTTAATCCATTTATTGCAATTTGGAATCTTTTGAAGTTTGCCGCCCATCTAGAAAATTACCGTTTTTCTCGCACTTACAAACCATATGATTTTTCTAACGATACACAATATTTCTAAAAAATAGACGGGTATTTTTCTACATAGCCACTAATTAGTGGCTTTGCTCCTGACGTAGATCGATCTACAACACTACGTATTCCAGCCCTTCACGCAAGTGGGGGGGCTTTTTTTACCTAATAATTTTTTACGTAAACCCAGGCAGATTTTCTACTTTCCAAATCAACTTCAATTCTTTTATAAGAGTCGGTTTCGTATTTATCAATCTTCTTTAACTCATCATCAGTTACTTTAATCACTAATCCTTCCACTTTCCCATTTTTGCTCAAAACAATCAGTGGATAAATTGCGCCGTCAATTTTAATTTTTGATTTTTTGTATCCCTTTAAAATATCGGCAGTGCCTTTAATTTTTCTTCCCCAAACTAACTCCTGAATTTCAGGATCAATTAAGGTACCGTAAATAAATAATTTATTTTTATTTTCCATGACACCTCTTATACTTTTTCCCGCTGCCGCAGGGACAAGGATCATTGCGACCTACCTTATTATTAATAATAACCGATGACGAATGACTAATGACATCCGGATTCGGTATTTTGTTATTGTCATTGTTATTAGTCATAGTTTGCAAATTTTCTCTGTTTTCCTCCATCCCTAAACCAGATTTATCTTTTAAATCTGGTCGGGCGAATAATCCACCTTCAGCGGATTGTTTTAGCCACTTATCAAAATCCGCCAACAGTTGTTGGAAAAGCAAATGCCCCTCACGCCTGTATTCAACTAACGGATCATGCTGACCATACGCGCGCAAACGAACCGACTCCCGCAAAGCTTCCATATTTTCCAAATGATTCATCCATAATAAATCCAACATCCCTAAAATTTGCCGTGCTATTCCATGGGATAGTGGCTCATTGTTACGGGGCGAATTTTCATCACCGCTAATATTAATTTCCTGCCTGCCAGCAAGCAAAGCTTCTCCCTCGCTTTTTGGAATCCTCGCAACAACACCATTCTCCAAAATATCTTGCCTTTTGAAATAAATCGCCAAACGTTGCTTATTTAAAACATCGTCATATTCCAATAAATGTTTACGCGCGTCAAAGTTCATTCCTTCAACTTTTGATTGCGCTTGCGAAATTGCGCGAGAAACTGACTTAGAAGCAATAGGCATATCGTCCGGAACTTTCAACCACTGCATCATACTTTTAAGTTTGTCGCCGCCAAAAATCCTCATCAAATCATCCTCCAAAGATAAAAAGAATTGCGAAGATCCAGGATCACCTTGCCGACCTGCGCGTCCGCGAAGCTGATTATCAATGCGCCGCGAATCATGCCGTTCTGTGCCAATAACAAATAAACCACCTAAATCTTTTATCTTCTGCGACTCTAAAATTTCCGGAGGATTGCCGCCCAAAATAATATCCACGCCGCGGCCAGCCATATTCGTTGCTACCGTAACCGCGCCCGGTTTGCCAGCTTGCGCAATAATAGAACCTTCCCGTTCATGATTTTTGGCGTTCAACATTTCATGAGGCACGCCCTCTTGTTTTAAAATCTTAGAAAGATATTCGTTCTTTTCAATAGAAATAGTGCCAACTAAAACCGGCTGGCCAGCTTTATGCCTGGCTTTTATTTCTTGGGCGATCGCCTGATACTTAGCTTCTATAGTTTTATAAATCGTGTCTGGCAAAGCTTTTCTAATCATTATTTTATTAGTCGGAATACTCACAACTTCCAAACCATAAACTTTATCAAATTCTTCCGCCGAAGTTTGCGCTGTGCCAGTCATACCGGATAATTTTTCATAAAGCCGAAAATAATTTTGGATAGAAATTTGAGCATAAGTGCGGGACTCTTGATTCACGGTTAAACCCTCTTTAGCCTCAATTGCCTGATGTAACCCACCAGAATAACGCCTACCCAGCATCATCCGGCCAGTAAATTGATCAACAATAATCACCTCTCCATCTTTAACAACATAATCTCGGTCTTTCAAAAATAAAGCCTTGGCTCGCAAACTTTCCTGCAAGTAATGCGTCAGTCGCAAATTCTCCGCGCTAAATAAATCTTTAATCCGAAGCTGTTGTTCCACTTTATCAATGCCGCCTTGAGTAATATCGGCGGTTTTTAATTTTTCATCTACCAAATAATCCGTATCCGGCTCAAGATTCTGCGCAACACGGGCAAAAACTTTATAGAATTGGCTGGATTCCGTATCCGGGGCGGAAATAATCAGCGGTGTCCGAGCTTCATCAATTAAAATGCTATCCACTTCGTCAACAATCGCAAAATAACGGCGGCCGCCCTGCACTTGATCTTCTAAACGATGGACAAGATTATCGCGCAGATAATCAAAACCAAACTCATGATTAGTGCCATAAGTAATGTCTGCTAAATAAGCTTCGCGACGACTAATCGGCCTTAAAAATTCTTCCTGAACTAAAAAACTTCCGGTAATATCCCGCTCTTTATCAATCAGGTCATCGGCTGACTGTTTAATATAAGAAGGGTCATATGCCAAAGCTCCCTCGTGAATTAAACAAGAAACCCTCAAGCCAAGCGCGTGATAAATTTGCCCCATCCATACCGCATCTCTTTTTGCCAGATATTCATTAACCGTTACCACATGCACGCCTTTTCCAAAAAGCGCGTTTAAATAAGCAGGCGCGGTAGCGGCTAAAGTTTTTCCTTCACCGGTTCTCATTTCCGCGATTCTTCCTTGATGCAACGCAATGCCCGCCATTAACTGAACATCAAAATGCCGCTGATTTAAAGTTCTTTTAGCCGATTCCCGAACCAAAGCAAAAGCCCGAGGCAACGCCTCTTCTAAATTCATTTTCTTATCTTGAATCAGTCGCCTTAAACTTTGAGAATCTTCTAACAGCCGTTCATTAGAAAATTCTTTAATCTCCGGCTCTATTGCGTTAATAGCCGCAACTAAATTGCGGACATATTTATTGTCAGATTTAAAAATTTTTAAAAACCATCTAAACATTGAAAGTAAGTCTTATTAGTATAAGCCGAGATGACCCTGATTGACAAATTATTATAATGTGATAGAATATAGCTAGTTCTTCGCAAACTTTATTTAAACCGAAGGGAGCTGTTATGCTCGAATCTCCGATTGAGGTTTGTGTTCTCTGGCCGCGCAAGCGCGACCCGACTATCCCATTTTTTGTTTTTGAAGATGAAATAAAACGATGTGTGATTGCCGGAACTTTTCCTGATGGCTCAACTTGCCTTACGGCAATACCAACCAACGTTAAAGATAAATCTTGGCTTAATTGGACTAATCTTCAGCAAGCCGAGGAAGCGGCAAAACACTTGAATCGTCTTCATAAAAAGGGGCAAATTGATTGGAGTAATGCGCTTCCAAAAATCATTCAAGACGGTGAATCTCAAGAAAAAGGAGATCTGATCTCCGCAATGGCTGCCGAAACTAACCAAATTTTTGAATCCTCAACTCGGTAACCTAAGGAGACCTAACATGGACGAACTCATAGAGGTTCTGTCAGTGTGGCCGAAACAAAGAGATCCGGCCAAACCACCTTTTTTCGTGGATGATCGCCACGATCTCAAAAATCCGACAATCCGTGATTTTGCAGTTGCTGGCACGTTCCGAACAGGGGTCACATCATATTGCGCAATACCCAGAAATTCACCAAGTAATTTCCACGACCTCCACGACTGGTTCAAAGCGACAAAGATCGCCCGCATACTGAACCAACTTCACGCAGAAGGCCGAATCAACTGGAACACAGAAACCATCGCGCCTCAAATTGTGAATCCAGAAAATCTTCCGGAAATATAAAAAATCATCAACCCGCTCCAGAACATCGGAGCGGGTTTTTTATTTCCCACGCAAGTTACGCAACTTTTCCTGTCCCCTGCCGTCCTGCGGCCGAAACTTTTCGCTATATTGTTTAATTTCTAAAGCCAGAATATCTCTTATTTCATCTATCGCTAAACGAATATCCCAATTTTCAGCTTCCGCGCGCAATAACTTTCCGGGCAATTCTAAGTTACACTCCGCATGATAAACCTCGCCTTTTTGATGATGCTTAGTGGTACGCGCAATTTCTACTCGCGCTTTAACGGCGCCTTTTTTATCTAAGGCCTCAACAAATTTTTCCAGCGCGCCAATCTTCTGATTAATATATTCCTCAATCGCCAGCGTAGAATCTAAGTTAGAGTATTTTATATTTATTTTCATAATATAACCAATAGGGTCTAGGGTTTAGCCAATAGTGATTTATTAAGACCGTGTAGCATTTTCAAAACTTCATTATAACCTATTGGCTTTTGGCCATACCCTAACCCCTACACATAAATAATTTCCTCTTCTAAACTTACTCCAAATTTTCTTTTAACTGAAGCCTTCACTAAATTGATAAGCGTTTTTACATCTTTGGCATTCGCGTCCAAAGCATTCACTATAAAATTAGGGTGCTTAGGAGAAATCATTGCTCCGCCATAACTCACACCCCTTAATCCAGCTTCAGAAATTAAATAAGCAGTAGGAATAACCGGAAAGGGATCCTTTTTAACTATATTAGCAAAGTTTTTTTGTTTATTTTTAGGAATCAACCTTAAATCAACATTTTTAAAAATACTGCCGATATTCGGATATTCCATAGGATGCCGAGAACGGCGATAATTGATTTTTTCTTCCACCAATTTCTTAATCGCTTGTTTATCTCCTCTCTGAAAATAAAAAACAGCTTCCGTAATTATTTCTCTTCCATCATTAATTTTAAATATGCTATTTCGGTATCCAAATTTACATTCTTTATTATCGCGACGAATTATTTTAGGCTGCTTCTTGGAAATATCTAAACTCACTACCTCCGCTACCGCATCCTTAGTTTCGCCAGTAAAAGCTCCGGCATTACCTCGAATTGCGCCACCAACAGTACCCGGCAAACCTCCAGCCCACTCCATTCCGGATAAAGAATTGCTAATCAAAAAATTCAAAAATTCCGTAACCAAAATGCCAGAGCCCACCCTGACTAATACCTGCTCTTTATCCGATTTTTCAATTTCTAATTTTTTAATATCGGGTTTTAATACCAACCCTTTAAAGCCGCCATCATTAATAAGCAGATTGGTGCCTCCGCCTAAAATAAAAATTGGCAGGTTGTTTTTTTCAGCTACGGCTACAGCCCCGATTAGTCTCTGAATATCTTTGGCGCTAAAAAAATAATCTGCTCCGCCGCCAATTTTATAATTGCTGAGGTGCTTTAAATTAACCTCGGATTGAAACATAGAAAGAGAATCTTGCATTGCCCTATGGAACTGCCAGCAACAACACCTAAGCAACCTAAGGGGCTGCATGTGGTGACCTCCTAATACAAAATTGCCTGCCCCGTCACTAAAATTGGATCAATTGAATTGTCCTATGGAATCGCCAGTGGTGACCTCTTATACAAATTGTGTTAAGTGAGTGCGCGTCCTGGCGACTCCAAAGGGCAATCCAATTTTTAGTGCGGGGTGTTAAGTGAGTGCGCGTCTATGCAGCCCCTTAGGGCGCCTAATGCACAACACACAGACTAGCAGTTCTACAGGATAATCCAATAAATTAATATTAAAACAGAAAGGTTTTTGCCGCAAACTAAAAGACCCGCCGAAGCGGGTCTTTTAGCCACAATTTGTTAAGACATTCCTTGGTCGATATCATCGTCAAGGAATACTAACACTCACTCTATAAACGATTATAACAAATTGACAGCAATAAAGCAAGAAGGTAGAATTAACACGTCGATGCAAATTATAAAACAATATTTCGTTTATGGACTCAATAACCCTATTAACAGCGGGGGGATTTCTTGTATTAGGCTTAGCCGTAGGCTACTTCGCAAACTACTTACTCTCCTCCCAAAAAGCTAAATCGCTTGAACAAAAGGCCGCCCAACTCCTAGAGGAGGCCAAAAAAGAAGGGCAAGAAAAAAAGAGTCAGCTAGATCGCCTAGAAGAACGGCTGATTAAAAAAGAAGAAACGCTGGAAAAATATTCCAGCGATATTCGGTTTAAAGAAAGTCGCTTAGAAAAAGAAGAAAAAACTTTAGAAAACGATAAATTTGAAGTAAGCGAATTACGAAAAAGAACCATGGCGGATCTTGAAAAAATCGCCGGTTTAACTGCCAAAGATGCCCTAGCGCAACTTATGAAAATGCTAGAGCAAAGTCATCAGGAAGAAATCGTAAAAACTATCCAAAAACTAGAAAAAGATAGAAAAGAAGAAATAGAAAAAAAATCGTTGGAAATAATTACTGGGGCAATCCAACGTTATTCTCGATCCCACGTTGCCGATATCACCACTACTTCTTTCCAGCTTCCTAACGAAGAAATCAAAGGAAAAATTATTGGCCGCGAAGGCAGAAATATCCGTACGCTAGAAAAAGCCACTGGCGTTGAGCTGGTGATTGATGAGGCGCCGGAAAGTATTATAATTTCTTCTTTTGATCCAGTTCGACGCGAAATTGCCCGAATGGCATTAGAAAAATTAATTAAAGACGGCCGAATTCAGCCAGCAAAAATTGAAGAAAAAGTAGAGGAAGCCCGCCAAGAACTTAACAAACGGATGATAGAAATTGGTGAACAATCCGCTTTAGAAGTAGGAATTATTGATTTGCCAAAAGAACTGCTCCAGCTTTTAGGCAAACTGCATTTCCGAACCAGCTATGGCCAGAACGTTTTAGTGCACTCCGTGGAAATGGCCCACATTTCCGGCATTATCGCCGCAGAACTAAAAATGAACGTGGAAACAGCGAAAAAGGGCGCTTTATTGCACGATATCGGAAAAGCCATCAGCCATGAAGTGGAAGGAACCCATGTGGAACTGGGGCGAAAAATACTTCAAAAATATGGCATTAAAGATGAGGTAGTCCAGGCTATGGAGGCTCATCATGAAGAATATCCTTTCGCCACCCCAGAATCTTTTGTCGTAGCCGCCGCAGATATTATCTCCGCCGCCCGTCCCGGCGCCCGGCGCGATACCGTAGAAAACTATCTGAAACGCTTGGAAGAATTGGAAAAAATCGCCTCTGGCTTTGCGGGCGTAAAAACCGTCTATGCCTTATCCGCCGGCCGGGAAATCCGAGTCTTCGTAGTGCCAGAAAAAATTGATGACTTTGGCGCGTTTCAATTAGCCAAAGATATCGCCCATAAAATTCAAACCGAAATGAAATACCCGGGAGAAATTAAAGTTAATGTGGTGAGAGAGACTAGAGCGGTAGAATACGCCAGGTAGCATTTGTTATAATAAAACCAAGATATTAAAACCTATTTAAAAAAGGTCGAGGGGAAATAATAATACCAACAACGCGAACTAAACACGAATAACACGAACAAAAAAATTGTGTCATTCGTATAAATTTCGTATAGTTCGTATTATAAATCTTAAGTATATGAAAAAAGATGATGTTGTAGACGCAGTGATGAAAACCGCTGGATTAGAAAGCAAAAAACAGGCCCAAACCGTAGTAGATGCCTTATTAGATACGGTCGTCAAAGCGCTAAGCCGAGGCGAGGAAGTTGCTTTTACCGGCTTTGGCACTTTCAAAGTTGCCAAGCGAGCTGCCCGCATGGGTATCAATCCTAAGACCGGCGTAAAAATTCAAATCGCCGCCTCCATCAAACCAAAATTCCGCGCTGGTAAGGCTCTAAAAGAAGCTGTGAATAAATAAAATTTTCAAGATCAAAACAAAAATTCCCCTAATGGGAATTTTTTGTTGTCTCTTAATTACTGGATATTAAGCATCTTCTTCACCAAAGAACTCATCTCTAAAAATTTGCCGTAAGAAGATTTAATAAGCCCAACCACCCGCTCCACTAATTTATTAGTATCTACTGGATCAGTGGAAGTAGCTAATAAAGATTTTATTGCTACTTGATTTAATTTTGATGCCTCTTTCAAATAATCGCCGGCTTGCTGTAATACTGGCATCAAAAGATCTACTTTAATTAACTTTGAATTTTGGAATAGCCGCAAATCCAAAGCAATTTTATTAAAACGGCTAGTCGCTATACTCAATAGCTCGGAACCCTTAAATACCATAATAAAACTAACTATCTTTTTAATTTCAGGATCATAAACCGTTTCTCTCCAATTTTTAAAATCTAAAGCTAATTGTTTAATCTCAACTAAGGTCAAGGCTCCAACCTCTTCTTGAGGAGTTATTTTAATCAAAAATTCTTGCTGATAAATTAAAAATTCGTCTAATTCTTTTAAATAATCTAATTGTAATTTGGCGGTTTCTACAGATAATCCCTTAATAGCCGATAAATGCTGAATTAAACTTTCAGTTTCAGTAATGGTAAATTGCACAACTTCTTTTAAAGCGGCAATTAAAGCTTCTAACTCTTGTTTAGCTTGTTCTTCTTTAGTTAACGTCTGCTCGCCCTGAACTTCCACTAATTTATCATAGCTTTGCTGAACCGCTTCTTTAGCGGTCTTTAAATCTTCGGATTGGGCATTCGTGGGATGAACCCAAAAAACCGGTAATAAAACCAGTAAAAACATTATCCCGCTAGAGACAACCAATCTATGATTTCTGCAATATTGTTTAATTTTAATCATAAAAAGTCGATTTTTATTAAAACGGCCGAGTTACGGTCGCCTTTGGCGACCCGTCTCTAACGGGACTTATAATATAAAAGAATTCAGATTAATATCCTCGGAATTACTATTTTTATCTTTTTTATTTTGCTTAGAAATTTCTTCTAAAACCGCAGCGATCTGTTGAGCAGAATCATCAAAATATTTAGCTTCGCCAAGCTGAATTCTAAAATCTAATCCGGAAGCTTCTTCTAATAAACCCTTTTCGTCAAAACTTGCCAATAACGTTGGCGAAACTCTGGCTATAAAATAAGTAAGTCCACCGGCCAAAACAAATAAAAGAATGGTGGCAAAACCAATGGCAGCGCCGAACTGCAAGCTTTCAAAAATACCAAAACGTAAAATCGATTTTTTTGGTTTGGGCAGATTCAAAATCAACGCGCGAGAACGGTTCTTAAATGCTTGGTCTGGCTCTAATTTATGAGCAGACTGTAAAATTTTAATTATTTGGTCTTCCATGTTCTAAAATTTCTCTTAATGATTGCAGCGCCCTGTGTTGTACTAAGCGTACTGCTCCCTCTGTCTTTTCCATTGCCACGGCAATTTCTCTATGGGATAGATCATCTACAAAACGCATTATCAAAACATCTTGCTGTTCTTCTCCTAATTTAGACATTGCGGTTTTAACTTTTTTAAAATCCAAAGCGAAGTCTATTTCTTTTTCCACGCTAGATGCAAGTTTAAATAAATCTGGATCAACCTCATCAATATCCACATTAATCTTGCGGGTACGGTAATAATCAATCACTTTATTCCTGGCAATATTATATAACCAGCTAGAAAACGGAAATCCACGTAAGCGATAGCCCTTCAGATTTTCCCAAGCGCTGACAAACACTTCGTGAGTTAAATCTTCAGCCTCTTGTTTGCTGCTCACCCTTAAAAGAATGTATCTATAAAGCGGAGGCAAGTAATGGTCGTATAAATCGCCAAAACAATCCCCCTCACCTTTTTGGGCTCGCTTTATTAGCTTATCTTCGCCTTCTAACATAGATAACGATTAAGGGGGGTAATAGTTTCAGCCTATCCCGTAAAAATCCTCATTATTACTGGGCTTTTGGCTTTATCTTCCCCCCTCTTTCTATGTTAAAATATACTATATAAGGCCATTTTTATAAAGAGCCCTCGATCACGAATATGACCCCAAAACTTATATCATTTGTCCTAGCTGAAGCGCCAAAACTCCGCTCCGGCAACCCCCTAGAATCTAAGCCGATCCAAAGCGCTCCTCAATACTATGAGTCTTCTATGCCGAAACAATTTGAAATTGGCTCGGAAACTATGCAAGTTATGGGACGGCAGATTAAATTTTCTATCCGAGGATATCGCCCAGATGTTTTGATGATAGAGGCTATCGCGGACGTTGCTGATCTTTTTTCTAATGATACTTTTAAATTGCGAGATGCCTTAGTAGATGCTTGCCATAAAATTTCTAAAAATTACGGGGGTAAACTTGATTTAAGCGAAGAATATTCTCTAGCTGTGCTTTCTGGTTATGTTGGCGAACCCGAAGATATTTTAAAAAAACATTCTGCAGAAATAGTAAAATTCTTAAAATCGGAGGCGTTGCCGCTGGATGAAAAAGAAATAGAATACACGCTGGCTACTCAGCTCAAATATGCCAAAAACGATCTAGTGGTGGTGGATTGGGACGGCGCGTTGATTCTTGAGCCAAACGACCAAATTGAAGCTATGGTAGACCTTTTTCAACTGACTAATTTAGATTTACTGCGCTATCGAATGTTGGATTTTGACCTAGATAGCCGCTTAAGTAAGGCCAATCGGCTTATTCAAAAACGGCCTAGAACATTTTTTAGTCAAAAAGAAACCGCCCAAGCATTTAAAGATATCATTTTGTTCCAATCTCAATCTATCGCGGAATTTAATGCCCTAGAACGAGAAATTAAATTAATCGGCGATTGGTATTCCGCCCGGCTTTATGATCTAATTTCTAAAAAATTTAAACTTGAGGAGTGGAAGAAATCCGTTCAAGAAAAATTAGATTCCTTAAAAAATTTATATACAATCATTGCGGAGAATTTTTCTATTTCTAAAAATGAACGGCTGGAACTAATTCAAATAGTCTTATTTTTTATCTTGCAAGTCGGCTGGTTTGTGCTTATTATTTTAGAGCTGTTCTATTACTTGCCGAAAAGATAAGGGCCTATGGTTCAGTGGCAGAACGCGGCATTCGCATTGCCGAGACGGCGGTTCAATTCCGCCTAGGTCCAAATTTCAAATCTATGGACATCCGATGTCCATAGATTTATTTTATAAAATATATATAATCATATTATATGAAAAGAAAGAGTACGGCTGGTAATATTTACCATGTTCTTAATAGGGGCGTGGATAAAAGAAAACTGTTTCTTGATGATTCTGATCGATTCCGATTTATTCACGACTTATTTGAATTTAATAATTTAGAGTCCGCTAATAATGTTAATTACTTTTTCCGCCAAAACAAGAAAAATCAATATATGGACATCGGACGTCCATATATTGATTCGAAAAGAAAGCCAAGAAAATTACTTGTAGAAATTCTGGCTTTCTGTTTAATGAATAATCATTATCACCTTTTATTAAGACCGCTGAATGATCAGGGAATTTCTCAGTTTATGAAGAAAATTAATATGGGTTATGCAAAATATTTCAATGAAAAATATCAAAGATCCGGTGCCTTATTTCAGGGTAGATATAAACTAGTGCACATCAACCAAGAGGCTCATTTCATACATATCCCCTATTATATTCATTTAAATCCCCTTGATTTAATAGCGCCGGAATGGAGAGAAAGAAAAATCAAAGATTATAACAAAGCAATACAATTTTTAGAAAATTACCGTTGGAGTAGCCATATAGATTATTTAGGAAAGAAAAATTTTCAATCCGTTACCCAAAGAGAATTTTTATTAAACTATTTTGGTGGAACTACCGAATATGGAAAAAATATAAAAGAATGGATTAAACACCTCAATTTAGAAGATATAAAAGAAACTTTATTAGAATAAAGAATCTATGGACATCGGATGTCCATAGATATTAAAAATCTTAGTTTTCTGCGTTAAAAAGATTGGAAACTTCTTGAGCTGATAATGCCCTATTATAAATTCTTACCTCGTCAATCGCGCCATCAAAATATCGGTTATTAGTTTCATCATAACCAATATAAGCATGGCCAGCGGTACCAATCGTGCTAAGTCCGCCTGCAATATCATAAGCTGAATCTAAAACACCATTAACATAAATCATTGGCTTGGCGCCGTCCCAAACAGCCACGACTTGATACCATTGACCGGCAGAAATCGGATGGGTGTCAGTCCAAGCAACGTCATAATTTCCACTGCGCACAACAAATCTAAGAGTATTCCATTCAGTCACCCGAACATGCCAACCCTTGATGGTATCAGCTGGCATTCTGCTAACAATTCCCCGATTAACGCCGTTCATAACATCCGGCTTAATCCAGGCAGAAATTGTAAATTTATCTGTAAGCTCAAAATCGCCCACAACAGTTCCTAAATCTACATAATCATCTATGCCATCAAAAATAAAAGCTCGATTGCGAATTCCCTTCATATGATTCGGATCGCCCATAATCGTGCCGTGATTTTTATTGCCACTACGGTCGCGCACTATAGCGCCCGGACGATCACTCCCGTTAAACCTCCAAAATCCAACCAAGCCGTCGCTAAAATTACCAGCAGCCAAAACTGTTCCCGCGACCACAAAACTTAATGATAAACTTAATAATATTTTTTTCATAAAGATATAATAACATATCTGCCCAAATTTAAAAAGCAAAAAATAATCTATGGACATCCGATGTCCATAGATTAGTCTTATTCTCTCTTTCCAGCTAAATAGATTTCTTGGATTTCCGCGACAGTTAAAGCGCGATTGTAGAGGCGGACTTCGTCTATTTTTCCCTTAAAAACATTGGAAGTGTTACTATTGCCATTACCAATAAGCGTTTCCGCCGCTGCCTGTCCTACCTGCGCATTGTCAGCAGCCGCGTTTGTATCATTAACTCCATTAAAATAACAAAATAGAGAGCCATCATAACCGCAAGCTATATGCGTCCAATTTCCCGGGGTAACGGCTTGAGTATTTATGCTATTAGTATTAGTGCTAACACCATCTCTTCTAAAAAATCGGAATGTTTCAGAAGCAGTCACCCTTAAGAGATATTGACCCGCGGTATTTTCCGTTCCTATTTCACTTATGACATCTTGAATAGCTCCAGTGGATGCAAGCTCTACCCAAGCCATAACCGTAAAATTGCCTGTGGTATTCAAAATTGCCGCGTTGGTATCTATATATTGGCTGGTTGTCAGGTCTTTAGTATTTAAATTTAAAGCCTGTCCGATTACGCCAGGAACGACTTGAGCACTAGGACTGACACTGCCATTATTACTGCCTCCCCGATCGATCGCGGTGGAACTGCCGGTTATGGCTTGAGTAAAATCCGGCCCGTTGAAAGGCCAGAAACCGACTAAGCCGTCTTTCAAACGGGTGTTTTGAGATACATTAGTTTTACTTCTTTGCTGAGGATTGCCGCTAGTAAAAAGATAAGCAACTTCGGCGGCGGTTAGGGCGCGGTTGTAAATACGGACTTCGTCAATTTTTCCAAAAAATGGCTGACGATTTCCAAGCTGGTCCCGGCCAACATAGAGCACAGAATTGGTCGTATTATAAGTATCGCCAGTGCCATTTAAAGAAATGGCTTGGCTAACTCCATTATAATAAATTGCTGTACCGGTATTACTGGCGCCTCCGGAATAAGTAATGGCAACATGACTCCACTGATTTAACGGTAGGGTTGCCGTGGTATATACATCATTATTATAACCCGCAATGTAAATATTATCTCCGCCAACCGCGCCATCCCATTCCGGCGCCCATAAAAAATTATCCGAAAAAGCGCCCCATGCTACTATAGTTTGCCTACCCCCAGTAGAAGTCGGATAAATCCAAAAAGACGCTGTACGCGCGCCAGAACCGGAAATACCTATATTGGAAGCAGAAACTACGTAGTCGTTGTTACCATCAAATTGTAAAGCCTGGCCAATAATACCCGGAGTTACTATAGGTCCGTTTGTGAGAGTGCCGTTATTCGCGCTAGCGCTAATATCTGTGGCTGTAGTACCACTAACATCGGGCCCGTTAAAAGACCAGAAACCGACTAAGCCGTCTTTCAAACGGGTGTTTTGAGATACATTAGTTTTACTTCTTTGCTGAGGATTGCCGCTAGTAAAAAGATAAGCAACGTCCGCAGCAGATAAAGAAACATTCTGAATACGAACCTCATCAATACTGCCATTAAAAAACATTGATGCCGCAGCAAAATCTCCCCCAAAAGCTCCAGCCGTTATTAAGCTACCATTAGTAAGCTGATGAGCATGCCCATGCCCATCAGCCGAAACTGTTGTCAATGCAACACCATTCAAATAAACCAAATATTTACTAGTTGAAGTATCCCAAGATATAGCAAGGTGATACCACTCTCCGGCATTAAGAGTCTGATTTTGAACGCACGTCCTATTAGAAGTAGGATTGGGGACATCGTCGGGTATATTATGTAAAACAGTGATAGTTTCATTCGCACAAGAGCTGGTCTGCGAACCTAGACCAATATAAAAATAAGTAGCGCTAGCAGTATCTTTTAAAGATAATAAAGTCCCACCGTTACTAGCAGTGGTAATAGCGGCATTGGGCTTGAACCATAAAGAAACGGTGTTAGCTGTAAAGGAAGCGATAGTAGTATTAAGGACATATTGGTTAGTTCCATTAACACTTAACGCGTCACCAAGAATACCCTTGGTAAAAGTTGGACTGTTAGTTAAGGTGCCATGATTAAGGTTGCCGCCCTTATCGCGTAGGGTGGTGCCTTCTTTATCTAATTCGTCCATTGTCCAATAAGCAATCAAACCATTATCGGAGATATTTTTATTGATAGTTAAAACCCTTCTCACTCCAGCTTGAATAGGCTCATAAGCATAATAAAAAGAAATTCCTAAGCCAAGGAGTAAGACAGGAAGAGATAGAAATAAGAAGCGTTTCATAAATTAAAATTCAAAAATCAAAAGTCAAAATTGCAAGTTAAAAGTTAAAATTTAGGGGCCTTTAATTGAATTATACTACTTTCCTGAAAGTCTACTGTCATTCTGAACCATGTGAAGAATCTCTATGAGATCCTTCGCTACGCTCATGATGACTATTGTACTCAGGGCGACTAGATAAATCTTGAAATTCAGAATTAGCTTCAGATATTAAAGCAATCTTTTTACTTCTAAGCCAACCCTTGATCTTTTTTTCTGCAGAAATTGCATCTATAGAATTACTAAAGATTTCATAATAAACCAATTTATTGATGTTATATTTTGAAGTAAAGCCGGAAGTTAATTTATTTTTATGTTCAAACATCCGTCTTGTTAAGTTGTTGGTAACGCTTGTATATAAAACAGTATTCAATTTGTTGGTGGTAATATAAACAAAATATTGATTCATTGATTTATGAGATCCTTCGCTACGCTCAGGATGACACTATTATACTCAGGATGACTATTGTACTCAGGGCGACTAATTGATTCGTTTTGCTCAGGATGGCTATTGGTTATTTTGCA
>MHJF01000005.1:10660-11426 GCA_001818675.1 Candidatus Harrisonbacteria bacterium RIFCSPHIGHO2_02_FULL_40_20 | reverse complement strand
TTTTACCAATCAGCCGACTGATTCTAGATTCTTATGTTCTCAATCCAAATTCTATGAATGCGGCTGGGAGTCTACTATTCCTGATTTTGCTATTGAGGTAACCCAAAATCAGCAGGTTGGTACGCGTTATTGTGATCTACAAACCAAAAGTTGGAAATCAGGTACGGCTTCAGCGCCTACGGCAACCCAGGATTGCAAATGGGTTAATGTTGGCTTAACAGTAACGGGCGTACATAACCAAACTAAGATTTATACTAATGGATATCCATCTGTGGGTAATGGATATCTTTGCTACAATACAAAAATTTATGAGTGTGACAATGACGGCATTAGCCACGGTTTTTCTACTAATGCCGTAACTGGTCAGCAAGTGGGTAATTTAGTTTGTGAACAAAATAATAAGCGGTGGGTGCTTCGGGCGTGCGTTGAAAAAGATTGGACATCTGTTATTAGTCCGTTAGTTTGTCCTTCTACAAGTAAGCAAACTAAAACCTGGACTAAAACAGGCGAATGCTCTTTGGGGGTTCAACATCCGGCATCAGAAAGCGTGGATTGTGTTTATATTCCGCCTGCGCCACCGGCTCCGCCTAAATCGCCTGCGCCTCCAATTTCTCCAGTCACGAAAGAATGCCCGTCTGGATGCGCATTGCCTAAATGGATTGTAGCTAGCGAGGGAATATTTTCTGGCATTGATAGGGCTCAAGAATGTGTTGAGGTTGGCGCAAAGTTTTCTGCTAAGAAAAACTCGGTTATTAATATTCCAGAG
>MHJF01000005.1:10450-10622 GCA_001818675.1 Candidatus Harrisonbacteria bacterium RIFCSPHIGHO2_02_FULL_40_20 | reverse complement strand
AAATTTAAGCGCTACCGTCGACGGTAGCGCTTAAAATAATAAAAAATCGTCCCGATAATCATCGAGACGATTAGTATTTTAATCTATTCGCCAGGAATGGCGAGTTTTTTAAATATGTCGGCGGAGCCGACACTTCTAAGATCGAATCTCCCCAGATGCCATTCGACGTTAC
>MHJF01000005.1:10174-10406 GCA_001818675.1 Candidatus Harrisonbacteria bacterium RIFCSPHIGHO2_02_FULL_40_20 | reverse complement strand
CTTGGACAGCTTTTAGCAGACCGCCTTTTTTAAAAAGGTTGAAAACAAAGATCGGCATTTTTTTCATTTCTGCTTGAGCAACAGAGGTGCGGTCTAGAATGCCGCCTAAGCCCATTTCTAAGAATTCCCGGAAAGAAAGTTTTGGTAGGAATTGCGCGTTCTTCATCTTGATAGGGTCAGAGTCAAAAACCCCATCAACCTTAGTGCCTTTCATTACAATATCCGCTTGGAT
>MHJF01000005.1:0-10153 GCA_001818675.1 Candidatus Harrisonbacteria bacterium RIFCSPHIGHO2_02_FULL_40_20 | reverse complement strand
AGCAGTGTCTGTGGTAACCCCGGGATTACCTGTGCCTCCTGCAAGAATGACAATGCGCCCTTTTTCTAAATGCCGGATAGCGCGGCGGATGATGTAGGGTTCTGCCACCGCTCGGATTTCAATTGAGCTTAACACTCGCGTTTCCATTCCTTTTTTTTCCAGAAAGTCTTGGATGATTAAGGCGTTGAGAATCGTGGCCGTCATTCCAATATGGTCTGCCGCCGAAGGAGTTGTTTGGAAATTTTCTATTAGATCTTTGCCGCGGACAATGTTGCCGCCCCCAATGACAATAGCTAGGCTTACTTTGCCGTGGATGGATTTGATTTCATCTGCTAAAAAATCTAGCGCTTTTCTATCAAAAATTCGGTTTGTGCCGCGGATTGCTTCGCCCGTGATCTTCAGGAGCACCCGCGGATAAGGATACTTTTTCATAGCTACCCCCCTAAATTAAATTTTTAAAATTTGATCGGGCGAGCCCAATAGGGCTTTAGCCTTTTCAATAAGCTGTTTAATATCATAACCTCGTATCTTTTAAAATCAAGTTTTGCCGTTGATTTTTTAAGATAAAGGTGCGAGTATGGATTTGCGATTTTGTCGCACGGATCTTTGAAAATGGATGAAAAGGCTAAAATAATTTGCTTAGCAAATTGTTCGCCCGATCAAAACCTCGTTTTGATTTAGGGAGGGGACAGAATGGGACTTTTTCGAAAAAACGGCCTGGCTCGATTTCTCAAAAATTCAATTTTTGTTCAGGGAGAAGCATTTGACGCGCGATTAGAATTTAAAAAAATTATTTTATTGCCGAAAAAAGAGCGCCAGAAAACATTGGATGAATTCCGCAAGAAATATTTGCGACAAAAAATTGGAATAGCCTTGTTGCAGGTACGAGTCTTAGATTTAATTCGCCGAGACCCCGATCTTTCTACCGAAGAGCTTTGTTCGGAAGCCAAAGAATTGGGAAATAATTATGGCTTAAATTCTAATCATCTGGAGCAGATAGCGGAGATAATTGCTAGTTATGGCGAGGCGCGGAAAGCTATTATGGATTTTCGGGATCAGTATCCTAATGATCGAGATTTATATCGCGTTTTATTTGGCCGCGATCCTATTGGTCGAGTGAAAGTTTTTTGCGGGCCAATCATTTTGCATTTTCATTGTAATAATTTGGAGGACTATACAAGGATTTTTTTCAATCTTTTTTATTCGGTTCAAGAGGTTACCGAAGATCAAAAACGAATTGCGGATCTTAGCGTGGGAGTTTTTCTAAGAAATGCTCCATTTGAAAGTTTAATCGGCACTATTACGGCGGAAAAATTAAGTTGGTTAAAAAGATTAGAAAGAATGATTCTGGGGTGGTTGTCTATATCTGTATACGATCACGAAGAGCAGCATGCGATTTATTCTTTGCTTTCGGATGTTTTTCTTGATGGTTGGGAGTATGAGCAACGCGAACTTTGTTTGGCTAAAGAACTGCGTTCTTTAAGGACGCAATTAAAGGAGGTCCAATCGGAGCAGGCGCGGCTAGTTTTATCGGTTTTATACTATCTTCAAGTAGCTACAAAAAATGCTTTAGAAGACGCGCGCGACGAAATTTTAGCTAGTTTGATTGGCGGCAGAAACCCGGGCGGTATTTTTGAGAAATTGATCGTTGTCGATGTTGACGGGGAATACTATGACTTTTTTTATCGTTCTTATTCTAAACTCGAAAAAGAAATTAGCAGTTATCCGGAGGCTTCTAAAAATTTTATTATCCAAGCTATGCGCGATACCAGGATGAAGTATATAAATATTCTTTGGCGATCGCTTGGGGCGGTTAAGAAAATCAAGAAAATGGGATTTAGCACCAAAGAATTAGTTGCTCTTTTGACTTGGGAGCCGGTAATTCGCTGGCCTCGTTTAGCTCAGCAAATTAAAAATTTAATAGAATAAAAAACACCTCGATATTTTATCGGGGTGATTTTATTCATATCGCAATTCAATTTTGTCGCCGTCTTTCATAATATAGTTTTGAAGTTCGGTATTTTTCTCATCATTCACCGTCATGTGAACCGACGGGCCGAATTCCATAAAGTCTTTGCCCCAGATGCGGAAGAAGTTACCAAGTATAATATCATCTTTCGTTACGCGTCCCGGAAATTCAAGATGGATAGTCCCGTCTGATTCGTGCGTATGCATGGCGGTCATGCGCATTCCCGCATCGAATGTCGGCATTGAGCCATACTGTGGGCCGACGCCGATATTTGCCGGAATGTCTTGTTTCTTCCCGTCTATATAAATTGCGAGTTGCGGATGCCAATGTATTCCTTGCGTTGAGATAATATTAGAGTCGTTTAATTGCGATGAATTTGACCACCAAATACCCCCTATCAGAAGAAGTATGGCGACCATGATTATAATAAATATATTTTTCATAATATTTCTAATTGAATTAATAATGCCTTTATGCCCGGGGAGGGAGTCGAACCCACACGCCTTGCGGCGGAGGATCTTAAGTCCTCTGCGTCTGCCATTCCGCCACCCGGGCTTGTTTTAGTGACTAGCCACTCGCGAATAGTAACTAGTTGAGGCGCCGGCCGGAATCGAACCGGCGTATATCTCTTTTGCAGAGAGATGCCTTACCACTTGGCTACGGCGCCATTTTATTAGTTTAATCGTCTAAAAGCGCTTTTTCAACTTTAGCAGCTTTTTCTAGACCCAAGTCGATTTTAAAGGATATTTTTGGCACAGGCCGGATATTTAATTTTCTTATTAATAAATATTGCAGATGAGGCTGCATTTTTCCCAATATTTTTAATACCTCCTGGGATTTTTCTGATGGCAGGACGCTGAATTTGATTATGGCATAGTCTAATTTCGGCGTTACCGCGGCATCCGTAATCGTTACTAAAGCGCCTGGAAACTCCAATTCTTTGAGAATTATTTTATTTAATTCTTCTATGATAAGGTCGCTGATTCTTTCTGGGCGGTGATGTCTCATATAATTAGTGATTAGTCGCTAGGCACTAGTGGCTAGTGGCTGATTAGAATATCTCCGACGGCTATTATGATGTCCGATTCAAAAATGAGTCCGCATTCTAATCCCGCCTCAACCCTTTTTACTTCTTTTTTATTTTGCTGAAGGCTAAGAATTTTCCCCCTACCAAGAATAGCCTTATTTCGTTCAACTTGAAGAAACGAGCTGACCTTAATCTCGCCCTCCAATATTTTTCCGCCAATTAATTGTTTTTTACTTTTTTTGCTGAAGATGGCAAGGATTTCTAATTTTCCTTCAAATTTTTCTTTTTCCGTGAGCAATTCTTCCTCCACCGCTTTAATGAGTTCATAAATAATTTCTGATTGGATAATTTGGATTCTATGTTCTCGGGCAAGATTTTCCGCGGCTTTAGTAATTTTGGTTTTAAATCCAACAATCGCGGCATTGGTAGAGATCGCCATTTTTACGTCTCCATCAGTAATTTCCCCTACGCCCTCCTCAATAATTTTTATGGTTTTATCTTGCGCAGGCAGATTACGGATGACTTCGGATAAAGCTTCTACGGATCCAGAAACATCGCTTTTTAAAATAAGCCGGAGAAGATTTTTATTTTGAGTATCGCCTGCATTAGATGGGCCAACAATTTTAGCGATAGCTGTCGGGGCAGTAGGCAATAATTTTCCCACTTCAAATTCTTCGCCTATTTTAGGCAGAGAGTTAAACCCTGTAATTAAAACTGGAGCGCAGGCTTCGGCTCGATCTATTTTTTTTCCTAAAAAGTTTTCTAAAGATCGGACTTTGCCTTCGGATTTCCCAGCAAAAATTTCATCGCCAATTTTTAGCGCGCCATCTTTTATGATTAAAGAAGCTAAAATTCCGCGGCGGCTGTCCATTTTTGATTCTAGTACATAGCCCTTGGCTTTTTTATCCGGGTCATATTGTAAATCTTCTAAATCTGCGGTTAATAAAATTAAATCTAACAACTCATTAATGCCTTCTCCGGTTTTGGCAGAAATTGGTTGAAAAGGAATATTGCCGCCGTAGCCCTCTAAGAGCACATTAGATTGAGTTAGATCGTTTTTAACTTTGGTAATTTCTGGTTGTTTATCAATTTTATTGATCGCCACCACATAGGGAGTTTCCGAGTCCAGAATAATTTTAATAGCCTCTTTAGTTTGGGCTTTCACGCTGTCATCAGCGGCTACAACCAAGATAGCGATATCCGCAATCTTAGCGCCGCGGCTGCGCATTTTTGAAAATGCTTCGTGTCCGGGGGTATCTATAAATGTTAGATGTTCGATGCGGGAATTGTTTGAGGTTTTATGTTGGATTTCATAGGCTCCAATCGCTTGGGTAATGCCGCCGGCTTCCCGCCCAGCAACTGGGCGAGGCTCGCCCGCCGTAGGCGAGGCGGCTTTAGCGCAATTAATTCTAATGTAATCAAGCAGCGTGGTTTTTCCGTGATCCACGCTTCCTAAGACAACAACAACTGGTGGGCGTTTTTTTAACATATCGGGTAGTAGAAATTCGATTAAATCTTCTTAGCTGGCCACAAGAGCCATTTTTTTTAACCTTTTTTAGATATCGGGTAATGATAATTATCTAGCTGATTACAGGCAATCGAATTTTCACTACCCGACATGTTTCGTAGTATATCCTTGCGAGCCTCAATTTTCAACTTTAACGTAGAAGTTTTATCAAGCTTTTTCCAGTCATTTCAGGCGGTTCTGGCAACTCCAGCAATTCTAAAATCGTTGGAGTAATGTCGGACAGTATGCCGGTAGTGTTTTTTTCTAAGTAATCAATTTCAGTATCGTTTTTAACGTGAGTTTTGAATTGATGGCCTACTATATATACGGGCACGGGGCTGGTATCGTGCATAGTTTCGGGCATCCAGGTTAAGGGATTAAGCATTCTCTCAATATTGCCATGATCGGAAGTAATAATAAGCGCGCCATTTTGTTGGAGAATCGCGGCGGTTAATTTTCCGATTTGGGCGTCTATCACTTCCACGGCTTTTAACGAGGCTTCAAAATTGCCAGTGTGGGCAATAACATCGGGATTGGCATAATTGATAAGAATAAAATCAAAGCCGCCGCCTTCTATAGCTTGAAGAGCGCGAGAGGTAATTTCTGAAGCCATCATTTCGGGATATTCATCGTGCCGAGGCACATTGCGGCTAGGCACGAGAACGCGGAATTCATTTTCCATAGGCTGATCTTTGAGTCCATTGAAGAAGTAGGTGAGATGGGCGTACTTTTCCGTTTCTGCGATCCGTAATTGGGTTTTTCCAGCTTCGGAAATTATTTTTCCGATTGGCCGTTTTATGATTTCTGAAGGGAAAGCCACGGGCACCTTAAAGGCATCGGAATAATTAGTCATTGTGGCAATAAAAAGATTAGTAAAATTTTTAATCGGGAAATTTTTAAAATTGGGATTGATAAAACTTTCCGCTATTTGGCGGATACTGTCTTCTCGAAAATCAAAAAAGATTATTGAATCGTTATCTTTAATGGCATTAATCGCGGGATCAGTTCCGATAGCTGCGGGTTCAACGAATTCGTCGGTTAATCCCTTGTCGTAATATTTTTGAATATGGTTTTCTAGTTTAGCGATAGCTGGACCATTGCCGACGAGGCAGTTATAAACTTTTTCCGTGCGATCCCAATGCCGATCGCGGTCTAGGGCATAGTAGCGGCCGCTGATAGTAGCAATAGGCAAATTGATTTTAGCCAGCAATTTTAATACTGATTTTGGGTCGCTATCTTTGCCATCACTGAAAAAGTGAAGATTAATTTTGGGCGCGCCATTGCTTTGAGCCAATTTTATGAGAGCCAAAATATGCTCCAGCGACGCATGAATATTGCCTTCGGTGATTAGCCCAATAAGATTGAGCGCGGAATTATTGATTTTTGAGTGTTCAATGGCCTTGAGTAGAACTTCATTTTGAAAAAAACTTTCGTTTTGAATCGCCGTGCTAATTCGGGGGTAGTGTTGATAAACAATTTTGCCAGCGCCCATAGTTAAATGGCCGACTTCACTGTTGCCTTCTTCGTTCCAGGGCAAGCCAACAGCGATTCCGGATGCCTGCAAGCTGCCGGAAAGAAAATTTCGCTTAATATAATTAATATTTTGGGGATTTACGACATGGATAGGATTGGTGGCATCTTTTTTACCAATGCCCCAGCCATCAAGGATGGCTAATACTACTGGTTTCATAATTTAGCAACTAGCCACTAGGGTATAGCCAATAGCGGCTGTATAATTTAAGTATGGCAGAACTTGATAAGCTACTCAAAGATTATTTGGATTATCTGGAGATAGAAAAAAATCGGGCTCCGAAAACTCGGGAAAATTACGAACATTATTTGCGGGCATTTTTGCGGATCGCGAAGGTGGCCAGTCTTAAAGATTTGAACGAAGAAAATATTCGCCAATTTAGAATAGTTTTAGCTCGTTCTGGATTGAAAAAAGTCACCCAGAATTATTATGTGATTGCTGTGCGGAATTTCTTAAAATATCTGATAAAAAATGATTATGAAGTGGTGGCTCCGGATAAGATTGAGTTGCCGAAATTGCCATCTCGCCAAATAGAAATTATTGATTATAAAGATTTAGAAAGATTATTAGCCGCGCCAGAAGGGGATAGCTTGAGAATTTTGCGGGATAAGGCGATTTTGGAAGTTTTGTTTTCTACGGGTTTGCGGCTCTCGGAAATTTGTAATTTGAAAAGGTATTTGGATTTTTCCCGAGGTGAAATTACGGTGCGCGGCAAAGGCGATAAATTGCGGATAGTTTTTTTGTCGGATACCGCTAAAAAAGCGATTAAAAATTATTTGGATAAAAGAGGAGATGCCGAAGAAGCGCTTTTTATCAGTTTGTCTAAAACTGGGCAAGTGATTGGCCGAGTTTCTTCGCGGGCCATTCAGCGGCTGGTAAACTTTTACGCGCGCAAAGCCGGCATAGTAAAAAAATTAACACCTCATGGTTTGCGTCATCTTTTTGCGACTGATCTTTTAATCAATGGCGCGGATATTCGTTCCGTTCAAGAATTACTTGGGCATAGCAATGTTTCTACTACGCAGATTTATACCCATTTAACTAATAAAGAGTTACGGGAAGTTCATCAGGCATTTCATGGGAAAAGAAGAGATGAGGAATAAAAAAGACCCCTAGCGATTTCTCGCTAGGGGTCGAACTTTATCTCGCTTTGCGTGCGGCATCGGCGTCGGACAGAACCTCCTCGTAGAAGGCTTGCGCTTCTTTGCGAACTTCCAGATCATCGACGAGCGCGTCGATGTACTGAGGGATGTCGCCATTGAGGATGTTCAGCATGATCGGCGGGAACTTCTCTTTCTTGTAGTACTCGTCGATTGCGAGCACCAGCATCATCACGATGCCAGCCGCCACTTTGGGGGTGCCGGCATGCGTGAGAATTCGAGGATGGATTCCTGAATCGGCATGCGAATCGCTGTGCACCTTGCGCAGACGTGTGAGCATCTCTTCGGCGCTTGGCAGAACGATCGCCTTGGACTTCTTCGGCTCTTCGTTCTTCTGGTTCTTCGGCGAGATCAGCTGGAGAAGGCGGGCGCGCTCTTTTTTGGCGCCGATTCCTTTTCCGAGGCGGGCATCCAGCAACGCGAGCTGTTCGCTCGGGCTGCGTTTTACTTTCTGGGAAAGTGCGTTCATGGCTGATTCCTTTCTCTTGCCCGCTTTAGGCGGACATCTAGGATACAGTCACCATGCGGCCCGCATGGCAGGGATAACGAAAAATCGTTAATTTTTATATGATAGCATAGATAAATTATTATGTCAATAATAAGCGCTGACTTTTCCTACGTGGTGCTGGGGGGGAGACTTGAACTCCCATGAGATTGCTCTCGACAGCTCCTAAGGCTGTTGCGTCTGCCGGTTTCGCCACCCCAGCTAAAGCTTGACTTAATACTATAATTATGCTAATATTCTAACAGTTTGAAAGTACATTTACAAGTTCTATAACTCTGAATTTTTAACCATTGGATTGGTAAACCAAGGAGGATCTATGTTAACTTTTGTTGCTTTTATCTCGGCGATGATCTTCGCGTTTTCTATTGTGTGTTTGTTTGCGAGAATCGTTCCCCCATTTATGGGTGCGATCGTAGTCCGATTAGGAACGCCTGTTCGATCCATCGGCCCTGGATTGCATTTTGTGCTTTGGCCGATTGAATCTATTAGTGAGCCTACATCTCTAAGAGAAAAGGTTATTGATGACAAGATGATGACGGAAACTCGTGGGGATTTCGATGGAGATTCGGGAGAAGAGGTTGTGCCGTTAGATTTTTCCATTGAGTATGCTCCTATTCAGGAGTGGTTGATAGCTTTTCTTACATATACATCTTCTCATCTTGAGGATGCGATCAAGCAAAGAATAAAATCTTTGCTTAGTATCGCGGTTCGAAAACGTAAAAATCGTGATGAGGTTTACGATAGTCTTAAGATGATTACTCAAGAAGTTCAAGACGAGTTTTTCCAGAATTTTTCGACGCAATATGGGGTTCGCATTCGATTTATGATTGACGACCCTGAATTGCCTAAGGAATTAGCAGAAGCGGAAGTTAAGAGGGAAATTCAGAAAAAGGAAAATGAGCGTAGAAAACTGGATGTTGTTGCCATGGCGGACCTCGCGAAACATTTAGTTGAACTTTCAAAGCCCAACGAAGATGCTGAGCCGACGCTGACTTTTGAAAAAGGGATAGAAAAAGCCCAAGTTCAGTTAAAGATTGTTCCGGAGACCAGGACAACCTATGACTTAGGTGATAATGCTGTTCAGGCGTTTGGTGGCGCTTCCGGTGTTTTTTGGGGAATCTTAAATAAGATTTTTTCTAAGTCCAAATCTAAGCCGAAATCTAAACCTAAGAAAAATTAGGGAGGCATATTATGGCGACAAAAGTTCCAGAAATTTCTGGGCAGATTCGCGAGTTTCACAAATCCAAGTGGACATGGATCGCAATGGTAGTTTCGTTGTTGGTGTTACTAACTTGTAGCGCTATCAAGAAGCACGGTAAGAATAAGCCTTTTGATGGGGGAGCTGGACCGCCGGTTGTGATCCAACCGGCGCCGGCTCCGATGCTGGTTCTTCAGCCGAAGTTGGAAATGAGAGAGATTCCGATTCAACCGAACTGTTGGTCGGAAATGATTGAAATCGACCCAAATGATAAATGGACATTGAGTAGGCCGGGATGGATAGAATATTTGTTGGAAGATAGAGGAAGAATATATGTCGCGGACGGAACGAGTTTTGATGCCAAGAAAATGTGCGGAGATAGATTTAGAATAAGAGGAGCACAGGGAATCGCAAAAATGTTCATTGAGCATTGAAATGTTTAAACTAAAAACCCGTGAGGCAGCTCACGGGTTTTTTTAATTCTTCAATAATCCCAAATTATTTAATTAATTGCGTTACGATGTAGGCTACTGCTTTTGCCAGAAGACCCACTACGATGGCAACCACCGCGTAGATTAAAGTATTTTTTGCTTTTCCGATATCATCTTCATTACCGGATGATGACAAATAAAGATAAGCGGCATAGATTACAAAGAGAGTCGCTAAGGCAATCAACAATCCTAATGCCCAGTTACTGACGGCGTTAATAATGTTTTGAATATTAACATTGCCAGCTAGCGGTTCTACCGGCGCAATGCCTGCTTGGGCGAAAACTAATAATGGCAATAACGCGCCTGCGGTCACCCCAATTTTTAATATTTGTTTCATAGTTTTAATTTTGTTTACAGAAATATTCGACCTTTCTGAATAAATCCACATTAATAATTATATCATATAGAACTTTTTAGCTAATTAACGCGGTAGTTATATAAACGATTGCTTTAGATAATAATCCAACAGCGATTGCGATTATGGCATACCAAATTACTTGTTTAGCGGTTTTATAGTTTTCTTCTTCGCCAGCGGCTGTTAAGTAAAGAAAGGCGGCATAAATTATAAAAATTATCGAAAGGGCTATTAGAAGGCCAAGCAGAAAATTCGTCAGCGTATTGATAATGCCGAAGAGGCGCATTGTCGCCGGACCCGGCGGTTCTGCGCCGTTGGCGGCAGAAGAAAAAAATAATATCGCGGCCAAGCCAGCGAAGATTAAAATGTTAATTAATTTGGATTTCATAGATAGGGTTTGATGATTAATC
>MHJF01000004.1 GCA_001818675.1 Candidatus Harrisonbacteria bacterium RIFCSPHIGHO2_02_FULL_40_20 | reverse complement strand
TTAGTGAGCGTTGGAGTTTTTCTTGTTACTTTGGTTATTCGGGGCTTAAAGCGATAATTTTATGCCCGGTGCTACAACTTTGATGGTGTTTTTAGAAAACACAAGGGTATGTGTCTCCAGACAAAGACCTGTAAATAATCTATAATTATGAAAACAATCAAGGTTGAATTTAAATTTATGTCAAAGTTGTAGCACTGGGTATGGGAAAACGTTGGATTTTATTAAGTATTTTGGGCATGGTCGCGGCGGCGATCATTTTTCTTCTAACGAATCCGATAGAGATTTTTACTTCAGAACCAGAAGATTTGGTGATAGTGAAAGCAATTAGCGCCGGCAATACTTTTGGCCAGCTTGCGGCGGAAGCAGGTTTAGCTACGGATACTATTTCCTCGATTCTAGAAAAAAGTAAGGATATTTATGATTTAGCCAGTATTCGCGCTGGTAAAGAGCTGGCGTTTGTTTTTTCCGCTTTGGACGATAGTTTTAAGAAATTAGTCTATCCGGTAGATACGGAACAAGAATTTATTTTTGAATCGGTGGAACAAGAGAACACGTCGCCAGAGTGGCGGGCCAATCTTGTTGATATACCCTATGAGGTTGAGCGAAAAGAGATTGAAGCTACGATTGATACTTCGCTTTATGAAACTTTTTTGGCAAAGGGCTGGGATGTTCGTTTGGGATTAGAGTTAGCGGAAATTTTTGCTTGGCAGATTGATTTTGCTGCTGACATTCAAAAAAATGATAGTTTTAAAGTGGTTTTTGAAGAGCGTTATCGTGATGGCAAGTATGTGATGTCGGGTAAAATTTTGGCGGCGCAATTTGTGAATTCCGGAAAGATTTTTTATGGGTATTATTTTCAGGGGAATTCAACGAAGGTGGGCTTGCCCACCGAAGTTTTAACGAAGGCGGGGTATTACGATGAAAACGGTAATTCTCTTCAGAAGGTCTTTTTAAAATCTCCTTTGCAGTATAAATATATCAGTTCCGGATTCAGTTACGGCCGATATAACCCGATTCTAAAGAAGGTTTCTCCGCATCGGGGCATTGATTACGCGGCGAACGCGGGTACGCCCGCGGTGGCAGTAGGCGATGGAACGGTTATTCAAGCCGGATGGAACGGTTATTACGGCATATCAGCGACCATTCGGCATAACGATACTTACAAGACTGTTTATGGCCACTTCCAAAGTTTGGCAAAAGGTATTAAGGTTGGCGCAAGGGTTAAACAGGGGCAAGTGGTGGGCTATGTCGGATCTACGGGCTTGGCGACCGGCCCCCATCTTCATTATGAGATGCATAAGTTTGGATCTTACGTTAATCCTTTTCTGGTTGAGGTGCCGCCGGGAGAGCCGATAGCGGAAAGCGATAGAATAGATTTTGAAAGGATAATTAATAAATTTATTTTTTGATTTTTCAATGAATACAAAACCTTATTTTTTGGTTTCTATTATTGCCAGCGCGGCGCTTTTTGTTATAGCGGCAGTTTTATCGTATTCCGCTTTTAGCAGTTCAGATTATTTATTGGTGATTCATTTTGACAGCTATCAAGGCATTAATTGGTTTGGCAATAAATGGGATGTTTTTGGTATTTTAGGAACAGGGCTTTTTTTGGGGTTAGTAAATTATATTTTAGTAAGCGCCCTTTATTCTTATAGCCGGTTTTTATCGCTCTTATTTTCTTTTTTTACGGTTTTTTTGATGATCTTGATTTTAATATCGGTGGGAGTTATAATATCAGTTAATTAGCGATTAGTGCTTAGCGACTAGTTTCGCCGAAGGTGGTATTAACTAGTGGCTAGTTGCTAGTGGCTAGTGGCTAATATGTTCGCAATCATTGAAACTGGCGGGAAGCAATACAGAGTTACCCCCGGACAAAAATTAAAAGTGGAAAAATTAGAAGCCAAAGAAGGCGAGGGCTTTGTGTTGGATAAAGTTTTATTAACTGCTGATGGAGAGAACGTAAAAGTTGGCAATCCTTATGTTACTGGCGTCACGGTGGAAACGAAGATTTCAAGGCAAGGGCGCGCTAGGAAAGTTATCGTATTTAAGTACCATTCTAAAACTCGGCAAAAAAAGAAAAAGGGGCATCGCCAATCTTTTACGGAACTAGAGGTGGTGGGAATAAAATAACGAAATCCGCTCTTCATTGGGTGGATTTTTTATTTACCTATTGAATATAACCGAAGAAGTTGTTAAGCTGGGGCTGTTCTTTAACATTATTGATAGGGAAAAACTGGAGGATAAATAATGGCAATGCGCCGATTTGTTCTAGGTTTTTTGGCGATATTGGTTTTCGTGGGTTGTCGGTCGTCAGCGGGTTTATTGGGTCCGATGGTACAGGTTGGCCGTACTGATGGGAAAACGGGAATGGTGATTGTTTGGCGAACTGATGAAGTAGGCGATAGTCGGCTGGATTATGGCCCGTTTCCGCACTACACTGACAGCGTTTATGATTCTTCCTTGGTGACTTATCACGCCGTTACTCTTAAAGATTTGCGGCCCGGCACACGCTACTCTTACCGAATATCGACTAATGGCAAGGTGCTAGCAGAGAAGTTTTTTTATACCAATAAATCTAATTTAGAGCCGTTTACTTTTGCGGTTTTTGGAGATTCCGGCAGCGGCGATGATCATCAAGATAAAGTTGCCCGACAAGTGGAGGAGCAAGCGCCGGATTTTATTTTACATACCGGTGATTTGATTTATTATAGCGGCAAAGATAGAAAATATTCGGAGCAGTTTTATCATCCTTATCGGGATTTGATTTCTCGCATTCCGTTTTTTCCTTCTATGGGCAATCATGATTATAAAAGTAATGAGGGACAGACAATGTTGGATAATTTTGTTTTGCCGGGCAATGGAAGAAATTATAGTTTTGATTACGGCAATGCTCATTTCATCGCTTTAGATTCTAATCGGGCGAATAAAGAATCGGCCGTTTGGCTGGAAGCTGATTTGGCGGCAACGCAACAGAAGTGGAAGATAGTATTTTTTCATCATCCCCCGCCTTTTACTGGAACTCACTCTGGCGACGAAAATATAACAGATTTATGGATGCCCCTATTCGTAAAATATAAGGTGGATATTGTATTTTGCGGCCATAAGCATCTTTATTCGCGATCTCGGCCGGTTAATGGAGTGGTCTATATCATTGAGGGTGTTGGAGGTAAGAGGCGTTATAATTTTACTCCTGCGCCGCATTGGGCTTATGGCGATGACGATCATTGGGGATTTGGATGGACTGCTATTAATGGCAACGAACTGGTTTTTTCTCATTTTACGGACGAAGGAAAAATACTGGATTCTTTTACGATCCGTAAGTGAAGTAACCGAGCACATAAAATCTTATGTGCTCGGTTTTCATTTTTAATTTCGGTTATCTAATGCGCCGCCCAGAGTGTCTTCGTCGGCAAATTCAATTTCTCCGCCAGTGGGAATTCCCCTTCCTAATCGGCTGATTTTTTTAGCGTAATCTTTTAATTCGTGAAGCATTAAATTAGCGTTGATGTCTCCGTAGGTTGTGGGATTGATAGCGATAATAATTTCTTCGGCTTGGCCGCTAAGATCCCGTTTAATAGATCTTTTCAGGCTGTTCAACCGCAGTTTTTGAACGCTGTCTAAAACTCCATCTTTTTTTAGATCGCCCAATATAAGGTAGCGTCCATTGAATTTTTTAGTTTTTTCTAAAGAGATAAGATCGGTTTCTTTTTCCACAATGGCGATGAGGCCTTTGTTTCTTTGCGTATTAGAACAGGTGGAGCAAAGATTATCGGCGTTGGTCTTCTCCGACGCTTCGGTCGGAGCCCCTATTTTACGTTGGGGTTGATTTTGATAATGAGTAGAGAAACATTCTGAACAGGTTTTTAAATAATTCAATCCAACTATCGCGTCGCTAATTTCTTGGATATTATTGGTGCCTAGGTTTTTTAGATAAAAAGCCAAGCGAGTGGCTTGGCGCGGGCCGATGCCCGGCAGAGAAGAAAATACATCCACGAATTTTTTAATAGGATCAGACATTACTTTTGCCTTTTGAATTAATTTTCTTGTGTATGTTGTTTGTCTATGGATCGGAAGCTGACTTTTTCCTGATCAAATGCTAATTTTACCGTTCCAGTCGGTCCGTTGCGGTGTTTGGCAATAATAATTTCTGCCACATTATTTTGGTCTTCTGGGTTTAAAGGAGATTTATCTTTGCGGTAAATAAACATTACTACGTCGCTATCCTGTTCGATGCTTCCGGAATCACGGAGGTCGGCCAGGCGGGGTATTTTTACTTCCCGCTGCTCTACGCCTCGGGAAAGCTGGGAAATGGCTAAGACCGGCACTTGGAGTTCTTTAGCTAAAGATTTTAGGCCGCGGGAAATTTCGGTGATTTGTTGAACGACATTGTCGGAATTAGTTCGGGGTTGGATCAATTGCAGATAGTCTACTACGATGAGGGATAATCCATGTTCGGTTTGCAGTCTGCGGGCTTTAGAACGCAATTGCAGTATGTTGGGCGATGCCATGTCGTCAATAAAAATTAGAGTTTGAGAAAGGCGATCCAGAGCTCCTCGGATTAAGGAGAAGTCCGTTTCGTTTTTAATTCTTCCAGTTCGAAGATGCCAGAGCGGCACTTTGGCTTCAGCGGCAATTAGCCGGTCAACGACTTGATCTCGAGACATTTCTAAAGAGAAGAAGCCTATTGGTTTTTTTTCTTTAAAAGCGATATTGCGGACTATATCTAAGGCAAAAGCGGTTTTACCTAAGGACGGCCGCGCGCCCAAAACGATTAAGTCGGATTTTTGGAAACCAGAAAGATAGCTATCCAATTCGTGGAAACCCGTGCTAATGCCGCGTAGCTCGTGTTCTCCTTCGGTCATTTTTTCCAGGCGATCATACGCCTCTTGTAAATCTTCTTTAACGGAAATGAATTTTTGTTGGACCGAATTTTGTGATATAGAAAAGATTTTTTGTTCAATATCGTCTAAGACATTTTCCAGATCGTCTCCAGGATCAAAAGCTTTTTCGTTGATATGGTTGGCGGCAGAAATCAGGCTCCTGAGAATTTTCTTTTCTTTGACGAGATCCGCGTAGTGGCTGATATGGAAAGAAGAGGGGACGGTTTCAATGAGGCTGGCTAGATAACTCGCTCCGCCGATTTCTTCCAGATCTTTATCTTCTTTTAAGCGGTTACTTACGCTTAAAATATCTACAGGATGATTTTTTTCATAAAGCTTTAAAATGGCTTCATATATTTTGTTGTGGCCGGGCTGATAAAAATCTTCTGCCTTGAGAGTGTCGGCAACTTGGATAATAGATTTATTATCTAACATTAACGCGCCCAAAACAGCTTGTTCCGCTTCTATATTTTGTGGAGGAAGTTTGAGAAGATTTTTTTTGGACATAGATAATAAAATTCCAAATAACAAATTCCAGATTTCAAATAAATTCCAATTTATTACGAAACTCTAAACATTTTAAAATTGGTTTTTTGGAGCTTATTTGTTATTTAGTGCTTGGAATTTGAGATTTATTGAGGCCATAAGAATGGCCCATTTGGCGCGTCCTCTATTGTGTATCCTAATCTTTCTATTTCTTTGCGCAAGACATCGGATTGAACAAATTGTTGATGAGTTCTTAATAACTCTCGTTTTGAGGCTAACTGTTGAATTTTTGCCGGTATTTTCGGCAGTTTTACCTCGATTTTGAAGATTTTGAGTTTGTCGGAGATCCATTTCCCAATTATTTTAGCCCCCCCCTTACGGATTTTATTAAGATTTTTATTTGTATCATTGATCAATGAAAAAATTACCGCTAACGCTTTAGGAGTATTAAAATCATCTTGAATAGCTTCATTAAATTGGGCCTCATAATTTTTGATTTCTAATTTAGAATTTCCGCCTTTAGTCATTTTCACCTTAGCTATAAATTTTGCTATGGAATCCAGGGATTTTTTGGCATCTTGGGCTATTTTTTCAGAGTAATCAAGAGGCGATCTGTATTGATGGGTAAAAACAATCAAGCGAAATATTGAAGGAGAGAAATTTTTTAAGAAATTTTGAATAGTAATAAAATTTTTTAAGCTCTTAGACATTTTTTCGCCATTCACCAAAAGAAACCCGGTGTGCATCCAAAGATTGACTAGCGGTTTTTTTCCGGAAGAGGCTTCTTGTTGGGCAATTTCTGATTCATGATGGGGAAATTTTAGGTCCATTCCGCCGCCATGTAGATCGTATTGGGGTCCGAAATATTTTTCCGTAATAGCTGTGTCTTCAATGTGCCAACCGGGCCGACCACCCGGAAAATATTTTTTTTCTTCCTCTTTAGGATTTTTCCAAAGCGCAAAATCTAGGGGATCTTTTTTTTGGGGGTCTAATTCAATGCGCCAGCCTGAACGGAGCGCGTTTAAATTTTGTTTAGATAATTTTCCATAATCAGGGAATTTTTTAATTTCAAAATAAATTCCGGAATCGGTTTCGTAAGCGTAGCCTTTTTTAGTTAATTCCCGGATTTGTTTTTTAATTTCTGGAATATGTTCGCTGGCGCGGGCGTATTGGTCTACGCTGGTTACGCCCAACGTTTTCATATCTTTTAAATATTCTTTTTCAAATTTCTTCGCTAGGGCTTTGGGAGAAATATTGGCTTCTGAAGCGCGATGGATGATTTTATCATCAATGTCGGTAATATTTTGTAAATAAAAAACACCGTATTTAAGGGACTTTAAATAATTTTTGACTAAATCAAAGAAAATACAGGTTCGGGCATGGCCAATGTGGGCATAATCATAAACCGTTGGCCCGCAGACGAACATTTTGAGCTTTTTCTCGCGTACTAATTTTCCTAAATTTTCCTTTTTTTCGGATAAAGTATTGTAGATTATCATGGTTGAGCGATTAGTAGTTAGCGACTAGTTTTTAGCTGATGAAATCAGAATAACTTTAATTAAGCCGTTTTTCTAGTGGCTAAATTAGAGCCATCCTTTTTTTCGGAATAAGATTAAGCAGGCTATCACCGTTATAGCAACTCCGAAAAATATGCCCCAAAATCGTAAAGGAGATCCCGTAACGTATTGCCCGATCAAATCTATGGAGACTAAAGAAGTGAAAAGAAAAACTGGGAAAGTAAGAAAGGCGAGAACGGTAAATTTTTGCATTACTTGGTTAGTTTTGGCGCTTAAAAGCTGGCTATTGGTAGTTTCCAGGGATTCAATAACTTGGTGGTAATTTTCTAGATATTGGGCGATTTTATAATGGTCTCCGGTCAGGTCATTAAGATAAATTCTTGCTTCTTCGCCCCAAAATTTTCTTCCGACGTCTGCGAGCGAATTTAAAACAATTTCTTGCGGTCGGCTGATAATGCTGTAATCTAGCGCGTCGCGTTTCACGTAGGAAATTTTTTGGAGCATTTCCGCCTCCCGATGTTTAAAGATTTCTTGGGTAATATAGCTGATATTTTCTTCAATATGCCGGAGTTGTTTCATGGAAGAGGAAAGAATTTCTTGGATAAGATAATAAGTGAGCCGGCCGGTGTCTTCCGTGGCCCGGTCTTTGAAATGTTTGTTGTTGCTGATGGCGCGCTGGAAATTCTCAATCGCGTCTAAATCTTCATAATGAATAGTGATGACCGTATCTTTGGTAATCAGAAAATCCACTTCTGCGCGTCGGGAAGTTTTTATATTGGTGTCATAAATCGGTAGGTGATAGGCGAGGTAAAGATAGGTTTTATAAAATTCTACGCGGGAGCGGATAGAGAAATGGAGTAACTCATCCAGAATAATCGGATGGAATTTATGTTGTTTTTTCAGGAATTCCAGGTCATTCCGAGTGGGCTTTAAAATATCAATCCAGGTGGCTTTTCCCTTAACTATTCTCATTGATTTTATTATACCATCAATAAACTTCACCGCCTTTCCTATGGGAACCAGAATAATACGCCCCTTATATTCCTCCGCCAATTAAGTCTCCGGTCGTCATAAATTAAAACTCAGTCGTTATACGGAAAATTTATAACTCGCCCTCTCCGCCAGCTGGCGGATTCGGAACTCAAACATATAAATTTTCCTACTCCTTCGTTAATTTATTAAGCCGCCCTTCGACAGATTGACTCCAGAATAAAGGGGCTTTTTGAAAAAAAATATAGGCTGCGGGACGTTCCCTACGAAAAGGCGGCGGAGTAAAAGTGTTATCTATTATCTATGTAGCCTTTTGGTATAGAGTTTGACTTTTGTGTTGATTTGTTGTATGTTATTGAAAGTTATTTTGTAGTTTAACAAGCATTTTTTAGGAGGTGTTTATGGTTGGTAATACTGACGACGGTCGGAAGTATATTGATCCTCGTTTGCTGGCTTTGATGGATGGGGCGGAGGATAAGGGCTTTTTCTTTGAAAAGCTGAATAAGGGCGATGTGGTTGAGATTCAAACTATGAACAATGTTTATACTTTGAAGATTCTTGATCCTAAGAATTTAGTGGTTGAGATGACAAGTACAAATCCTAGGTGGTCGGGTCCAGAGAAGATGAGGGTTGTAGGAACAACTTTGACTGGTTGGGGAACGATGGTGAAGTTGGGTTGGCATGCTCCTGGTTATCGTCTTATTCTGGATGGAACTCTGGAGTCTGGCTTGAAAGATTTGACGCTTTCGCTCACCCGGATCATTAAGATTAATGGTGAAGTTATCGCCGAAGTGTCTCCGCACCAGCGCAATTAAAATAATTTATTGGCACTCTTGACCCCGCACTAAAAAGAGCACTGCTCTACGGCATAAAGCCTAGAGAATAAAAGTGCTCTTTTAGTGACGGGGCGGGAAGTGGCAATCATCAGTTTTAAGCAAAGGACATATTATAAGCTAATACAAAGTTAAATTGGCAGTCTTGACATAAGAGTGCCAATTTTTTATATTTAGGCCTGATGTTAAAAGATCGGCCATTATCTATATTAGAAGCGGTAGTCCGCGATTTTATTAATACCGGAGTTCCGGTGAGCTCTAAGCGTCTTTTTCAAGACCACGGTTTTGAGATTAAGCCCGCGACTATTCGCGCGGAATTAAATCAGCTTACGGAATCAGGTTTTTTGAGCCAGCCGCACACTTCCGGCGGTCGCATTCCCACTGATAAAGCTTATCGGCTTTTTGCCGAACATTTTGTGGCGACGCCGAATCCCAATTTTAATTTTCCGGCTTTAGAAAATTGGCTGCGTTCTAAAATGAACAAGTTTATAGATGAAGTTTCCGAAGAGCTACGGATTTTAAGCGTGGGTTATAATCCACGGCAGCAAGAAGTTTATAAAAGTGGTTTAGATGATTTGGTAGGCTCTTTGGATTTTGAAAATAAAAAAGATATTTTTGAAGTCGTGAGCGATTTTGAAATGATTGATGAGCGGGTAAATTCAATTTTAAATTATTTAGACAACAGGCCAAAAGTTTTTATCGGCAAGAGCCCCATTACTAAAAGCCAAAATTTATCCGTGGTAGCCGGTAGGTATAAGCGCGGCGAAGATCCGTTAATTTTGATTGCTATTGGGCCTAAAAGAATGGATTATGAAAAGGTCATTCAATTATTTAAAGCTTTGAATAACGACGATGAATAATGATGATAAAAAAGAAGAGTTAAAAGATTTAGAGGGTTTAAAAAAGCAATGCGAAGAATATTTGAATGGCTGGAAGCGGGCAAAAGCGGATCTGATTAATTATCAAAAAGACGAGCAAAAAAGATTAGACGATATAGTGAAATTTAGCAATTGGGACTTAGTGAGAGATTTGGTAATAGTTTTAGATAGTTTTGCCGCCCTCGAACGTAGTATGGAGGGCGAGCCTCGCCCCGATAGGTTGGGGCGGGATTTAGCGGGCCTCTTGATGATTAGGAATCAATTAGAAGACGCGTTAAAACGAAGAGGCTTGGAAAGAATATTAGTGACTGTTGGACAGCCCTTTGATCCTTCCCTACATGAAGCAATTGGCGAAGTGGAGTCTGATCAGCCGGTTGGCGCAGTAGCAGAAGAAATTGAGCGGGGTTATTTATTAAGCGGTCGCGTGATAAGGCCGGCGCGAGTTCAGCTTAGCAAATCAAAAAATTCATAAAATAAAAAACTATGGGAAAAATAATTGGTATAGATTTAGGAACAACTTATTCGGAGGTCGCTGTTATAGAGGGCGGTTCTCCTAAAATTTTAGAAAATGCCGAAGGCATGCGGATTACGCCGTCTATGGTGGCGATCAGCAAGTCCGGCGAGCGTTTAGCGGGTTTATTGGCTAAGCGTCAAGCGGTGACTAATCCGAAAAATACGATTTTTTCGGTTAAGCGTTTAATTGGCCGGAAATTTTCTGACAAAGAAGTTCAACACGATAAAAAATGGCTTCCTTTTGATCTTCGCGAATCTTCTACTGGCGGCATTGAGGTCAAAATGGGTGAGCAATGGTTGAAGCCGGAAGAAATTTCGGCGATGGTATTGGCGAAGTTAAAAGCTGACGCGGAAGCAAAACTGGGCGAAAAGGTGGAAGAAGCGGTGATTACGGTTCCGGCTTATTTTGATGACAGTCAAAGGCAGGCGACCAAGAACGCTGGCGAGATTGCCGGCTTAAAAGTAAAAAGAATTCTCAATGAACCAACGGCGGCGGCGCTTGCTTATGGCTTAAATCAAAAAAAAGATGAGCGAATCGTGGTTTACGATTTTGGCGGCGGCACCTTTGATGTTTCGGTGTTAGAGGTGGCGGATAATACCGTAGAAGTGAAATCTACAGGCGGCGATACTCATTTAGGCGGCGATGATTTTGACAAGTTAATTATTGAATATTTGGTTGGCGAATATAAAAAATTGGAAGGCGTAGATCTTTCTAAAGATGCTTTGGCTCTTCAGCGTTTGAAAGAGGCGGCGGAACGGGCGAAGCATGAGCTGTCGGTTTCTTTTGAGACCGAAATTAATTTGCCGTATGTTACTTCGGACGCTTCCGGCCCACGGCATTTCTTAATGAAACTTTCGCGGAGCAAGCTTGAGGAATTAGTTCGGGCTTTAATTGACCGCTCCGTCACTATTTTAGATAAAACTATTAAAGAAGCCGGCTTTACGGTAAAAGACATCCACGAAATTGTTTTAGTCGGCGGCCAGACTAGGATGCCGGCAATGCAGGAAGCGGTAAAAAAATATTTTGGCAAAGAGCCGCATAAAAATTTGAATCCCGATGAAGTAGTAGCTTTGGGCGCGGCAGTGCAAGCCGGAGTTTTTCAGGGCGACGTTAAAGATGTTTTGTTATTAGATGTAACGCCGCTATCTTTGGGCATTGAAACCTTAGGCGGAGTTTTTACCAGATTGATTGAAAAAAATACTACGGTTCCGACTGCCAAGACCCAAGTGTTTTCTACGGCCGCGGACAGCCAGCCTTCGGTGGAAATTCATGTTTTGCAGGGCGAACGGGAAATGGCTGGGGACAATAAAACTTTGGCGCGTTTTATGCTGGACGGCTTGCCGCCAGCGCCGCGGGGAACTCCGCAGATTGAAGTTACTTTTGATGTGGATGCTAATGGAATTTTAAATGTTTCCGCTAAAGATAAAGCCACTAATAAATCGCAGTCCATTCGAATTGAGGCTACTACGGCTTTATCTAAGGATGAAGTTGAAAAATTAAAACAAGACGCTGCTCAATACGCTGAAGAAGACCGGAAGAAAAAACAGCTTGTCGAGGCTAAAAATAACGCGGAAAATTTAATTTATACTTCGGAGAAAGCCTTGAAAGATGCTGGTGATAAAGCGCCAGCGGATATTAAAGAAATGATAAATAATAAAGTTGAGGCATTAAAAAAATTACGAGAGAGCAATGACGCGGATGCTATTAATCGCGCCGCCGCGGATTTGTCCAGTGAGATCCAAAAAATCGGACAAGCAATGTATAATAAACCTAATGAGCCTAATAAACCCGATGAATCTAAAGAGCCAAATAGTCCAGGATCAGAATCAGGAACAAAAAACGAATAACGCCTTAGTGAAGTTGATAGTTTTGGGAGCAATTTCTTTGGCGCCAGCTTATTTTTTTGGATATGCTTTAAGCAATCTTTTTGCGGCTACTAGTTTGGGAATGTTGATTTTGGCGTTCGCGGCCGGCGTGATTTTTTTGGCCTTATTTGTAATTCATAATTTATTGATTCAGCAGTTTTGGCTGTTTGCGGCGATTGCGGCTGGCGAAGCTTTAGTAATGCTGGCGGGTTTTTATCAGAAGCTTTCTTTATGGAATGGCGGCGGAGCGTTGGGCTTATTCGCTTTTTTATTGTTGGGTTATTATTTTGGATCGCAGGAGGCGAATAACGTTTTTAAGATTAGGCTTTCTCAATTGGGGCCGGTGATTGCCGGACGCGCTTTAACTGCTCTCGCAATTTTAACGGCAGTGGCTTATCTTGGCACAGTGAATTTTTTTCAGCCGGATACAGTCAAACAATTTATTCTGGGCATCGTTAAGCCGATTCAACCTTTAGTTACAGACATTGTTGGCAATATGGTTCCGGATGCGGGCAATCTGATTCAGACTAATAAGTTTTTTTCCGCAGAAGCAATGGCAGATTTAATTTATCAATCTACGGCTTCCAAAATTTTCTTATTGCCTAAGATTTACCAGGATTTAATTGTGGCGGCAGTGGGATTGTTAATTTTTCTCACCATTAAAGGCTTCTCACCCTTAATTAGAGTTTTAGTTATTCCGGTGGCTTTGGCTTTTTATCAATTTTTGCGGGCGTTCGGATTTTTCCATATAGAATTGGAAAGTCGGAGTAAGGAAGTAATTAAAGTTTAAAATTTATTTATGGCCGACGATTATTACAAAATTTTAGGTATAGAAAAAAGCGCTTCTGACGAAGATGTTAAAAAAGCCTATAGAAAATTGGCTCACCAGTATCATCCGGATCGCCCCAGCGGAGATGAAAAGAAATTTAAAAAATTAAACGAAGCTTATCAAATTTTATCCAGCAAAGAAAAACGTTCCCAATATGATCAATATGGCAGAGTGTTTGATGGTGGTTCGGGCGGGGCGGGTGGTTTTGACTTTGGAGGATTTTCCTCCGGAGGCGGACCAGCCTCTGGCTGGGAGTTTGGCTTTGATCCTCACAGTTTTTCTACTGAAGGAGAAGGCTTAGGCGATATTTTTGACGCCTTTTTTGAAGGAATGGGCGTGAGAAAGAAAAAGAAGACTTATAAAAGAGGTTCAGATGTTGAATTGGTACAGGAAATTACTTTGGAAGATTCTTTTTCAGGCATAACCAAGAAAGTGGCTTTACCAATCGCTATTCAGTGTGAAACTTGTGGTGGTAAGGGGCACGATGAAGCGGCGGGCTTTTCTAATTGTTCAGTTTGTGATGGGCAGGGTGAAATCCGGGAAACTCGGAATACTTTTTTTGGCAATTTTTCTCAAGTTAGAACTTGCGAGAAATGTTGGGGCACCGGGCAGATTCCAAAAAAGATTTGTAAGGATTGTTCTGGCACTGGCAGGAAAAAGGGGGAGCGATCAATTGGTTTTGAAATTGTTCAAGGCATTAGTGACGGCCAGATTATTAAGATTGTGGGGGCGGGCGAGGCGGGCGAGCGCGGAGCGGCGGCTGGCGACCTTTACGTGAGAATTAAAATAAAACCGCATTCGGTTTTTGAACGGCAGGGCGATGATTTATTTATAAAAAAGGAAGTTGGTTTTTTTGATGTTTTGTTGAATAAGCCTATTGAAATTAAAACCATTGGCGGAGAAAAATTAAATGTGGAAATTCCGGCGGGATTTAATTTACGGGAAAAGTTGCGAATGGCCGGACAAGGAATGCCAAAATTCGGCGCTGGCATTTTGCAATCCAAGCGCGGTGATCTTTATATAATTTTTAACGTTAAAACCCCTGGCAAATTAAGCGTGAAGGCAAAAAAGATTTTAGAAGATCTTGGACGGGAACTTTAAATATAAAATTAAATAAAAAAAGAGCCCCGTTGCGCGTATATTTACGCAACGGGGCTGAAAATTGACTGCGCTCAAGGTACTACTTCGGGAGCGCTCGAGCTTCGCCTCCGAGCCGGGTGGTAGGCATTTATATGGCCCCCATTCTTTTCCGGATTGCCGGGGTTGGTCTTGGAGTCGGTGCTGTTACGGGATAAGTTCCCATACAGCTCGTCCAAGACTTGGCTGCTCCGAATCCTCGGAGCGGGATTTCCTGATAGCCTCGGGATGGGGCTGCCCATTCTGCGCCCTTTGGCAACTTGTGCTTTGGGCGACTCGGGTTAGTGTAGCTAGCCGTCTGTAACTCCGGTTGGCCGGTGGCACATCGTAGATCCTCCGAAGAGGGGTTGTGTATAGGGCCCGACCTCTCGAAAATAGCCGCTTCAACATAGCTGAGGCTTTTCGAATGAGATCAGTCTGTGAAATCTCACAGAGAGAACCACTAAGTCAATCTTAATGGTATTTTTATATTAGCACACTTTCAAAATAATGTCAAGAGAAGACAGATAATTGCAATAAAACTGCAAATATTGTAAATTATTTTCATTAAGCCCCCATAGCTTAATGGTAAAGCAGTTGCCTTTTAAGCAATTGACCATGGTTCGATTCCATGTGGGGGCAAAAAATAAAGGGCGGTACAACAATGTACCGCCCCAAGAAATAGGTTTTCGCTAGGCCATTGTTGAGCAGATTCTCAACAACCCCAGCAGGAACCGATGGCTCTGCCGTATGTCGGCTTGAGCTCATACCGGGTTAGCCCCAGGCAAGGCCCCTCTAGAAAGGCCAAGCTTCAAATCTGACCAGCGGCAGATCTGGGCCGCTGGATTTCTGATGATCTGATGGATATTATAGCAGATGGGTAAAAGTTGTCAAACGCCCCGTCTTGAATATTATTTTTAGCTAGGGTATTGTATAATAAAATTCGTTGGTTCTTTTATATAAGGGGGTTAAGATGCTGCTTTTTCTTGTTTATATGGTTTTAATGGTTTTATCGTGGGGCGATTTAGGAAAAAGGAAAGGGATTTGGTCTTGGAAGACTGTGTTAGCTAGCGTTATTGCTTTTCAGTATTTATTAGCTAGTTTTTTGGGATCTGGTTTTATGTTGGTTTGGGCGGCTATTTGGGGATTTATAGCTTGGATGGATTGGAATCAGGTAAAGCTACGGAGTTAAAATAAAAAATAACCGGTCCGATATTCATCGGACCGGTTTCAATTTGTTTTTATTGCTTTTAAGTTGTTAAATTACTACACTTATTTTAATTATTGGAAGCACTTTTACAAAGAGCAAATCAAAGGTGGCTTATATGAAAAAAGTTGAACCAAAAGTTTTCTTGATTGGCGAGAGCGCAGTGGTAGAGGATGGTCTTAGAGAGTATCTCAATTATTTAGATGTGCCGGATTGGAAATCGGATGCACCAACAGATGAAGAGAAAATTGTGGAGGTAATGGGCCGTTTATGTTATCGGAGTTTTAAGCCGGGATTAAATCCTAATGTTACTAAAGTTCGCGAGCATAACAAGGATTATATTGAAAATATTTTGAAAGTTAAGCACGGTTCGGTCATTGAACATCCGGTTTTTAATTTTATTTTTGCCGACGTTTCCAGGATATTTACTCACGAATTAGTTCGGCATCGTGTCGGAGTAGCTATTTCTCAAGAAAGCTTAAGGTTTGTTCGTATAGAGGAGCTTCGACAATGGTTGCCGGCGTTTGTTCGTGAAGATGGGGTGGTCGAGGAAATTTTTGTCAGAGCTTTTAAGTATTTGGAAAAATTACAAAAGACTTTAGCAAAACATTGGAAGTTAGACGACGTTGATCTTCCTTTTCATAAGAAGAAAAAGATTACTTCCGCTATGAGACGCTTAGCTCCGGAAGGATTGGCGACAACGGTTGGCTGGTCGGCAAATCCTAGAACTCTTCGTTGGGTTATTGAAGCCCGCACTGATCCGGGCGCTGAAGAAGAAATTCGTTTGGTTTTTGGGATGGTCGCGGAAATTGTGATTAAGCGGTA
>MHJF01000003.1 GCA_001818675.1 Candidatus Harrisonbacteria bacterium RIFCSPHIGHO2_02_FULL_40_20 | reverse complement strand
GCGGGATAAGATTTGTAAATAGCGAACCAGAATTTTTAGAATGGATTAATCAGTATTTAGCGCAGCCTAATTTGGATCATCAAGGGCGAAAGCGGTTGATTAATGAACAATGCTGGAAATTAGACGGTCAATCAGCTTATCGGGTTACAAAGCATATTTTTTCCTGCATTGATTGACTTCGGAGATTTTTTTATTTACTATCAAGGTGGTTCATTTATATTTTTTAGAAGAAGGAGGAGGACATGTCGGAAATGTTAGGCAAGGTTCGTGAAGCCCGCGAAAAGGCATTTGCCCAGTTTGAACAGCGCTCTAAAGAATCACTGGAGTTGATTAAGCAAAAAGGTTTGCCAAAACTTCGGATTAAGCCGCTCGGGCATAGCGCTACGAAGGAAGAATTGGACGAGCTGATCGTGGTTATTGAAAGGAAGCTCGCGACTACGGTTCAGCCGGAAGAATATGCCCTTTACAATATCTTGGATTATTTGAGGAACTATAATTTAGAAAATCCTTCCACAGATGAAGATGGATTTGACGTAAGAGGTTTTGAGTTTGCCATCAGCGAGCTTAATCAAACGTTACGATTTCTTGATTACGGCCAGGAAGCGAAAGCCATCGAATATCTTCTTTATCGGTATAAGATCAAGAAGTTTGCTTACAAGTTGGACATGTCGGGTTTTATCCCGATGTTCCATTTGGAAGCGGCGACGATTTGCGATTTAGTCTGCACGATGTGTTATCAGTCTGACGAGCGTTTAAGGCAGCTCATCAAGGAGCAGAAAGTCAAATTGATGCCCTGGGATCTTTTCACGAAGGTCACCGATGACGCTTTCAAATACGGGTGCCGGGCGGTTGTGTTTGCTGGCAGAGGCGAGCCGTCGCTTAATCCGAACTTCAACAAGATGTTGAAATATTGCCATGACAAGGGTTATCTCCATATTAAATTCAATACGAATATGATGACCAAACCGGAGAGAATGGCATTAATGGCTCGTGAGTGGCTGTCCATGAACGCCTTTTTGACCATCGTTTTTTCTGTGGACGCCGGTAACGCTAAGATCTATGAAGAGATTCGGGTTGGAGGTATCTTTGAGCGGGTTAAGGCAAATATTGAAATGTTTGACCGAATCCGCAGAGAAGAGTTCCCGAATTCTCCGGTGCGAACACGCATTAACATGGTGATTTCTCGTTCGGATCAGGACGCGGAAGCTGCGCGTGTGATGTGGGCTCCGCTTGTGGATGAATTTTCTGTGCAGTTGGCCAATGCCGAGCAGAATGGCAGCACTTATCTTAACAATCCGGACGGATCGCCGCGCAATGTAGCGCCGCATCGGTTGTGCATTGCGCCGTTTACCAGAATTTATGTTTGGGCGGACGGCAAAGTTAATCCTTGCGAGAATGATTACTTGAGTTGGCTCTGTCTTGGCGATGCCAATACGACGCCGCTTTACGACATGTGGACAGGCGACAAGATGCGGGTTTTGCGCCTTGCGTTTATCAAGAGGCAGAAGAATTCGTTTAGTCCGTGTAACAATTGTGTAGGCAAGGGTGGAAGCAATGACTAAGATAGGCATTTGCGTTGCGGGTTACGGGTATTTTGGCCAAAAACTTTATGGTTATCTCACTAAGATGAATGAATGTGAAGTGAGGTATCTTTATCATACGGACGAAACCAAAGCGCGGTCATATGGGCCGCTTGGTAATTCAGACCTTGTTAAGATTATTCACAATCAGTCTGTTGATGCCTTTGTCGTTGCCACCCCAAATGATCAGCATTTTGATTTACTGTGGCATCTTTTGAATCGTGGGCATCACCATGTTTTTGTTGAAAAGCCGATGGCGAATTCTTATGACGAAGGTTTGCGTTTAGCGGGATTGTTAAAAGATCATAGAGGCGTTTTCATGGTTGGCCATTGCCATAGGCGTGAAAATGTTTATCGCAAAGCTAAAGAATTTTTAAATGCGGGAGTGATCGGGAAAATCGTTAACATTAATTTTAATTATTCAAGCGCTAAGGTTTTCACGATAGGTAAAAATGAGTGGCGGGCGAGTGCCGTCAGAGCCGACCTCGGTCCGCTTGCTATGGTTGGCAGCCACTGCATAGACACTATTCATTATCTTTTTGGGAAAGTAGTATCGGTTTATGCGAGGTTGCAGAACCTCACTGGTAAAACAGAGTCGCCCGATACCAGTTCGGTAGTCCTAAATCTGGAAAATGAAGCGACAGTTTTTTTGCAGTGTAATTATAATGTGCCAATTGATAGATACTGTTTCATTTCCGGAATAAAGGGCGCGATCTATATTGATCGCAACCGGCTGTGGTTACGAGCCGATCCGGATCAGATGACTGAAGACCAGAAGTTTATTCCTTCAGAAAAAATAGAAATAGAAGTTGTGAAAAATGATCCGATTGAGGAAGAATTGAAAGAATTTTTGAATGCCATTCGAACCGGCAAGAAAGTGGAAACCGGTTACGAAGAAGGGTTGGCGGTAATACGAGTCTTGGAAGCTTGCCGCAGAAGCGCGAAAGAAAATGTGCCCATACGGCTCTCGTAAGAGAGCCGTATTTTTAATTTTATTTATCGTATTGGGCGTAACCAAAGACTTTTGCAATAAGTTGGATATATATATGCGTTCTATTTGTTTTCCTATTACGAGTCGTATCCATTACGCTAGACAAAAGCGTTTGCTGGAAAAATTACGTTCGCATCCTAAGATTAATCTTCAATTGATTGTTGGCGGATCAGTATTGTTGGATAAATATGGTGAACGTTTTTTTCCCGCCATTCAAAAAGACGGTTTTCGCGTTGACGAAGTTTTATTTAATGTAGTGGATGGCGGGAGCAATATCGCTATGGCTAAAACTGCTGGATTAACAGCGCTGGAATTTTCTAATTCGTTGCATAAGCTCAATTCTCACGTTGTCTTGATTCGGGGCGATCGTTTTGAACAGCTGGCCATCGCTATGGTGGCGGCTTACTTAAATAAAACCATTGCTCATATAGAAGGTGGCGATGTTAGCGGTACCATTGATGAAAGCGTTCGGCATGCGATTACTAAATTGGCGCACCTTCATTTTGTGACTAATGAAGATTCTCGCCGGCGTGTTATCCAGATGGGAGAAAATCCTCGTTCTGTGTTTAATGTGGGTTCTCCGGAAGTAGAATTTGCGTCGTTAGTTGATCCGAAAAATGACGGCCGGATAGTAAATAAGGTGGGAACGGGTCCGCAAATTGATGTGCAAAAGCCGTTTTTGATGGTTTTGCAGCATCCGGTAACTACCGTTAGCAATAACCGTCGAAATACAGAAACGCTTTTACAAGCAATTGATGCATTAAATATGCCGGTTGCCTGGTTTTGGCCGAATAGCGATGCGGGCACCAATGAGATTGCTAAAGCGATCCGCATTTATCGCGAGCAAGGAAAGATTAAAAATAATAAAATTCGTTTTGTAACCGATCTTTTACCTGAAGATTTTATCGGACTTTTGCGAAAGGCAAGCATATTGATCGGCAATTCTTCCTCGGGTATTAAAGAAGCTTCGTATTTCGGCACCCCCGTAGTCAATATAGGTACGCGTCAGCAAGGACGTTTGCGGGGTCCTAATGTTATGGATGTCGGGTTTCAGCGACTTGCCATTATACAATCAATTAAAAAGCAGTTAGAACATGGCCGGTATCCGCCTTCGCACATTTATTACAAATTTGATACTAGTGAAATAATAGTTAAAATTTTAAGCAAAGCGAAATTGCAAAGCCAAAAGAAATTTTTTGATTTGAAAAACTAAGATGAAACATAAATTAGAAAAAATTTGTATATCTCCGGAAAATAATTTAAAAGCAGTGCTTAAAAAATTAGCCGGCAATAAGCCAGATCAAGATTCTTTGCCCGCTGGAATTATTTTGGTTGCCGATGCCCATTATAAATTATTAGGCATCGCGACTGATGGAGATATTCGCAGGGCTATTGCGGGCGGAGCAGGATTATCTACGCCGGTTTCTAAAGTTATGAATACTCGGCCTTTTTTAATTGAAGGCCCCAAAAGTAACACGGAAATTTTATCTTTGGCAGTAGAAAAACTTCGCAAAGAAAATTGGCATCGCGATCGGCTGAATAAAATTGTTGTGGTTGGGAAAGATAAGCGTTTATTAGATTTAGTTTCTTTTTATGATTTGTGGCATCGGAGCGATTCGCGTTTTAAACAAATTGGCGTTTTAGGTTTAGGCTATGTGGGGCTGACGCTGGCTCTAACTTTGGCGGATTTAGGATTCAAAGTTAGGGGTTTTGATATTAATCCGGCGGTGCGGAAATCTTTAGCTGTTGGCAAGCCTCATTTTTACGAAGATGGGTTGAGCCAAATTTTAAAAGATCATTTTAATAAGAATTTTAAATCTGTGGATAATTTTAATCGTGAAAATAATTGCGATGTTTATTTTATTGCGGTAGGCACGCCATTAGATAAAAATAAGAAACCGGATTTGAAGTATTTGAAAAACGCGGTGGAAAGGGTGGCGAAGGTATTGAAAACTGGCGATGCGGTTATTTTACGGTCTACTGTTCCAATTGGCACGACTAGAACTGTAGTCGCCCCAATTTTAGAAAAACATTCCGGCTTAAAAGCCGGTGAAGGATTTTTCTTGGCGTTTGCTCCAGAGCGGACCGTGGAGGGAAAGGCGTTAGAGGAGTTGCGCACTTTGCCTCAAGTTATCGGCGGCATCAATAGGGTGAGCGCGGATTTTTCCGCAAATATCTTTAGCCACATGACTCATTCCACTGTTTTGGTAGATTCTTTGGAGGAAGCCGAAGTGGTAAAGCTGATTAATAATACCTATCGCGATGTGATGTTTTCCTTTTCCAATGAGCTGTCTTTAATTTGCCATCGTTTGGGTATCAACACCCACAGGGTTGTTGAGGCGGCAAATCGCGGTTATGAACGGAGCAATGTTCCATTGCCAAGCCCAGGAGTTGGCGGAGCTTGCCTGGAAAAAGATCCGTTTATTTTTATTGAAAGCGCGAAGGTTGGAAATTACCAGCCATTATTGTTGCAGAACGCCCGAACAGTTAGTGATTTAATGTTAGATTTTCTGGCTAATGAAATGATGGGATTTTTGAAAAATAAAAAATCGGAAATTAAGAACCCAAAAATTTTAATTCTTGGTTTTGCTTTTAAGGGCCGGCCAGTTACTTCGGATGTGAGGGGCTCCACTACTTTGATATTAGTGAAGAAATTACAGAAGCAGTTTAAAAATCTTTATGGTTTTGATCCAGCGGTTCGCCGTTCGGACATCACTGATCATAAAGTTAAATATGTTTCGGATATTAAAAAGGGCTTTGAAGGGGCAGATGCCGTGATTATTATGAATAATAATCCGGCTTTTGAAGATTTAGATGTAAGGGGATTATTGCGATCAGCCAATAAGCCAGTTTTGTTTTTTGACACTTGGGGCTTATATAAAAAAGAAGAGGTTGAGAAGGTCGGAGGAGCGGAGTATAGGAGACTTTAAAAAATGTGAGATGTTAGATGTGGGATGTTAAATTTAAACGTCATAGACTTCCTATTTCCTACCTCTCACATCTCACATTTATATCCTATGTATAAAACTCACAAAATTCTTGGTTTAATCTTGGCGCGCGGCGGTTCTAAGTCTATTCCGAAAAAAAACATTAAGTTATTGGGCGGTAAACCATTAATTGCGCATACTATTGAAAAAGCCAAAGCGTCAAAATATATTGACCGTTTGATTTTATCTACGGATGATGCGGAAATCGCCGAGGTGGCAAAGAAATACGGTTGTGAAATACCTTTTATGCGTCCGAAAGAATTAGCTCAAGATGATACCAAGGACTATCCGGTTTTTGTTCATGCTCTAGATTGGTTAGAAAAAAATGAAAATTGGAAGCCGGATTTGATTATTACTTTACGGCCAACCCATCCTTTTAGAAAAACCGAGGATATTGATAAGGCGGTTAAGCTATTGGCAGAAAATCCTAAGGTTGATTCGGTCTGGACTGTCGGAGTTCCGCCAGTTACTCCTTATAAAATGTTTGGAGTTGATGAGGGCGGATTTTTAAAGCCTGTTTTGACTATTTCAGGCGAAAAAGAAACTTTTAATTGGCCGCGCCAAAAATTACCGAAAGTTTATAATCATTATGGCCAGGTTGACGTTACGCGTTACGAAACTATTATGGAGAAAAAATCTATGTGTGGAGAAAATATTTTGCCGATTTTTTTGGAAGGCGAAGTATTTGATATTGATTCGCCTTTGGATTGGGAAATGGCGGAGTTTTTAATTAAAAAAGGCGTTATTCAATAATTATGCTTAAGATATTAGGTGTTATTACTGCTCGCGGAGGCTCAAAAGGAATTCCGGGTAAAAATATTAAGCTGCTTTTAGGGAAGCCGTTGATTGCTTATACGATTGAAGCGGCAAAGGCTTCGGGGGTTTTTGACCCCGCCGTTGGCGGGGCAAGTCGTCTTATTTTATCTACGGATGATCCATCTATTGCCGAAGTGGCGAAAAAATATAGCTGTGAAGTTCCGTTTATGAGGCCGAAGATTGAAGAGTTAGCTGGTGATAAGGCTACCCATCTGGAAGTAATGAAGCACGCAATTAGCTGGCTTAAAGATAACGAGAACTATTATCCTGATTACGTGATGATTCTTCAGCCGACTTCACCTTTGCGACAAGCTTTTCATATTAAAGAGGCGGCGGAGTTGATTGGAAAAACTGGCGTTGATTCGGTTTTAAGCGTTGCGGAAGTACCAGAAAATTTTAATTCCGGAAAGACTATGAAAATTAGCGATGGGGGCAATTTAAAACTTTTAAATGGAAATCCGGTTTATAAAAGAGTGGCTCGGAGACAGGATTTGCAAAAAGAATATTGGAGCGTGGGATCAATTTATCTTTTTAAAACTGATCTGCTTTTCGGGGCTAATCCGAATTTTTACGGCGAGACAACTACGCCATATATAATTGATAAAAAATATGTTGCAGATATTAATGTGCCGGAAGATTGGGAGGAAGCAGAGCGAGCTTTGCGTGAACTAAGAACCAAGAACAATGAACAATGAAATTTATTACTTTAATTACGGAGTCTAAAGATTATTCTAAAAAAGCTTTAGCGATTTATAAATCGTTTGGGCCGGTTTATTTTTTGCCGAAAATAATATCGGGACTTCCGATGCCCCAAATATTATCGTCAATATCTGGATATCGGAAGTCCAAAATATTGAATGTTTTTTCTCGCGTGAATATTTTAGTTGTCGGTCTTAAATATCAAATTGATAAAAAATGGATTGACGCAATGCCGAATTTGAAAATTATTGCTTCGCCTGCCACTGGTTATAATCATCTAGATATTGAATACGCGCGTAAGAGAGGAATTAAAATTATTTCTTTGCGCGGACGCACCAGTTTTTTGAAGAATATTCCCTCTACCGCCGAAGAAACTATGGCTTTGATTTTCGCGTTAGCGCGGAATATTCCTGCATCTTTTGATGATGTAAAAAAAGGCAATTGGGATCGCTTACATTGGCGTGGCCATCAGCTTCTGCATAAAACCATCGGCCTTTTGGGTTTTGGCCGTTTAGGCAAGTTGGTTGCGAAATATTTTAAGCCGTTGGGAATGAAAGTTATTGCCTACGACCCCTATGTTTCTAAAAATACGATGAAGAAAATGGGCGTGGAAAAGGTGAAGATGGACGATCTTTTTAGAAATTCTGATATTGTTTCTTTACATGTTCTTTTAAATGAGGATGTTTATAATTTGGTAAAAGCGAAGCATTTTAAAATAATGAAGCCGAGTGCCTATCTGATTAATACGGCGCGAGGAGAATTGATTGAAAAGGGCGCGCTAGAAAAAGCTTTGAAAAATAAATGGATTGCCGGAGCGGCGTTGGATGTGATGTGGGATGAGCGCGGTGACGGCGGCCATCTTAAAAATAATTCTTTAGTTGAATACGCCAAGAAAAATAATAATTTGATTATTGTTCCTCATGTCGGCGGCGCGACTTTTGAAGCAATGGAAACTACGCAGGAATTTATTGCGGATTTAGTCCAGAAAGAAATTAAGAAAATAAGAAATTATGAATAAATGCGTTTTAGTGCGTAAGGAAGAAATTGATAAAACTTTGGCGACCGCGCCGACGCAAGGCAAGAAATTATTGGAGCCATTGAAGTCCTTAGCGGGGGTCAATAAGTTGCCTTTTAATATTTTAGAAGATAAGGAGGTTTTGAATAATGAAGCCGAAGTTCATAAACACGAGGGGGATTTGTGGTTGTGCTTCGAAGGAGAAGTGAAATTTATTTATGGCGGCGAAATGGTTGATCCTTGGGTGAAAAAGAATACTGACGGTACAGAAAATCCCAATGAAATTAAAGCCAAAGAAATAAAAAACGGTACGGAAACGGTTTTAAAAACCGGTGATTGGCTCTGGATTCCCGCCGGCCAGCCGCATCAGCATAACTGTTCGGGAACTTGCTAGGTTGGTGATTATTAAAATCCCTAAAATTTAATTCCGGTTTTATGCAGTCCAAAATCCGCTTTTCTTGACGAAGCGGATTTTTTATATTAAGATATTGGCAGTTCTTGGATAATCGAATGTCCTCATCTCAATTTTAGAAGGAGATCAGAAATGCTTGGAGAGCGATGGATGCTTTGGACATTGGCGGAAGCTGCGACTAAGACTTCGTCTCAGCTTTTACAAAAAGTTGTGGGCAATGTGAGTTCTACTGTAGCCCATGCATTTTTTGCCACTTTCGTTATTGGCGTGGTGCAAACTATTGTCGGAGCGGTTGTGTGTTGGCGCAGGGGAACGAAATTACTCACTGATTTTGAAAGTATTTTAGGATCGTGTTTGTTTGGATTTTTTGCTGTAGTTTCTACTGTTTTAGCGTTCATGGTTTTTCTTTTAGGCGGCGATGTGGGGACCAATACTTTTATTATCATTCTCTCTATTGTACCGGGCGCGTTTATTGATAGAGTATTTTTTGGGCATAAGCTTTCGTATCGTGAGTGGTTGGGAATCGGGGTAGCAATTTTCGCTGGATATTCTATGTTGGGTTGGCTTTCTTTGAAAGAGGTAGCGGGGTTGCCGTTGTGGGTTTGGTTGTCTTTCGGGACAATGATTTCGGTGGCTATCAATCAGGGCATTACGCAAAAAGTGAAAAAAGTTGATCCGTTTGTGAAGAATTTCTGGGGTGGGTTGACGACTCTGGTATTATGCGCGGCTGGCGTTTTGGTGCTGGGATCAGGAAAACTCTTTGGAGATTTTTCCCGACCGATGCAGAATCTCTGGCTAGTTTCGGCTATTATCGGTTTGATTGTTATCGGTATGTGGAGTTTTAATCTGATGAGTTATAAGGGCGGCGCGAGCATAGCTTTGAAGAAATTGGTTTTAAACGGCACGTATTTAACTACTGCCATGTTGTCAGCGATTTTCGTCTTTGGAGAGGCTTTGACTGTAGCCAAAATTGCTGGAGTGTTTTTTTATCTGATGGCTTTCGTGCTGATGGATAAAGGCACTTGGCAATTTGTTAGTTCTAAATTTTTTGTGAAGAATCACCAGCTTGCAAATTAATTTTTTGTTTCCAATCCTCGCTTCGGCGGGGATTTTTTTTAATGTGATAAAAACAGCCTGCTATTTAAAGAAGTTATACTTGTTATAGGCGTAGCAGCAACCTCGTTTTCATAATTCCTCATTTATGATTCATAATTCTAAATTTATAGTGACAAATTTCGCTTACGGCAACGGCCCGTATTTGCGGACTACGGAGTTGGCATTAGCTTTTAATGATGAGTTAGAAAAAGTTGGCAAAAAGCGGCTGGGCATTATTGTTCCTTTAGTTTACGGCGATAAGCAAAAACAGACAATGCGGGAAGAATTTGGTGATGTTCCGGAAATAGTTTTTGATGAAAAACTAGGCGAGATTTTGCGGGGTGTTTTTTATGGTTCGGTAGGCTCACCACAAGTTTCGGGGAATTTTCAGGATTATTTGAAAAAATGGGCGCAGTCAGTTAAAGGGGCCTCGGAAAAAGCGCATAAACATTTAGAAGAAACTTATGGCAAGGATATTGTGGTTGAATTAAGCCGTTCTCCGCGGTTGCGCTACGATATTGCCCCGGCTTATTTTACTTCTTTCGGATTTTTAGGAGAGATTTACGAACAGGCTGGTTTAAAAGATGCCGCTAAAGCGGCTGACTGGGTGGAGCGTGATTATAGAATTCATTGTTTATCTTATCCGGGGACTTTTTCTTTTTTGCAAAATCGCCAACCTCGTTATAAAACAGAAATGGAAACCCCGCCGATTATAAAGAATTTAGAACTTAGAATGAAGAACGAAGAACTGGCTGAGGGAATTTTTGTGACCGTGAGCGGAATTGCAGGATTAGAAAAATTGTACGCGGAAACGGGGAAATTAGGATTGAAAATTTATACCAACGACCCTAAAGTTGTGCCCGGGGGAATAAAAGCATCTCCGGATTTAGTAGGTAATCCAAACATTAAATTACATTTTGCCCGTTCTGGCTGGGGTTCGGTATATTTATCTTTATTTTCCGGAACGCCGTTGGTTGTACCGGAATTTGATCCAAGCGATGACCCAGAAATTAAATTCAATAATCAAACTATTGAAAAATTGGGAATTGGGATTATCTATCGCGGACAAAATTTAGACCAGCTTTTGAAAGAATCAGAAGCGGTTAAAGAAAATATGCAAAAAGTGCGTGAAGATATTTTAAAGAGATGGGGAACGTTGGATGGTAATAAATACGCAGCTAGTTTATTTGCTCGAGATTTTTTAGGGGCTTGATATTGTTTTGATCGGCCCGAAACCTTTTGATTTTTAGCTTGTTATATATACTGGCTCAGAGAGTTTAATTTAGGGGGTATGATATGAATAATGCTATGAAAATTTGGGAGAAGCTTCAGAAAGGTGTTTTTGTAATTGCGGAGATAGGCAAGGGTTTTATTCAAACGCAAGAAGAGAAATCGGTTGATGAATATTTGCAGAATGCTAAAAAGTTGGTTGATGAAGCAGTAAAATCTGGAGTGGATGCGGTGAAATTTCAAACCCATAACGTTGAAGATGAGCAACTGAATATTAATATCACGGCTCCGCATTTTAGCGGTAGTGACCGTTATAGTTGGGTGACGCGGAATACTAAGGCTACGCCGGTAAATGATTTTTGGAAGCCACTAAAAGAGCATTGCGATAAAAAAGGAATCATTTTCTTTTCTACGCCGATGAGCCGTGGCGCAGCTAGATTGTTGAATGAAGTCGGGGTTGATCTTTGGAAGATTGGTTCGGGAGATATTTTGGATTTTGTGACTTTGGACTATATTCGTAATACTGGAAAGCCGATTATTATTTCTTCCGGAATGAGTAATTTAGAAGAGGTTGAGAAGGCGGTAAATTTTCTTAAAGCCAAAACCGATCAAGTGGCTTTGCTCCATTGCGTCTCTAAATATCCTTGCCCGCCGGAAGATTTGCATTTGGGAACGATTCAATTTTTTAAAGAAAAATTTAGCATTCCGATTGGATTTTCTGATCATTCGGTAGGTGATCTTACGCCGGATTTGGTGGCGGTTGCTGCTGGAGCCACGATTTTAGAAAAGCATTTTTCGCTTTCCCGCGATCTTTGGGGGTCAGACCATAAAGTTTCCATGACCCCGCTTGAATTAAAAGAATTGGTGGTGGGGGTACGAGAGTTAGAACAGAATCCGAAAAAACGCGAAGAAATTTTAGCCGGAGATTTTGCTAAAAAAGCGTTAAAAGATAAAACTAAAGTTATGTTGGATGATGAAGCTAAATTCCGGCCGGTTTTTAGAAAGTCTTTGATGGCTGGCCGCGATATTCCGGCAGGCACTTTGGTTACCGAGGATATGATTTACGCGATGCGGCCGCAGATGTATGCCGGCGGTTTGCCATCCGAGCATTACGAATTAGTAGTTGGAAAGAAATTAAAGCGTGATTTAAAAAAATACGATCCCATTGACAATTCAGTCTCGGCATAGTATTTTATAAAGCGTTGCTGTAGGGTAACGCTTTTTAGTTCTTTCACTTTTTTGAAAAGGAGGCAG
>MHJF01000002.1 GCA_001818675.1 Candidatus Harrisonbacteria bacterium RIFCSPHIGHO2_02_FULL_40_20 | reverse complement strand
TTCTCAATAAAAACTTCTATCTAATTTTAATCGTATTTGTCCTTTTGGTAGGCATCTTTTACGGCTTTCCTCAATTTTTGATCTGGAAACACCAGACTGCCAATGGCCAGCCTTTTATTTTGAGCCAATTTACGGAATTCAACGACGAAGGTTATTACTACCTCCAAGCAGCGCGCGAAGCCTATGATGGCCATATTCCGCCTAAAGATTTCTTTTTTGATCGCGACGAACAAAAGCCAGTAGTTTTTAACCCTCTACCGCCAATTATTTTTTCTTCTTTCATTCATTTAACCGGCGATATCAATACGGCGTATATTTTAGCAAATTTTATTTTGCCGCCAATTTTATTTCTAATTTTATTTTTTCTGGGGCTTTTAATTTTCCAAAAAAATCGCTGGTGGTCGCTCTTTTTTTCTTTTACTGCCATACTCACCCCTATCGCGTTAAATTTGCCCGCAGCATTCTATAGCCCTAATAATTTCTCTAATATTATTCTCAAAAATTTTTATCCAGGCGTAAAAACAATTTTGCCTCGGTTATTTTGGTCGCGCGTTGATTATCCGATGGTTACTCATTTAATCTATCTGCCCGCGATTATTTCTTTCCTGATGTTTTGGAAACAGCCGAAAATTAAAACCGCGATCTTATCCGGAATTTTCACAGGCTTATTATTCTATACCTATTTCCATTTTTGGACTTTTTGGCTTACCGTTCTCGGGTTAGTATTTATTTATTCATTATTTTTCCTGCGTGCTAACCGCGAACGAATTATAAAATTTCTGTGGCTCTGGGCAACAACGGCAATCCTATCTATTCCTTATGCCATCCGATATCTGCAATTCAAAGCCGCAGACGCCACCGGAGAATTTGTCCAAAGAATCGGCACCGAAACCGGAAAAATCTTTCGTTGGGAAGAATGGCCCCATTACACCTCCTATATTGTATTCGCCGCCTTAATTTACTTTTTTCTATGGAAGAAAAACGAAAAAAAACTGGCCTTATTCTTTTGGGCAGCCTTAATCGCGGTAATTATCGCGATGAATGCGCAATTTTTCACCGGATTCAATATTGTTCCTAACCACTGGCCACGGCCCCTAAGCCCAATAATTTATACGATAATTTTCCTACTTTTTTATCAAGGGATAAAAAAATCGGAAACTCATTGGCCCGTTATCAAAAAAATTACAATAACAACTTTTATTATTGCTACCGCCTTGTTAATGATCAAAAAAACTAATAATATATTAGCTTTAAGCCCACCCCCCAAAGAAATCTTAGAGTCCTATACCCTGCCCGAAACAATCGTAGAATCCTGGGATTGGCTCAATAAAAATGTATCCGGCGAACCCAAAATCATTTCTCCATCTTTTGTAACCGCCATTTATCTTCCGGCTTTTACAGCGGCTCGACCATTTCTTCCTTGGGGAATCGTCGCATCCTTAACAAATTTTGAAATTGAACAGCGCTATCTTATAGCTAATAAAATTTTTAAAGTTTCTGAAGCGACTTTGGAAAAACGGCTCCGCGATGGCCAAGGGTTAATCTGCCAACAAGATTGCGGCAAGAAATATACTGAAGTTAATATAAAAGATGACCGCCTAAATCTTTATATCCAATACTTCAAAGACCAAGACCTTCAACAAATCCCGGAAGAAAAAATCAGCGAATTGATAAATCGCTATCAGAAAATTAAAATTAGCTGGAGCGATATTAATGCCGAATACGTTTATTTCAGCCCCTGGGAAAAACAATTCACTAATATTGATTTAAGTAAAGAAAACAACTTATCGCTGATTTTCAAAAATCCAGAAGTAGAAATTTATAAAATCCTTCATTAACCTAATGATTAAAAAAATAGTTAATTTTATTTTAAAACCTCCTTTTATCTGGCGTTTGTTCCGAAAAACTCTGGACTTCTTTTTCGGATTATATAAAAAACGCTTTGCCGTACTCAAGGAATTCGGCATCACCGAACAAACTTCCGTGATTGATATTGCCTGTGGCACCGGAGAATATAGCGCCATTACCAACAGCCAATATTTAGGCGTGGATATGGATAAACAATATATTGATCGCGCCCAAAAACTCTACGGCATAAAAAACAAAAAATTCCTTTGCGACGATGCTAATACTGCCACAATTCAAGACGCCTCTTATGAGGCTGCGATTTTAATTGATGCCACCCATCATCTTACCGACGACGAAAACCGAGCTTTATTTAAAACCCTTAACCGCGTAGCCGCAAAAACCATTGCCATCTGTGACCCAATAACCCAAGAAAAAAGAAATCTAATCGGCAGATTTTTAATTTCCATAGATCGAGGAAATTATATCCGCCCAAAAAAAAAATTGCTTAATCTAATCCAAGAGACACTTGTTATCGAAAAAGTTAAAGATATGAAAATGTTAAGCGTAACTAGCGTTTGCATTTTGGCGAGGCCTAAAAGAAATCTTTAACTACTTTATTTTTCTACCACAAAACCATAACCCTGAACTAGAATATCGTCTTGCAAACATTTTTGATAAATTTTTCCCATTAGCTTTATCAGTATTCTTTGGCCTTTCCAAATTATTTTAATTAATGTCTTCTCAAAAATATTGAGCGGGCTATTCAATAGTTTCCAGAAAAATAATCCCTGGAAATTATTATAGATTGATAATGAATGGCCAAGATTATTGATGCTGCAATCTTTGAATCCGGCATCCTTAAATAAATTTCTTAAACAATATTCTGTATAGCGAAAATAATCATGCGGCTCCTGATGAATTTGAATAATAAACGGTACAGTTCCGATTAAGACGCCGCCGGGCTTTAAAACTCGATTAATTTCTCTTAAAAGCTGGGGAGGGGTTGAGCAATGCTCTAAAACATTATTAACTAGTACGCAGTCAAAATGATTATTCTTAAAAGGTATGCCCTTATTAAAATCGCCAACTAAATTAACGGCATCGTACGGCAAAATATCCATTTTCACAACATTCTTGAACCGAACCGTTGCTTCTGAAAAAGGGTCTTTGCCAACGCCTAAATCTAAAATCTGAAAATTATCGGGGTATCCCCCCAGCTTATTTAAAAGAAATCTTAAATTATCTTTTTTCCAGTCTGACATTTATTTTTTCATTTTTATTTCTAATTTTTTATCTAAAAACTCCCTCAAAACTTGAGACATATAAACAAATCGCGGCTGATCAATACCCGGATGCACGCCGATCCAAAAAGAATTTTTTAAAACGTAATCAGTATTTTTTAAATCATCCTTACGAAAAGGCACTTTATAAGTTTGCATATATGGCTGCTTAGTTAAATTACCCGCCAAGAGCATCCTCGTACCAATATTTTTACCATGAAGATAATCGACAAATTCTTTGCGAGTAAACGGACATCCGGATTTTAAGGTAATTAAAAATCCGAACCAAGACGGATCGCTATTTTTCTCCGCCTCTTGAAAAGAGAAAAATTTCCCGAATGGAGCCACCTCTTTACGCAGACGTTTATACAAATCTTTGCGATGCTCAATAAAACCTTTTAACTTACCCAACTGCACCACACCTAAAGCCGCCTGCATATCTGTAAGCCGCAAATTATATCCGATTTCCGAAAAAATAAATTTCGCTTCGTAATCCGCCGGCAGTTTGCCGCGCTTAGCCGCGCCCAATCCTTTATCCTGTTTCTTATCTTCGCCAGTACGAAACCAATATTCCCTCCCCCAATCCCGGAAAGATCGAACAATAGCCGCTAATTTAGCATTATTGGTAGCCACTGCCCCACCCTCGCCTGTAGTAATATGATGCGCCGCATAAAAACTAAAAGTAGATAGATCGCCAAAACTGCCAACTTGCCTACCTCGATATTTGGAGCCTAAAGCATCGCAACAATCTTCAATCAGCCAAAGCTTGTGTTTGCGGCAAAGCTTACGAACTTCATCCAAATTAAAAGGATTGCCTAAATTATGCGGCATAAAAACAGCCTTAGTTTTTTTGGAAACCATCTTTTTCATCTTGTCCACATCAATATTAAAAGTATGTAAATCAATATCCACGAATACTGGAACTAAACGATGTAAAATTAACGGATTGATCGTGGTAGGAAATCCAGCGGCAATAGTAATCACCTCATCACCCGGATTTAAACGCCGCTTCCCAAGATGAACGGAGGTAAGCGCGGAAACCGCCAAAAGATTAGCCGAGGAGCCGGAATTGGTAGTAATACAATTTTTAACGCCAAGAAATTTCGCCAAACTACTTTCAAATTCCGCCGCAAACCTTCCCTCTGTCCACCAACCATCCAAAACTGCTTCCGTCATCTTCACTAATTCTTCATCGCCGAAAGATTTTCCAGAAGCTGGGATATGGGTCTCGCCCGGCACAAATTTTTGCGATCCGAATTTTTCTTTATAATATTCCCGAACTAAGGTATAAATTAAATTTTTAATTTTTTCTTGCATATTGAAAATTCTTATTTTGTAACACCGCTTCCATTCTCTTTACCGCCTCCTGAATATCTTTCATCGAAACAGTAAAAGAAACTCGAATAAATCCTTCTCCTTCTCTGCCAAACTCTGTTCCCGCCGACAAAGCTACTCCCGCTTTTTCCAGCATAAAATTAACAAACTCTCGGCTGCTTAGTCCAGTGCCGCGAATATTGGGAAAAACATATAAAGCTCCGTCGGGCATTGCGCATTTAACACCAGGCAAACGATTCAACCCCGCCACTAAAATATTTCTGCGTTTTTTATAATCAACAACTGTCTTTTTTAAAAATTTATCGCTGCCCAATAAAGCGCTTATTCCAGCCTTTTGAATAAAAACCGGCAAGCTAAAAATTGTATTTCTTATTAACACTTCAACTTTTTTCATTAACTCTTTAGGCCCGACCAAGTATCCTAATCGCCAGCCAGTCATTGCGTAAGCCTTAGAAAAGCTATTTAAGATAACCACATTACTCCGACAATGGTCATTAACTCCTGGAGAATAATGCTGCCCGCTATATATCAATTTGCCATACACTTCATCGCTTAAAATTAAAAAATTATATTTCCGCGCCAACCTAAAAAGCTGTTCGTTTTCTTTTTTCGTCATTACCGCTCCCGTAGGATTATGGGGCGAATTCATAATTACTAACCGCGTCCTTTTAGTAATTTTTTCCCGCACGCGGTCCGGATTCATCCGAAAACCCTCTCTTTCTTTCAAAACAACTGGCTCTGGTTTCAAACCTAGTAAATTCAACAAAGAATAAAAACGCGCGTAAGCAGGATCCCCTACAATAACCTCATCGCCTTTATCCGCAACGCATTGAAGCAGAAAATAAATAAGCATCGGGCTAGGCCCAATCAAAATCTGTTCTTCTTCCGGTAAAAAGCCTAATTCTTTTTTTACGCTCTTTGCGATGGCTTTCCGAAAATCTCTGGTACCGCCGGCAACATCATAATGAGTATCTCCGGAACGCAAAGACTTCACCGCCGCTTCTATAATATGTTTTGGAGTATCAAAATCTGGATCGCCGATATCTAAATGAAAAATCTTCTTGCCTTCTTTCTCTAATCGCCATATTCGCTTGGCAAAATCATCTCTCTGGCCAGATTTCAAACTCTTAGCTAAGTTAGAAAGTCTCATCATTTTTTAAAATATTGTTTTATGGTGGCGGCTATCTGATCAGGCTGTAAGCCATAAATTCCTCGCAAATAATTTTGGGAGCCAATTTCCTTCGGATAATGATTCGGAATGGCAATTTTTTTAAAAAATTTTTTAAAGCTAAGCTCAGCCAAAACTTCTGCCGTAGCAGTCCCCAGCCCCCCAATATCAAAAGTTTCTTCTACAGTAAAAATTGCCTTAGTTTCCTTGGCTGCCCCTTTAATCGCTTCCTGATCTATGGGCTTTATAGTCGGCATACTAAGAAACCGCACCGAAAATCCGGATTTTTCTAACAACGCCACCGCTTTCGCTGTATTTTCTAAAATATTGCCAGTGGCAATAACCGTAAAATCTTTCCCATTTTTTATAGTAACCGCTTTGCCAATCACAAAAGGAAAATCTTTTTTGTGAACATTCGGCTCTCCTTTTTTCCCGATCCTAATATAAACTGGGCCAACATGCTTCAAGGCGGCAATGGTTGCCAAACGAGTTTCAATCGGGTCACCCGGGTTAAGAATCACTAAATTAGGCAAAATCCTTAAAATCGCTACATCATCAATGGCTTGATGGGTAGCGGCATATTGCGGATAAGAAAATCCCGCCCCAACTCCTACAATCTTTACATTTAAATTCTGATAACAAACATCGTTACGGATAAACTCTAATGGCCTTAAGGCGACAAAAGTAACAATAGAATAAGTAATGGGAATTTTCCCCGACATTGCTAATCCTGCCGCAGTTCCCACCATATTTTGTTCCGCCACGCCCATATTAATAAATCTTTTTGGAAATTGATCTCTAAAACTTTCCACTACCCCATAACCCAAATCACCGGTTAAAAAGAAAATCCGCTCATCTTGGCCAGCTAATTCTATTAAAGTTTTAATAAAGGCAGTTCTCATGATTTTTCTATTTCTTTCATAGCTTGTTTATATTCCTCTGGTGTGTCCAAACTCCGATAATGCCAAGCCAACTTATTTTCCATAAAAGAAACCCCCCTTCCTTTAACGGTATTAGCTATTAAAACGCTGGGCTTACCCTTTTGAAATGGCAATTTCTTCAAAGAATGATAAATTTTAGCTAAATTGTGGCCATCAACTTCCTTAACCGCCCAATTAAAAGCTTGCCACTTGGCTTTCAGCGGCTCTAAGTTCAAAACTTCTTTTACGGATCCTAAGCTTTGAATTTTGTTGTAATCTACAATCGCTATTAAATTATCTAACTTATGAAAACCAGAAAACATAATCGCTTCCCACACCGAGCCCTCATCACATTCCCCATCAGACAACATGGCGAAGACCCGGCTAGGGCTTTTATCGTACTTGCGGGCCACGGCCATGCCAACAGCCATTGGTAATCCATGGCCTAAAGATCCGGAAGAAACCTCAACTCCCGGCGCGCAATTCCTCACCGGATGACCCGGCAACCGACCGCCATCTCTGTAGTATTCCTCCAGAATTTTCCTATTAAAAAAACCCCGTTCTGCCAATGTTGAATAAAATGCCGAAGACGAATGGCCCTTGCTGTAAACAAAAATATCCCGAAGAGAATCTTGCGGTTTTTTAGGATCAATTTTTAAAATTTCAAAATAAAGAACTGCTAAAAGATCGACAGCCGAAAAAGACCCGCCAGTATGTGAACTCTTTACTGGAGTTGAAATTTCAATAACACTGCGGCGAATATTCCTAGCATGTTTTTTTAACTCCTCTAAGGAATTCCTCATTTCTTGTTTTTGTTTCTCTCGTCATTCAAGATTTCTTTCAAAATATAACGTGGTCGATTTTTCACTTCCTGCAATACTTTGCTTAAATATTCTCCTATAATGGAAAGCGACAAAAGTTGCACGGCGCCAAAAAAGAAAATTGCAAAAATAATCGTAGGAATGCCCGGCGGAGAATAGGGATTAGAAAGATATAAAACAAAATTCAATAATATTCCGGTGCAAGAAATTAAAAATGCAAAAAATGCTACGTAGGAAATCCATTCCAGGGGTTTATAAGAAAAATTAATGATGAATTTTTTAGCCCATTTTAAATCCTGCCAAAAACTAGTCGTACTGCTTCCGGCATTCCGGTCATCCCGAACATATTCCACCCCGACCTGCTTAAATCCGACAAAGGCCCTTAACCCCCGCACTAAAACTTCGTTTTCCGAAAAATCGGCAATCTCATTAACTACTTTTCGATCCATCAAACCAAATTCTCCAGCATCTAAAGGAATATCAATGTAGGCTAGTTTTTTAAAAACTCGGTAAAAAAGTTTGTAAAATAAACGCTTTAAGATTTTTGCTTTCCGTTTAGCTCGAATCCCGTAAACCACGTCGTATCCTTCTTCCCATTTTTTAATCAATTCCGGAATTACTTCTGGCGGATCCTGCAAGTCGCCATCCAAAAGGATCGCGGCATCGCCAGAACAATATTGTAATCCGGCAAAATAGCTTGTTTGGGGCCCTCCAAAATTCCGGCTCATAAATAAAACTTTCACCCGCTTATCTTTTTCCGCTAAACCCCGAAATATCTCTTCAGAATTATCTGTAGAAGAATTATCTACAAAAATTATTTCTAGTTCATAGCTAAAATTCCCCAAAGCCTTAATCAGCCGTTCATAAAGCGGCTTAATATTTCGCGCCTCATTATAACAAGCCGAAATCGTAGAAATTTTTCTCTTCCCGTTAGCCATATCAATATAATTAGCTTACTCGAAATCCGGTAACTTGTTTAATCTAATCTGTACATAAATCTTTTCGCCATTATTATCCAAAAAATAAGCAAAGCCCTTTTTGCCGAAAGTCCTAGCTCGTAATTTGTTAATCAAATCTTTAGCTTTGAGAGTCTGATCCATATCAATCTGATCTAAAGATTCAATTTCGCTTTTTTTATGGTAATTGCCTTTTTTATTTTTATCCTGGAGAGTTGGTTTAATCTGGTCATTTTTAATTTTCTCCCAATTATCTTTAAACAATTGAATTATCGCCTCTTGTAACCGCTTATAAATATCGCCCGCCGTATCCACACTAGAAAGAGGGACTAATTTCTGCGCCCAAATTAAACCCGTATCCGCATCTTCAGCTAAGGTATGCAAAGTTACGCCCGTTGGGCTGCCATCTAAAATACTATGAACATGTGGATACCAGCCTCGATTAATTGGCAAAGGAGCCGGATGAAAATTAATAGTTCCTTGTTTGGCAATTTTAAAAACTTTGGGCTTCAATAAATAAGCCCAGTAAACCGTAATAATAAAATCCGGCTGGGCTATTTCTAACTCCGCTATTTTTTCTGGGCTGTTAGTTTCTGTGGCGCCGACAACGTCTTTCTTCAAACAACCTGAAGCTTGAATAATTTCCGGAACAAACTTCTGTTTATCTAAATCATGGACATATAATTTTACAATTTTATCCCCAGAAGCTCGTAAAAATTTACAAATTTCTAAGCCCACATAATCGTTAGCAAATAACGCTATTTTTTTCTTGATCATAATTAAACTCCCAAAATGTCTTTAATATGGCTGGCAATATAATCAACGTCTTCTTCGGTCCGTTCAAAACCGCTCGGAAGATTAAGGCCATTGGCGGAAAGATAATAGGCATTAGGATTACGGACTGCGGCTTGTTTGTCTTCATAAATCGGGAACATGGTAATCGGGAAAAAGAACGGCCGAGTATCAATCATTCTCTTTTTTAATTCCACCCTAAGATCGTCCCGCGATATCGGCGCATCTTTATGTAAAACAATTGAAGGCATCCACATATTACTGCATACTCCAGGCAATTCTTTATTTAAGCTAAAATATTTAATGCTGGAAAGGCGATCAAAATACCACTTAAAAATCTGCCGCTTTTTCGCTACTAATTCTTCAATCCGCTCCACTTGCGCTAAACCTAAAGCCGCCTGAACTCCCGACAATTCATACATATAACCAAATTGTTTTGCCCAAAATTGGCGGTTCTCATCTCGGCCATGGTCATATAAAGACATCGCCTGATCCATAAAATCCTTTCTATTAGTCACAAACCCGCCGCCCTCTCCCATCACCGCGATCTTAGCTCCTTGAAAACTAAAAGCGCCCACATCTCCAATAGAGCCAGCCTTTTTATTTTTATAAGTAGTGCCCAATGCCGGACAAGAATCTTCTATAACATAAAGCTTATGCTTTTTAGCAATAGCCATTATAGCATCCATATCTGGAGCATTGCCGTACATCCAAACGGGCATAATCGCTTTGGTTTTTGAAGTAATTAATTTCTCTACGCTTTTTGGATCTAAACACCAAGTTTCCCGATCAACGTCTGCAAAAACTGGTTTCGCACCAAGATAGCGAACTACATTAGAACAAGCCACATAGGTCAGGTCTGGCACAATTACTTCGTCTCCGGGACCCACGCCAAAAACTGCCAAAGCTAAATGTAAAGCCGCGGTGCCGTGAGAAACCGCCAAAGCATGTTCAGTGCCTTCGTATGCCGCTAAAGCTTTTTCAAACTTTCTCAAATAATCGCTCCAGTGAAAATTCCAACCCGTTTTAACGGCATCCAAAACATAATCAATTTCTTTCTGACTAATAGACGGGCCCGCCGTCAAAATCATCGCATCTCTAATAGCCAATTTATC
>MHJF01000001.1 GCA_001818675.1 Candidatus Harrisonbacteria bacterium RIFCSPHIGHO2_02_FULL_40_20 | reverse complement strand
TTAATTAATTTGGATTTCATAGATAGGGTTTGATGATTAATCAAATGGCGCGGGAGATGGTTCTCCGGCTCCCAGCAATTCTGTTACCAAGCTAATTAAGAGATCCGCTAATAAGAAAATAGCTATGCCAACAACCGCGTAGGTGATAGTTCTTTTTCCGGTTTTATATTTATCTTCGGCGCCGCCGGCAGTCAAAATTTGAAAAGCTCCGACAATCACCATCAAAACAGCGATCGGCGGTATTATAAAATAAAGAGCGTTTATTATTCGGTCTAGCAGTTCAGTTATGCTTTGAATTTTTAATGGATTAGGAAGTTCTCCAATTTTGCCCGAGCCAGAACCCTCTCCGGTATCAACTCCTCCGCTATTGTGCCTACTTCCGAATGCCTTAAGAGCAAAAGTTGTGCCAAGAAGATATAAATTAGTTAAGATAATTCTTTTTATCCCGTTAGAGACGGGTCGCCAAAGGCGACCGTAACTCAGCCGTTTTAATGATAAGCGACTTTTTATGTTTAAATTCAATAATATTTTAGAAATCATAGCTTCGTTGTCTCTAACGGGATCATAATTTTCCTAAATATCCGGTTAAAATTTTGTTGACGGTGGTAACAATCAGCCAAGAGGCGAGCCCGATAGCCACTCCGATAATGGCCGTCGTAATAATGCCTTTGCCTTTTTTGAATTTTTCTTCAGAACCGCCTGCAGTCATTATAACAAAAGCGCCGTAAGCGATAAATGCTATGCCGATGGGGATGGCGATCCAGAGCAGAAATTCAATGATTCTTCTAACGAAGATTAAAAAATCATAAAGATCGCAACCGCCTTTGGGTTGATTATCCGGCAATAGAGTTGGATCGCAAATTTCTTTGCCGAATAAACTGGTTGGCTGGGCGTGCGCGTTATTAGAAATTAGAAAATAGAAATTAGAAAATAGAATAACTATTATTAAAAATTTAAAGCAGGTGTTTAGTTTCATAATTCTATTTACTATTTTTTAAATTCTAGTTCTTTATTTTCTTCTTAGCATTAATTGGGTGATTTCTTGCTCCGATTGAAGAACGGCTTTATTGGCGGTCATTTTTCCGGCAATAATATTTTCTATCATAGTGGAAAAAGATTTTTCTACGACTACATTATCAATTTGCGGCCAAGACCGGGCGGTTAAAGTTTGGGCGGAAAATACGCTTAAATCAGGATTGGTGGCAAAATTATCCATCAAAGAACGGAGCGCCGGCGGTCGTTTCGTGGCTTTAAGATATTGCAGCGCAGGCTGTTCGTTAGTGGTTAGCCATTGAATAAATGACCAAGCGGCTTTTGATTTAGGGGTTTTTGCGGAAACCGCCATGCCCCAATAATTCGCCCAATTAATTGTATTTTGGGCTTCTTTGGGTTGGAGCATCGGAGCAACCGCGAATTCCAGAAAAGGATTTTTAGATTTTATAATTGGAATTTGATGGGAATAATTAAACATGATTGCCGCGTTGCCCTCAATAAAATGGTCTATAGAATACGGCAGGCTGTCATTCCAGGTGTAATAAGGGCTGGCTGGGCTGGCAAATTGGGTATAGAAATTCAAACTTTGCAATCCTTTTTGGCTGAATTCCGCGGCCGTGAAATCTGATTTAACCATTGGCGCTCCTGATTGGAGCATCAAAAGATTGAGAATGTCGGTTGCTCTATTGATGCTTCGTTCCGATCCGCCAATAGCGGCGCCAGCGGTGAGAACTTTTCCAGAGCGGTCTAATTCTCTTAATTTTGGAACTAAATTTTGGAATTCCGCCCAAGTTTTTGGAGGAAGGGCGATGCCCTTTGTGTCTAAAATATCTTTATTATAGAACATCGCTAAGGTATCTATATAAAGCGGCAGCGCGTAAATTACCCCGTCTGGAGCGAAATCTTGTTCTACGATTGACGGAAAAAGTTTGCGGAAAGTGACTATTGGCAGTTCGCTTTCCGAAAGCGGCAGGAGCTTGTCAAAATGTTTTGGCAGCCAGGAATTATGGAACATAAAAAGATCCGGGCCTTGCGCGGTGGCCAGCCCGTTGATCAAGTCTTGTTCGTAAGTGTCGGGGTTTATTTTAGTGTATTCAACGTTTACTCCGGGGTTAGATTTTTGAAATTCCCCAATAAGCGGCCGGAAAATTTCTATGCCGTCAAAAACTCCCCAAATTTTTATTGTTCCCGTGGCCCCCGGATCTTCTCTGCGCTTTCCAATTATAAAAAGGCCAGTGACAATAATCGCCACCAAGAGCACCACGCCAATAAAAGTTATTTTTCTGCGAGATAGAGTCATAAATATATTATATATGACACTCGATATTTGACTACTAACGCTTGGCCAATCAATGGGCCGTTAGTTGTTCGATGTTCACGGTTCAGTGTTTAAATGCAGATTATCCCAGCTACTTTATCGCCTGCATTTAGAGACATAATTTTTACGCCTTGAGTGGCGCGACCGGCAACTCTCACGGTGTTGATAGTGGTGCGGATGATTTGGCCTTTAGCGGAAATGGCTAGGATATCTTCTTCTTCGTCAATAACTTGAGCGGCAACAATCGGCCCGGTTTTTGCGGTAATTTTCGCGGTTTTAATTCCGGAGCCGCCGCGATTTTGGAGGCGATATTTGGCAATAGGAGTTTGTTTGCCAAAACCATTAGCCATGATTACTAACAATTTTTGAGCTTTAGCATTTTGCGGTTCCACCAGATCCATAGAGCTCACGGCATCATCTTTTTTCAATCTGATGGCGCGAACGCCAGAAGCGGCGCGGCCCATTGGGCGCACCTGTGATTCTTTAAAGCGGATAGCTTGCCCTTTTTCGGTGGAAATAACAATTTCGTCTTTGCCGGTGGATAATTTTGCCCATTTTAAAAGATCGTTTTTTTTCAATTTGATGCAAATGATGCCGTTGCGTCGGACATTTTGGAAATCCGCCAGAGGAGTTTTTTTAATCACGCCATTTTTAGTAGCCATCACTAAAAATTTGGAATCCAATTCTTTTTTGCCTTCCGGAGTTGCTGGGTTGCCATAGGCAATAACCGCGTTGACGTTTTCGTCGGTGGGAATTTCCAAGAAGTTTTGAATCGGTTTGCCTTTAGCGGTTCGGCTGCCAACCGGTATTTCGTAAACTTTGGTTTGGAAAACTCGCCCGCGATCTGTGAAAAAGAGAATGTTGTCGTGAGTGCTGGCCGCCATAAAATGGCTTAAAAGATCTTCTTCTGCCACATCGGAACCAATTAAGCCTTTGCCGCCGCGCTTTTGAATGCGGAAAGTCTCTGGCGGGACCCGTTTAATATAGCCGCCCCTGGAAATAGTGATGACGGTTTCTTCTTTAGGAATTAAATCTTCTTCTTTGAAATCTTTAAGGCCGGTAGCCACAACTTTAGTTTTCCTTTCATCGCCGTATTTAGTTTTGAGTTCCGCTAATTCATTTTTAATAACTTGTAAGATTTTTTGCGGGCTCTTTAATAATAATTGGAGTTCAGCGATCATTTTTCTTTTTTCTTTTAATTCTTCTTCAATTTTTTGCTGTTCCAGGGCCGCTAAAGTTTGCAGGCGCATTTCCAAAATGGCATTGGCCTGAATATCGGAGAATTTGAAAATCTTTACTAAATTTTTATGGGCGTCTTCTTTGTCTTGGGACTTTTTGATGGTCGCGATTACGCGATCAATAGAAGAGAGCGCCTTGGATAAGCCCATTAAAATGTGGGCGCGTTCTTCGGCTTTTTTCAGATCAAATTCCGCGCGCCGGCGTACCACCTCTTTGCGATGTTCAATGTAAGCCGCTAAAATTTCTTTGACAGACATCAGTTGCGGCTGAATGCCGTTGGCAAGCGCGATCATATTTAAATGGAAATCTTTTTGAAGATCGGTAAATTGATAAAGCTGGTTTAAGATTTTTTGAGGATTAGCGTTAGATTTAAGTTCAATCACAATACTCATTCCTTCGCGGTCGGATTCATCGCGAATATCTCGGATGCCCTCAATCTTTTTTTCCGTGACCAATTCCGCCATTTTGGTGATTAACTCTGATTTATTGACTTGATAGGGAATAGCGGTGATTTCAATAGAAAATTCCTTGCCCTTTTCTTTTATTTCGGCGACGCCTCGGGTAGTGATGCCGCCTCGGCCGGTGAGGTAGGCTTCAATAATACTTTTTCTATCATAAATAATTCCTCCGGTTGGGAAGTCCGGGCCTTGAATAAATTGCATCAAGTCTTTGGACTCGGCTTTCGGTTCTTCTATAAGATGGAGGGTGGCGTCAATAACTTCGGTTAGGTTATGCGGAGGTATGCTGGTCGCCATGCCGACGGCAATACCCAAGCCGCCGTTGATTAGAAGATTCGGTAGTTTGGCGGGCAACACTTTTGGCTCTTCAAATTGGCCGTCGTAGTTGGGCGTCCAGTTAACCGTTTCTTTATCAATATCTAACAGCAGTTCCCCGGCGATTTTGGAAAGTCGGGCTTCGGTATAACGCATAGCCGCAGCATTGTCGCCATCAATGGAGCCAAAGTTGCCTTGCCCTTGAATTAGAGGATAGCGAAGTGAAAAATTCTGCGCCATCCTTACTAAAGAATCATAAATAGCGGTATCGCCGTGAGGGTGATAGCGCGCCATTACGTAACCAACGGTATTGGCGGATTTTCTTAGTTTGTCAGAAGCAGTGATGCCGCTTTCCCACATCGCCCATAAGATTCTTCGGTGAACCGGTTTTAAGCCGTCGCGAACATCAGGTAAGGCGCGAGCCACAATTACTGACATCGCATAATCTAAATAAGAGTCTCGAAGCTCTTCGGTAATTTCCCTTGGTTCTACGCGGGTCAGGGCAGTGTTAGGTTTTTTATTTTCTTTTTCTTTCATTTATTCAGTTAGGGTATTCTGGTTACGGGGATTTTAGTCAGGCTTTCTAGAATAAAGTTTTGCTCCGAAGTTTGCACGGAAATTTGCCTTTGAGTTCCCGCTTTTTCTTTTATTTTGCCAGCGATAGTTTTAAGACCAGCGGAGAAAATCGCTTTTAATTTTGTCAGTTCGCTTTCTTCCGCTAAGGTTTCTTTTGCGGGTTCCGGCTTCGTTAGCCCTATATTTCGGAAATTAGTTTTCATATTGATGGCCCAAAGGCCGATAACTATTATCATCGTTGTTCCGCTGAAGACCACTAACCAGAATTTTTTTGTCGTTTCATCAGAACCCCGAACCTTATTTATAAATCGAGTAATCTTTCTAATCATCTGGCTAGGTTTTTAAGATGACGAACTGGGTTTTTATCGTTAAATCTTTTTTCTTGATGGTTAATTTTTCCTGCGGCTCCGCTTTTTGTTCGGCTTCTTTCAAGAAATCCTTAATGTCATCCGCTTTTCTTTTTAGGCCCGGAATTTTAAATAAAGAGGCAATGGCGATTTTCGGAGATATTTTTTTTAATAATTGGGCCGCTTCCTTTTGTTCAATAAAGGGTTTGCCACCCGCCGGAAAGAAAAGGATGTCTATTTCGCTTAGTTGTTCCAAAACGGATGGCTCTAGAGGGTCTTTGAGCTGGCCCAAAAAAGCGATGCGCATTTCTTCCATCTTAATTAAATAAACAGCTGAAGATTTATTCGGCCAGCCGGAGATTTCTATTTCCTTAATTTCATATTCGCCTGGACCGATAATCTCTGGCGACGGATATATAAGAGGATTAGGAAGGACGCTGTTAATAGTGGCGTCAGTCCTGAATCTCGGAGGCGTTAAGCCACTAGAGTTTTCTATCGGGTCAGTCAGAATAACTGTTTCACCGCTCTGTATTTTGAAGCAAGATTCCCCATACCAGTTGATAACCATAGAATCTATTTTAATACATTTTAGGTTAAAATTAAAGCCCCGATTGGTGACGGGGCAAAGTTTTTCTAGTTGAATATTTTTTATTTCCCCTTTATAATATACTAGGTTCTTTGATTTAGAGGAGGTGTTGATTGCTCAATATTAGCGGCAAGTCTAATCCGGGTAAAATAGGATTTTACGCTGATAATTTAATATCCATCGCAAAGTACGATTTTAATAATCAGAGAATAGAAGTTTCTAAATTGAGGTTTGATTATGATGTTACTATGGCGCAGATGAATAATTTATTGGATGACGAAGCTTCAAGATTCAAGGATAAGCCGTGGGTACAGATAGCAGGTTGTTTATTTTGCTCCATGGCAATCTTTCTTTCTTTATGGGAGCCTCGCATTTTCTTTTTGGCAGTCTCTTTATTGTGTTTTCTATTGCCATTTGTATTGGGTATTTATTGTAAGAGGATTGGCGTTTCGACTTGGCATGGAGCGGAGCACAAAGCAATTTTTGCTTATAGCAAATGGGGAACTACGGATTTAGACAAGATTAAAAAGGCCCCGCGAGTTAATCGTGATTGCGGGGCGGGCATTCTTTTCGCGGTTGTTTTGCCAATTTCGTTGGCAGGAATTTTATTCGCCACTGTTTCCGACCTTCCCGCGTTTAATGCGTTACTTTTTTGGACCGTGGTAGTTTTTTGGGCATATTCGAATTGTTATATTAATAGAAGATTTATTATTTTTATCTGGTTCAGTTATTTGTTGCAGTATTTTTTTACCACTCAAGAGCCCTCAGATATTGAATTGCGAACTGCGCAAGCCGCGTTAATTAGTCTAATTGAGTTAGCGAATGAAAATTCTTTATAATTTTGCCTCTTGAAATCAGGGGTATTTTATTATATACTTTATTTCAATGTCAGTTAAGAAAAACAATACTAACTCGGTTTTGGCACAATTACTTAAGGCCAATCCTTCTTTAATCAGGGTTTTAAAGCCTGGCGATTTAGTGGACGCGGTGTTTTCCGCCCGGGGCAATCGCGCTGTTTATTTTGATTTAGGCCCTTGGGGCACAGGAATTGTTTACGGAGTGGAATTGCTTAATGCCCAAGAGATTTTAAAAAATTTAAAGCTTGGCGAAAAAGTTTCCGCGAAAGTGGTGGAATCGGAAAACGATCAGGGCTATGTAGAACTATCTTTGGCCGGAGCGGAAAAACAAAAATCTTGGCAGTTTATTAAGGATTTGCAAGAAAAAGGCGAAATTTTTCCAGTGAAAATTATTGGCGCCAACACTGGCGGCCTTTTAGCCAAAGTGAACGAGGTGAAAGCTTTTATTCCAATTTCTCAATTGTCTAGCGATCATTATCCAAAAGTAGAAGACGGCAATCGAGAAAAAATCGTGGTGGAATTGCAAAAATTAGTTGGCGAAGAATTAAAAGTAAAGGTTAGCGACTTTAATCCTCGCAACAATAAATTAATTTTGTCCGAGCGCGAGGTTTTAGAAGAGAATGTAAAAGAATTATTGGCCAAATATAAAGTAGGCGATTTAGTGGAGGGAATTATTTCCGGCGTTGCCGACTTCGGAGCTTTTATGCGATTTGCGGATAATCCGAAAATCGAAGGCTTGATCCATATTTCCGAGTTAGACCATCGTTTGATCGGCAACCCTAAAGAGGTGGTGAATTTAAATGACGCCGTGAAAGCGAAAATTATTGATATTAAAGATGGCCGCGTTTCTTTGTCTTTGAAGGCGCTGAAGCCAGATCCTTGGCAAGAAGCGGAAAAGTTTTTCCAAGCTGGACAAGAAATTTCCGGAACTGTTGCCCATTTTAATCCTTTTGGCGCCGTAGTCAGCCTAGATCATTCTTTGCAAGGATTAATTCACGTTTCGGAATTTGGAAGTATAGAAGAAATGAAGAAGCAGTTAGAAGTAGGCAAGCCGCATGATTTTAAAGTTGACTCGGTGAAGCCAGCAGAAAAGAGGATTATACTTAAACTTAAAAAATAAGGGCTTTCTACAAATTTCGAAGTTGTAAGACGCCCGAAATTTGTTTAGAAAACCTTACCCCGCCCTTTAGGCGAATGACAATAAATAAAATCAATGATAAAATCTATTATAAAGGTAAAGTCGATTAAATAATTTTAAAGAGCATAAAGGGCGGGGTGCTCAATCCTGTAACCTCGCTTTGCTCGGACAAGATTGACATGCTTACTCCTAGAAAAAAGAAAAATATTGTTAAGGAACACGGAATGCACGAAACTGACACTGGTTCCGCGGCAGTTCAGGTCGGTTTATTAAAGAAACAAGTAGAAGAATTAACCGCTCATTTGAAAAAACATCCCAAGGATCGCCATTCTCGTTTGGGGCTTTTAAAAATGGTAGGCAAGCAACGCCGGTTTTTAAAATATTTGGCGAAAAACGATCCCAAGGTCCATAGTTCTTTAGTGAAGAAGTTGGGATTGAAATAAACGCATGGATCCCGTTAGAGACACCTAAAACAATGAATACGAATAATATAATTCAAGATATTAAAACGTCGGTTGTTCTTAAAATGGCCGAGTTACGGTCGCCTTTGGCGACCTGTCTCTAACGGGATGGAAGCGAAAAAAGATCAGCGGGTGGGTATTTTTATAGATGTCCAAAACTTATACCATTCCGCAAAAAATTTATATAACTCTCGAGTTAATTTTAAAGAGTTAGTTAAGCACTTAGTGGCGAATCGTAAATTGATTCGCGTTGTTGCTTATGTGGTAAAAGCCGAGGGCGCTCTTGAGGATGCGCGTCTAGAACGAGCAACTGCTTCAAATCAATCTAGGGGCGATAAGGCGGCTGCTATGGGCCCGGAAGCGTCTTTTTTTGACGCCTTAAAACAAGCAGGCATTGAACTTCGGATGAAAGATATTCAAATTTATCCGGGCGGAATGAAAAAAGCGGATTGGGATGTGGGCATGGCGGTGGATGCTATCCGCATGGGCGAATTTTTAGATGTGGTGGTGTTGGTGACCGGTGACGGAGACTTCCTTCCTTTAGTGGATTACATAAAATGGGGAATGGGCCGGTTGGTGGAAGTGGCGGCTTTTAGTAAAACTGGATCGGTCAAAATGAAAGAGGAAGCGGATCGATATATTCCCCTGGAAGATATACCGAAAATACTTATTCGTAAGTAAAAAGTTCATCAAGTTTTTAGGGTTCATAAAGTACTTTAAAAACTTTATGACTTTACAAACTTTATAAACATAATTTTATGGAACTTAATCGCAAACAATTTAAACATAGTTTTCGGGGCAAAGAATTAGTTTTGGAAACTTCGAAACTAGTTGGGCAGGCCAACGCCTCGGTTTTTGGCAGTTATAACGGTAATACGGTTTTAGTCACCGTGGTAATGAGCAAGGAAGACGCTAATAAGGATTATTTACCTTTAGTGGTGGACTATGAAGAACGTTTTTACGCGGTTGGAAAAATTTTAGGCAGCCGGTTTATGCGTCGGGAAGGCAGGCCGTCCGAGGCGGCAATTTTATCAGGGCGGGTGATTGACCGGACTATCCGGCCGCTTTTTGATCAGCGGATGCGGAGGGAAATTCAAGTTGCGGTTACTATTTTAGAAATGGCAGATTTGGAAGATTTGGATTTTCTTTCTTTAGTAACGGCTTCCGCGGCTTTAGCAACTTCTAATGTTCCGTGGGGCGGACCAGTAGCAGGTGTTTCGGCCAACAGCGAAGGTTTCAAGGCTTTTGTCGCTGGCACTGATGAGCGGATTAATATGATTGAGCTGGAGGGAGTCGGCGCTAAAGAATCTGATGTGGTAAGCAGTTTTGAGCAAGCGCAAAAAGAAATTGGCGCGCTTATTGATTTTCAGAATAAATTAGTCAAAGAAATCGGCCAGAAAAAAGAAAAAGTAGCTTTAGCGGAAATTGACGCGGATTTGGCAAAAAAAGTCAGGGATTTTCTCAAAAATAAATTAGAAGAAGCGGTTTATAACAAAAAGAAATCGGAACAGTACGCTAAAATTGGCGAGTTAAAAGAATTTTTAAAAACTCATTTAATCGGAGATGGCGTTGAGCCGTCTTCTTTGGGCGTAGTGGAGCATCTTTTTGAAGAAGAGATTGATAAATTGGTCCATAAAAAGATTTTAGAGGAAGAAAAGCGGCCCGACGGTCGAAAATTGGATGAAGTCCGGGAATTGCACGCTGAACTGGGAATGTTAAAGCGCACTCACGGATCCGCTTTGTTTATTCGTGGCGATACTCAAGCTTTAGTGGTTACCACTTTGGCGACTCCGGGCACGGAGCAGTTAGTGGAAACCATTGAATTTTCCGGAAAGCGGAGATTTATGCTGCATTATAATTTCCCGCCATATTCCACGGGTGAGATTGGCCGTTTTGGCGCTCCGGGCAGGCGAGAAATTGGTCACGGAGCTTTAGCGGAAAAAGCACTGCGCGGTTTAGTGCCGCCGCAGGCAGAATTTCCTTACACCATTCGCGTAGTTTCGGAAATTTTATCTTCCAATGGTTCTTCGTCTATGGCTACTGTTTGCGGAGCAAGTTTGTCTTTAATGGAAGCTGGCGTTCCTTTGAAACAGCCGGTAGCAGGCATTGCGATGGGCTTGATGATTGATGATAAAGGAGACAAATATAAAGTTTTAACGGATATTCAAGGGCCGGAAGATCATTATGGCGATATGGATTTTAAAGTTGCTGGAACTAAAGATGGAGTTACCGCCATTCAAATGGATGTAAAAATTAACGGAATCACTCCGAAAATGTTGGCTGATGGTTTGGCGCAAGCGAAAAAAGCGCGCTTGGAAATTTTAGAAGTTATGAATAAGGCCATTGCCGCGCCAAAAAAAGAAGTTTCCGATTACGCGCCGAAAATTTTGATTTTGCAGATTCGGCCGGATCAGATTGGCCAAGTGATTGGCTCGGGCGGAAAAGTTATTAACGACATTATTGATAGAACTGGCGCCACTATTGATATTGAAGAAGACGGAAAAGTTTTTATCGGCGCGGTAGATAAAGCGGCGGCGGAATCAGCTTATAAAGAGGTGGAAGCGATTGTCCATGAATATCAAGTTGGCGATATTGTTGAAGGCAGGGTGGTAAAAATTATGGATTTTGGCGCGATTGTGGAATTTGGCAATCGCGACGGCATGATCCACGTTTCCGAATTGAAAGAAGGTTTTGTAAAAAAAGTTGAAGATGTAGTGAAGATGGGGGAC